>JAITCI010000031.1 GCA_031283155.1 Spirochaetota bacterium | reverse complement strand
CCTACAAACCGCCGCTTCTTTTCTTCTTCCATGCGTCTACTCCTTATTGTAGAATAAGGGTCAGGAGCGATTGTCGGGGAAGTGGGAACACCGTACTCCTATTCGCGGTCGACCGGAGTAATCCGGTCGCCGCACTTTGCTTTACGGTGGCCTGCTGTGGTTAATCTGTAAGACGAGGATCACAACGTGTATTTGTGCGTCCTCACGCCGCGCTACAACCTGTCACCGGCTCACTGATCCCGTCAGACCAGCGTACCCACTTTCCCCGACAATGTAAATCATAGCATCTGTAAACTGGGACGCGAATGGGTATCGTTTACCGACTGAAGCTGAATGGGAATATGCCTGCCGCGCGGGGACGACGACTGCGTATCACACGGGGGCGCGCATAAGCGATAATACCGGATGGTTTGGGGACAATAGCAATGGCATGACGCATGAAGTCGGAAAAAAGACGCCGAATGTCTGGGGCGTATATGATATGCACGGGAACGTATTGGAATGGGTTTGGGACTGGTACGAAGAGTATACAGGATCAGCGACGGATCCGTTCGGCCCCAGCACGGGGTCTCACCGCGTCGAGCGCGGCGGAAGCTGGTACGATGATGCGCGGTACTTGCGCTCAGCCTGACGGGGCGACAGCTACCCGATCTACGGGAACGGCAGTCTGGGCTTCCGTGTGGTGCGCGCGTCCCCCTGAGTCTATGACAGGATGTCATGTCCCGAGCGCGGCCACGGATGGCCGCTCTTGCGAGGGTCTGCGGCTTTCGGATGACCCTGCGGAATGCCCGCGCCTTGCTCCCCTTGCGTAACGCCCTTCGGGCGTGACCGGAAGGAAGGATTGTAGGCGTCGCTTTGCGACGGGCGGTTATGCTGCGCGACCGACATCCTGTCTGCGCAAGGGGCAAAAACATCCTGTTTTTGAGCTGCGCCCGCTTCAGCGGGCGTACCCACAGGGCATAAACGCGCGCGAGTCAGCCCCTCGCCAAAATCGCCATCCGTGGCGGCGAGGGGTGCGTCGCGTCCTGCGAGCAGGGCATGGAGCGTGGGGCATCCGTTTTAAAAAATTTTGAAACCCGATCTACTTTAAAAGTAAACACAGCGCAGCAAATTACAACAAATATTTTATAAAATTTATTGCGCGCGCGGCGCAAAAATGTCCGCAGAGAGCGGAAACGCTCTCCTTTTTTATAGCCGCGCCAAGCCGCGAACAAGCAAGCCCTTCCTTAAAAAAATTTAAAAATATGCAACCCAGAGCCAGTCTCCGGCTTTTGTAGATATATGCAACGAAAGAGGCTGCCGTATGCCCAATAAGAAAAATCCCGGCAAACCGGAAAAGCTGCTCTGGCATCAGGCGTTTTATGACGCTATTCAGCTTGAACTCTTTGAGTATCGCAATGATCTTGAATATACTTTTGAGCACCAGTTGACCTCGGAACCACTCAGGATCGATGTCCTCATAGTCAAAAAGAAAAAAGATGTGCTCATCGACAAAAATATCGCCCGCATATTTCGCGGTCATAACATTATCGAATATAAATCCCCCGATGATTATTTCTCTGTGCGGGATTTTTTACAAGTGTGTGCGTATGCAAACCACTATGCGGCAAATACTCCGGGTGTTGATTATTCAGATTTAAGTCTCACGTTTGTGGGGGCAAGGCAGCCGCGTGTGCTGCTACAGTATATGGCGGAGAAGCGAAAATACACGGTAGAGCGTTCTGCGCCGGGGATTTATCTGATTACGGGAGATTACCTCCCGATACAAATTCTTGAGTCTCCGCTTTTGCCGAAGAGTGAGAACCTCTGGCTCCAGTCGCTTTCAAAGAATTTGCGAGTGGATGCAGCAAGCGCTATACTGGAGAAGAGTAAAAACGACAAATTCAGGATATATCTGAGTGTGTATTTGCATTTGATAATGGGCGTTAACCAAAGAGCATTCAAGGAGGCAATAGATATGGCAAAGCGGTTCCCAACGCTGGAAGAGGTGCTTGACGAGGTTGGTTTACCGAACTGGGTGCGCCAGGGCAGGGAAGAGGGAAATGTTGAAGGGGAAGTGCGGGCTAAGGAAAAAATAGCGCGTAATCTTCTCGCTGAAGGTATGTCCGTAGAGCAGACAGCGCGTCTTGCCGAACTGCCGATAACGCAGGTACGCGCTCTTAAAAAGAGCATCACAGGATAGCAGTATGTTTTTCCAGCGCAAGCGCGCCATCCCGCGCCTGCGCATCTCCCATGTACGCTGCCCCGCACTCTTCGCCATCCGCGCCAACGCCACTTTATGGTACACGGAAGGGGGGAAGCCAGTCCCGCCTGTACTCTCCTCGCTTACTTGCGACATCCTGTCGCAGCTCGGAGCACGACATCCGTGTCGTTGGGGCGGGGTGCAAATGCCTTAAAATAAACCTGCCGCGCGTTTACTTCATTCAATCTGTATCTGGCTATATATCTCGGCTGCTTTCTTTTGTCTTTTTTTCCCATTGCCATAAACGCGCGCGCCTCGCCCAAAATATCGCTGCAAATACAGAGCCAAAAAGTGCGTCTTTGCGCGGGGGCGTATGTATATTTTTTGCGGAATGGTTTTTCGGGTAATTCTTTTGAAGGAGCAGCCATGCTTAAGGTTGAAAATTTATGCAAGAATTTCGGTCAGGTGCGCGCGCTCGATCATGTTTCTTTTGGGCTATCGCGCGGTGAAATTGTGGGTTTTTTGGGCCCGAACGGCGCGGGGAAGACGACGGCGATGCGCATCATCTCCGGGTTTTACGCGCCGGGCGAGGGAACTGTGGAAATCGACGGGATCAACATCGAGGATGATCCGATAGCCGCGAAGGCGCGCGTGGGGTATCTGCCCGAGCAGCCGCCGCTCTATCCGGAGCTGCGCGTCCGCGAGTACCTCGAATTTGCCGCCGGGCTCCGGGGCGTGCCCAAAAAGGATGTGCGGGCGCGCGTGGATGAGGCGATGGCGGCGGTGCGCGTAACCGACCGCGCCGATCAGATCATCCGCTCGCTCTCAAAGGGCTATAAGCAGCGCGTGGGGCTTGCGGGCGCGCTGGTGCACCGCCCCCCGATGCTGATCCTCGACGAGCCGACGGTTGGGCTTGATCCCAAGCAGATCATGGAGATCCGGAATTTGATATCCGATCTGAAGGCTTCCGACAGAACATTGATAATTTCAACGCATATTTTGGCCGAGGTGGAACAAACCTGCGACCGTGTGATCATCATCCACAGGGGTAGGATCGCGGCGGTCAATACCAAGGCGGCATTGCTTGCGGGATCCGCCGATGGCGACGCCCTGGATGTGAATATCGAGGTGGCGCGCAACCCTGAGCGCGCGATGGACGTCCTGCGCGGTGCCGGATTTTCCCCCGCGAGCGCGGGCGGCAACCGCTGTACAATCCAGGCCAGGCCGGAGAGTCGCGAGGAGATAGCGCGCGCGCTGGTGGAATCGGGCTGCGGGCTGCTCTCGCTTGAGATGCGCCGCCTCGCGCTCGAGGATATCTTCATCAAATTAACCGCTGACGATCTGGCGCAGGCTGAGTAACGGAGGAAAATTATGCGCGCTTTCATAACGCTGTATCAACGCGAGATGCGATCCTATTTTGTGTCGCCGGTCGCCTATATTGTGCTGACCCTGTTTTTTGTGCTTTCCGGGTTTTTCTTTTACAACATTCTGGTATCGAGTTTGCAGGCGAGTATGGGCGGGGTGTTCGGGATCCTGGCGAACATCCTGCTTTTTACGACGCCCTTTATTACCATGCGGCTGGTCGCCGAGGAGAAGCGCTCGGGAACCATGGAGCTGCTTTTAACCTCGCCGGTCAGGCCGCTCGATATCATCCTTTCAAAATTCCTTGCCGCCTGGTCGCTGATCGGGATCGTGATCGCCGGCACCCTGATCTACGTGATTATCCTGCTTGCCTTCTCGCAGGAGGGGATGGAGGCCGGGCCGCTGGTTCTGGGCTACCTCGGGCTTATCCTGCTCTCCGGCGCGATAGTGGCGCTCGGCCTGCTTGCCTCCTCGCTCGCGGAGAGCCAGATGGCCGCCGGTATTATGGGCTTTGGATTTTCCTTTATCCTGATACTGCTCGAGTGGGTCGGGCAGGGCGGCAAGGGGATCATCCACGCGATCCTGCGCGAACTCTCGCTCTTCGCGCACTTCGGCGATTTTTACCTCGGGGTATTTGACATCAAGCACCTCGTGTTTTTTCTCTTCTGGGGGGTGGTCTGCATTTTCTTTGCGGTCAAATCCATCGAGGCGCGGCTCTTGAAATAAGCGGAGGATTGAATGAATACGCAAAAATATATTGATCGGATAGAATATCTTGTCGGCTGGCTCGGGAAGCGAATCGCGATCCTGCGCTATGCCGCGCTCTTTGTGCTTTTCGTGTGGCTCTTTACGTCGCAGGTGCAGGTGGTACCCGGCGCTTTCGCGGGTTTCACACTCATTCTGGGGCTTGCCCTCCTTGCGGTCGATCTCGCGTACGAGTGGCGTCCGGTACTTGCCTTTCTGCGGGGGCGCAGAACCCGGAGCGGGCTGCGGTTTTCGGCGACGCTTTTTCTGATCGCCGCGATCCTCGGGCTGCTCTATTATCTCTTTGTGCGGCATATCACGCTGCGCGCGGATCTGACCAGCAATCAGCGTTTTTCGCTCTCGGAGCAAACCGAACTCACGCTCAAGGAACTTAAGGAACCCGTAAAATTCTGGATCTTCAAGATGGAGGCCGCGAATAACGCCAATCGTTCCATCAGCGCGCTGCTGAATTACGTTTCTTCAATGGAAGAACTCTTGCGCGATTACGCGCGGAAGAGTTCGTTTATAAGCCATGAGATCGTGGACGTATACGAAGAGCCCGAACTCGTCAAGGAGTTTGAGATTCGGGAGGCCTTTACCGTGGTGGTAGCGGCGGGCAAGAAAACCCAAAAGCTCCGCCCGCAGGACTACATCATCACGGAGCAAACCGCGCAGGGGCTGGCCGAGGTGCCGCAGTTTGAGGAATCGTTTACCACCGCGATCAATATTCTCACGCGCAAGGAAACCTGGAAAATTTTGTTTACCTCGGGGCATCTGGAGCAAAACCCGCTGGACGAAAATGGGTATTACGCCATCTGCGATAAGCTCTCCAAAAATGGGTTTTACGTGGAGAGCACAAATCTGCTTTTATCCGGCGGCGTCCCTGCGGAATACGATCTCCTGATCGTCGCCGGTCCGCGCGATGATCTCCCCCCGCAGGAGGTGGGCTATATCGAAGACTATCTCATGCAGGGGAAGCCGGCGATCTTCATGGCCGCGCGGGAGTCCGGCCCCAACTACCGCGCCCTGGTTTCGCGCTGGGGGGCGGATATCGGTACCGGCATCATCTTTGATCCCACCCGCCTGATCCCCGATTTTTTTAACAGGTTTCTGGGTATCATTCCCGACATTGAGCCGCACCGCATCACGCGCGGACTCTCCGAGGAAACCTTTCGCCAGCCCATGCTCTATGGACTTACAGTCCCGCTTGCGCGTTCTGCGGCAGCGGGGGGCCGCACTGATGAAAAATCCGGGGTTACATTCACGAACTATAATATGTATTCCCTTTTGAAATCCACCGCAGCCGCATGGGAGGAAACGGATCTCCGCGCGCTCGGACGGAATGACGGCAATAAAAAACGCGGCGCCCTGGACGCGGCGCTGATCGTAACGGTTCCCGCCGAAAAGAAAGAGATCAAGGACGGCGCTGAGGTTATCACCCAGGCCGGGCCGGCGAAGGAACTCAATCTTGCTGTATTCGGCAACGTGGATTTTCTGTCGTCCGGTTATCTCCAGAACTCGCCGGGCAACGCCGATATCTTCATCGGCACGATCAACTGGGCGATAGGGCAGGAAGGGCGCATCGCGATCAGTCCGCGCGTCGCGAAGAGCTACCCCATCCGGCTTACCCAGGGTGAAGCCAATTTCATCAAGTATTTTGTTATTTTCGTTATACCGCTTGCGGTGATCATAGCGGGCATAGTTGTGTACTTCCGGAGGAAACGATATGCCGCAGCGTAAATTTCCGGTTTTGCCCGTTATGGGCGGGCTCTTTCTTGTGCTTGCGGTATATGTAATAGTGATCGAGATCCCGCGCGATCAGAAGGAATCCGCCCCGCAAACGGCGCTGATCGTACCCAATTTCGCGCCCGGCGAAGTCACAAAAATCGAGTATGTCGGAAGCGAAAGCTACACCCTCGCGAAGGCGACCAACGGCGAGTGGGTTTTTACCGCGCCGCGCCCCTATCGCGTGGAGCAGTCCGCGATTTTGCCGCTCCTCGATGATTTCGCGAGCCTTGAGGCCGCGCAGACGCTCAAAAATATGGAACCCCGTCTGGAGCAGTACGGCCTTCAGCCCCCGCAGGCCGCATTGATCATGGAGTCAGGCAATATGCGCTGGCACCTCTCCTTTGGTCTGGAGTCGCTTGCGCAGTTCGGGGAGAATGAGAGCGCGCAGAGCTACGTGTTTGTCGACGGCAGCCCGCCGGTATATCTCGCGGAGAGTTTCAAGCTGAACCGTCTGCGCAAACCCATCGCGGATTACCGCTACCGCCGCGTGCTTGATCTGGATCTCCAGGGACTGCAAATGGTCGAGACGCGGTTTGAGGGGCGTATCTTCCGGCTCATCCGCGAGAAAGAAACCTGGTTTCTCGAAAAAGGGGAATTGCGCAAGCTCGTGAATCCGCAGCAACTGCTTCCCCTGCTGGGTGAGCTGTACGAGTTCGCTGTGGATGATTTCATAAGCGATTATGCCGCTTCCGCGCAGTACGGGATCTATCCTGCGTCGGACTATGTCCGTGTAGAGGACGGTCAGGGAACGCGCACCCTGTCCTTTGGGCGGAACGACGAGGGCAAGGTATACTGCGCCTTCGCGCCCTACGGCGAGATATACTCGGTGCTTGAAGACAAGATCAAGCGCCTCGATACAGAAACGAGCGATTTTATGGCGGACGCTCCGGCGGAGGATTCGGATATCCCGAAAGATGCGCCCGTTCCGTAAAGCGCCGGTACGCTCCATTCTTATAGTCAAATTAAGTTCGCTGGGCGACGTGCTTCTTGCGTCCGCAGTGCTGTCGTATATGCGAGCTTGTTTTCCCGATGCGGCCATCGACTGGGTTGTGGAGGCCGGGGGTGCGGAGATTCTTAGGGACAATCGCGCATTGCGCCGTGTGCTTATTTTTCCGCGCGCGGCGATACAATCCGCGCTGCCCTGGCGTTATTTTCGTGCGCGGCGAATCTGGCGCGCGTTTATCCATGAGCTGCGCGCAGAGCGCTACGATCTTGTGCTTGATCTCCAGGGTCTTGCGCGTTCCTGGGCGGTATCGCTTGCCGCGCGGCTTGCGCCGGATGGCGCGCGGGCGGGCAAGGGGCGCTTCCCGTTCATCCGGTACAAGAGTCCGCATAAACGAAAATATCTGCGCCATGCCCTGCCGAGTTATTTTGAGATATTCCATGTTTTGGGTTTTGCGTCTCCGCCGCCTGAACAGATATGCCTGTCCTTCGCGCCCGTGCAGGAAGGGGAGGAGCAGGCGGAAAGATTTGAGGTGCGGAATAGCGGTGGGGAATTACCTTCTTTCGCGCTTGCGCTGGGAAGGGAAGGGCAAGCGGAAAGATTCGGGGATCGGAATAGCGGTGGGAAATTACCTTATGTAATTTTCCACGCATTCACGACCTGGCGGAGCAAGCATTGGCCGGAGGGGCATTGGGTGCGGCTTGCGCTGCTCTGTAAAGCGCGCGGCCTCCGGGTGATCATCAGCGGGGCAGCCGCCGATGGCGCGCGCGCGGAGGCGCTTCTTGCGCAGATCCGTCTTGCTGCGGATTCCATAGAAGCCGCCTCTGCTTTCTGGGCGCAGAGCGCCGCAGGGCGTCTTGATTTTGCCGGCTTCGCGGCGCTTGCGCGCACGGCGTATGCGGTGATCAGCGTTGATTCCTTTCCGATGCACCTTGCCGCCGCAAGCCGGGCCTGGGTCATTTCCCTGCATGGACCGACCGATCCCGCGCGTACCGGTCCCTGGGGGGAGCGCTGCCGCGCGCTTACCGCAGCGGGCGTCTCCTGCCCGATGCGGGGGCGTCCGGAGTTCGGCATATCATCGGCGGCTTCTTCCCTGAGTGTACCCTGCAAGCGCGCGCCCTGCCGGAAGAGATCCTGCCGCGATACTGTTTGTATGCGAGGCATTACTCCCGAAAGCGTTCTGGCTGCGCTGGATGATGCTTTCCCGGATCGCGCAAAGCGGCTTTAGGCAGTAAACGAGTAGGGGTGGTGAAGGCTGCGGCGCGGAGTGCCGCAGCCGAAGGCGTGCCCCGCGCTGATTGCAACATCCTGTTGCGCGCGGGGTACTGCCATCCTGGCAGTTAGGGGAGGCTTTACCTTCAATAATTTCGAAGCTGCGCTTTTTACAGGATTCCGCTGAATCGCTTCCCCCGCGCAAAAACGAGACATCCTTTCTCGTACCCTTGCCCTCTTACACCCTGCGGGTGCCAGGGTATCCGCGCGGTTTTTCTTGGTTCTGTCCCGCAAAAATTGTAAATTTGCGTATGCCGATGGGGGATTGTGTAAGGGTAGCACGACAGGTTCTGGCCCTGTTAGTGAGGGTTCGAATCCTTCTCCCCCAGTATGCGGCCCCATAGTCTAGCGGTCAGGACGCCGCCCTCTCACGGCGAAGACAGGGGTTCGATTCCCCTTGGGGCTAAAAAGAAAGCAGGACATGGAACGCGATTCTGCATCCAAAAGGCTGCGGATTTTTCTCATGTTCGCCGCTCTTCTGCATTGTCAGCAAAGATATTTTGGGAGAATCAGATTGAAAAAGATAAGTATTGTGATCCCAACCTACAATGAGGAAGAAAATGTTGCAGAAATCTGCTCTGCCGTAAAAAATATTATGGAAACAAAGTTACAGAAATATAACTATGAAATACTTTTTATTGATAATGACAGCAAAGATAAAACACGCCTGTTAATCAGCGGATTGTGCGCAGAAAACAAAAAAGTGAAGGCCATTTTTAATGCAAAGAATTTTGGTCCTAACCGTTCGCCCTATCACGGTCTGATTAGCTCCACCGGAGATTGCGCAATATTATTGGTAGCAGATTTTCAGGAGCCCCCCGAGAAGATCGTTGATTTTGTCCGCGAATGGGAAAAAGGAGCTAAAATTGTTTGCGGAATAAAAAACAAAAGCAGAACCAATCCCATTATTCATGGTTTAAGAACATTATACTATAAAATGATTAACAGTATGAGCGATGTTGAGCAAATTGAGCATTTCAACTGCTTTGGTCTGTACGACCGGGGCTTTCTCGATGTTTTAGCCAGTGTTGATGATCCGCAGCCATATTTACGAGGGCTTGTTTCAGAATTGGGTTTCCGAAGAAGTGAAGTGCGTTACACACAGGAAAAACGGCGCGCGGGAAAATCTTCTTTCAGTTTTATGAAATATTATGATTTCGCCATGCTTGGATTTACATCATATACAAAAGCCGGTTTGAGAATCGCTTTGTTTTTTGGCGTAATAATATCATTTATAGGTATTTTAATCGCCATTTGTTACCTGATTTTGAAGCTTACTCACTGGGATAGTTATCCAGGCGGGACGGCACCAACCTTAATCGGCGTGTTTTTATTTGGCGGAATTCAATTGTTTTTTATCGGTTTGCTTGGCGAATATGTGCTGTCAATCAATTCGAAAATTGTAAAACGTCCGTTGGTTATTGAAGAAAAAAGAATAAATTTTGAAAACAGCAGGGGGCTGCTTGGTAGCTCAGGCGGACGGAAAAGCAAGCGCATAATAAAAAAACGGAGTGAACCAAAGTGAAAGAGAATATTTTTGTTCTCGACTGTACCCTGCGGGACGGAGGATTTGCGATTGAAGACGGCGCAAGGTATGAGTCTGGCATAAAGATTTTCGATAGCGATGAGCGTAAAGAACTTGCGAGTTTGTTGATTGCAGCAAATGCTGACATTGTTGAAATTGGTTCCATTGAACTCAGTGAAGATGACAAGAGAGGTTTTGCCATTTATCAATCTATTGAGGATGTATCAAAAATTATTCCGGTCAGTTCAAACTGCGCCGCGTTGTTCCGCGGTCCAGATACGCCGTTTGATGACATACCCTATTGGGCAGAGGGTTTATGCAAAAACGTCAGAGTCATTATGAGGTATTCTGAACTTCAAAAATCAATTGATTTTTGCGCGATGCTCGCAAAAAAAGGATATAATGTTTTTGTCCAGCCTATGGTAACAATGCGGTATACCGAGCAGGAAATTGACTTGCTGATTAAGTCTGTAAATTCATTTGGGGCGTTCGCTCTTTATTTTGTTGACAGCTACGGATATATGCAAAACAGCGATGTTGAATTTTATTTTGAGCGCTTTGACAAAGATTTGGAGAGCAGTGTAAAAATCGGGTTTCATGCGCACAACAATTTGAATCTGGCATTTTCAAATGCCATGAAATTTATAGATATTGCTCAAAAAGCAAAAAGAGGAATCATCATCGATTCAACGATAATGGGAATGGGGCAGGGTGCCGGAAATCTGCAAACCGAATTGTTCTTTTTGCACATGAACAAGAATACAACCAATGCGGCAGCTAAACCGAAATATAATCTTGACGCAGTTTTTGACGCATGTGAAATTATCGAGAAGCATACAGAGGACAGCCTTTGGGGATATTCTCTTTGTTATATGCTCGGCGCGGCATGCGGCACGGCGTACAAACTGGCTGTGGATATGCGGAAAAGCTACAATTTACCGTACAAAAAGATTTACGAACTTTTGAGTAATATTAAGCCTGAATATATACATCGGTATACCCATGACACAGTTGAGAAGATTCTTCAGGAAAATTCTGCGATCATTTAGCTATGCTTGTGACTAAGCCTTGCGGCTGAGGGATGCTTTTTATGACAGTTGCGCAATATTTGGTAAACAAGCTGGTGGATTTTGGCGCGACTGATGTTTTTGGAGTTCCCGGCGGCGTTATTTTGGATTTTGTTTATGAGGCTCAGAAGCAGGTAAGGCTGCATCTTAATTATCACGAGCAGGCAAGCGGCTTTGCCGCTTTGGGGTATGCCCAATCCGGCCGCAGCCTTGGCGTTTGTTACGCAACGCGGGGACCAGGTTTTACGAATTTGCTGACCCCTATGGCGGATGCGTATTACTGTTCTGTTCCCGTGTTATTTATCACCGCTCATTCAAAAAAATATGAAAAATCAGATTTGTTTCTTCAATGCGAGCAGGAATTTGACACTGTTTCTATGTGCCAGGACATAACAAAGATTGCCGCAAGAATCGAGTCGGTAAAAAACGCGGCACAAATAATAGATGAAGCGCTTGACGCGACGCTCCATGAAAGACGTGGCCCTGTTTTTCTTGATTTTCTGTCGGGCATTTTTAATGCTGAGGCTGAGATTGAAGATACCCGGAATACAGAAAAATTTGTGCGCGGTGATGATCAACCAATTTCTTTTCGCCGCATTGCGGAATTGATTGCGGATGGGATTGCCCATGCTGAATATCCTGTTTTGTTAATCGGCGACGGAATAAGTCAGACAAAAACGAATGACGCTGCGTGCGATCTTGCCGATAAACTCAATATCCCTGTATTATCCAGCCGCTTTGCGCAGAGTATTGCTATCAATTCACCGTTGTATTTTGGTTTCATCGGCAGTCACGGTACAGCATATGCAAATAAAATTTTATCATGCGCAGATTTGATCATTTCAGTTGGTAACAGGATTCATTTCAATCGGGCTTCAAAAACTTTTGCTCCGATTGCGAATAATGCCAGATTTATTCGTGTTGATGTTGATGAAAATGAGTTAAATAATCCTTTACCCAATTCGAGCTGTTTGCTTTGTGATTTGAGAATCCTGCTTTGTAAAGATTTCATTGATTCAATAAAAACATTAATCAACGGCAAATCGCAGGCGTCTTTGCGTTCATGGGTTGAGAGATGCAGGACAATCAAAGCTGAAATGTGCAATGTAATGCGTATCCCTCATTTAAGAAGTATGGTTCAGTTACTCCAGACCGCTCAAAGGGGCAGAATTGAAAACATCTGTGTAGATGTGGGCAACCATGAATTTTGGATCTCCTACGCTTATGAGATGGCTTTTTCTGAAAACCGTATTGCTCCAAAAGCAGAAATTTCCGGAGTCCCATGTTTACTGTACTCAAAGTCATTCGGAGTTTTAGGCTGCGCAATTCCAAAATCAACAGGCGTATACCAAAAAACCGGGAAGCCCGTACTTTGTCTGACGGGCGATCAGGGCTTTATGTTTAATGTTCAGGAATTACACTTTATCAGTAAAAGTAATTTACCAATTGTAGTTGTTGTACTCAATAATCATGCTTCCGGCATGATACGGGATCTGGAAAAAAAGAAGTACGGATTTTTTTCAAAAACCACGCCAGAAGACGGCTATTACCCGCCGAATATAGAACAGCTGGCAAGTGCTTTTGATATTGCGTATCATTTTTATAACACGGACGAAAACCCTGCTTTCAACTTTGATTTTTCAAATATTGATAAGCCGATCATAATTGAATTGCAATACGATGACGCGGCAGACAAATTGCCTCATTTACCCACTGGAAACTTGCCATGGGATTTCAATTATTAGGGAGAGCCGCATGGAATTGCATCAAAGAGCAGATCAGATACGCAGGGATATCATAAAAATAAGTTACAAAACAGGTGCAGGGCATCTGACTTCTTCCCTTTCCTGTGTTGAGATATTAACCGCGCTGTATTTTGGCGGCGTTATGCGATATGACTCGAACAATCCCAATATGCCAGAACGCGATAAATTCATTCTGAGCAAGGCGCATGCGGCAATGGGTGTGTATGCCGTTCTGGCAAGAGCCGGTTTTTTCCCTTATGATGAACTTTTCACTATGTGTGAAAAAGGGAGCAGGTTGGGCGGGCATCCGGCGCTGGACGTTCCCGGGATTGAGCATCATACGGGAGCATTGGGGCACGGTTTATCGGTTTCTGTCGGTTTTGCTCTGGCGGCAAAGGTTAAAAACAGCGATTCGCGTATTTTTTGTCTGACGGGCGATGGAGAACTCCAGGAAGGCAGCAACTGGGAAGCGGCTTTGTCTGTAGCTCATTTCAAGCTCACTAATATTATTTGGATTATTGATTATAATCACCTGCAGCTTGGCGGTACAGTTGAACACATTATGGATATTGCGCTTTTAAGGGAAAAAATTACCGCTTTCGGTTTTACTGTTTCTGAGGCGGATGGGCATAATGTGTATGCCCTTGCCGATTTGATGAATAATAAAACCAGTGACAGGCCGATTGCCATTATTGCGAACACAATTAAAGGGAAGGGCATTCCATTGATCGAAAACAGCCCGAATTGGCATGGACGAAAGCCCGGCAAACAGGAGTGGGAAGCAATTCTCCATCAGATTAAACTGACACATGACGATATCGCGGGGGCGTAATTATGCGAGTTTCGAATATTGATTGCAATAGGCGGATGTAATTATGAAAAAGAGCTTTGAAGACGTATTGTTAACGCAAATGGCAGGGAACGAAAAAATAGCTTTGTTTCTTGCGGACGAGGATCATGATTTCTGTGAAAAAGCGGAGGAGCTGTTTTCCCGGCGCGTTTTCAGGTTCGGCATCGCCGAATGCAACATGGTAGGTGCCGCAGCGGCTTTTTCGAAAGAGGGCTTTATTCCGGTTGTATACACATTTGACTCATTTCTGTCATACCGCGCGTATGAATTCATTCGCAACGATATTTGTTTAAATGATTGCAATGTAAAAATCGTCGGAATGGGCGGCGGTCTCAGAATGAATAATCTGGGTGCCACACATCATGCGACAGAAAATATTGCCGCTCTGCGCGTTCTGCCGAACCTGGCCATGTTTGTCCCTGCCTCGCCGCGTCAGATAGCCCCGATTTTGGAAAAATCCATCGAGCGAACCGGTTCTGTATATATTCGGCTGGGCAAAGCATTCGAGACTGAAATTTTTGAGGATACATATATAAAGGAGCATCGTTTGAATACCAATGCACAGGCAGAGTTCTGTGTTGGTAAGCCGCAAATTATAAAAAACGGTGAAGATGTCACTATTATTTCAACAGGCAATATCATAGCGGAGGTCATTGCTGCTTCTGATATGCTTGAGAAAACAGGCATAGATGCCGAAATCATTAATCTTCCCACGATAAAACCTTTGGAAGTTGAAGCAATCATCAGATCAGCTCAAAAAACCAAATGTGTTATCACTGTCGAAGAACATCAGATCAGCGGCGGCATCGGCGGGCTGGTTGCGGAAATACTTATTGGTAAAGGCAGCTTCTCTTTTGAACGATTGGGACTGAACGATACGTTTTGCAATTACCTTGGCTGGCATAAGGATCTATTGGCGTACCATTGTATGGATGCGGCGGGAATATACAATTGTGCAACCCGCATGATTCGAAAATAACTCGTATACGGAGTGAAAAATGTTTTTCGCGGACAAAACAGTTTTGGTCACTGGAGCGACGGGGCTAATCGGGAGCAATCTTGTCAATACGCTTCTCGCGTCTGGAGCCAGAGTTATTGCAGTCAGCCGAAAAGTTTATGAGTCATGCTTTGACGACAAAATTTTATGTGAAAAACGCTCTCAGCTTGTTTGTGTACAAGGTGATATCAGCAGTATGTCCACTGACTATTTCGATACGGCAGGTGCCAAAAAAATTGATTACGTATTTCATGCCGCTTCGCCTATAGCCGGAGAAGTTATTAAGACTTCTCCACTTTCTGTTATTCAGCCAAATATATTTGGATTGATGAATTTGTTTGACGCCTCTGTAAAACATTGTCAAAAGCCAAGATTTATTATTTTTTCATCCGCTACAGTCTACGGTAACGTCATATCAGCAGGCAATGGAACGGAATCATGCGCTTTTTGTGAGGAACAGACCGAGTCTGCTGAATCACTTTCAGGTTTAAACGCGCCGTACTCTGAGTCCAAGCGAATGGCCGAGGTGATTGCGCAGAGCTATGTGAGGCAATTCGATTGTGATGCGGTCATTGTCCGTCCGAGCTATGTTTATGGTTACACAAAAAACATACCAAACACAGCGTTTTATCAGTTTATTCAAAATGTACTGAATAATCGGGATGTTGTATTGAAAAGCACGATTTTCACAAAACGGGATAATATTCACATTGATGATGTAATATCCGCATTGCTGCTGATTGCTCAAAAAGCGCGTTCTGGCGATGTTTTTAACATTTCTTCAAACAATACTTTAAGTAATTATGCGTCAATTGATGCAATTGCGCGGATCATTGTTTCGTCCGCAAACAGCCTTGGCAAAAAGTGCCGCTTGATTGTTCCAGATAATACAGTGATTCAAAACGGCGCGATTCTTGATAATACGCGCCTTAAGAATCTCGGCTGGGAAATGAATCAGTCTCTTGAAGATGGTATATTAGTATGTG
>JAITCI010000023.1 GCA_031283155.1 Spirochaetota bacterium | reverse complement strand
GATGTGCTATTTTATCAGCGGTTATACTCATGCTTGCGTTCGCGGCTTGCGGCGGGGATCCGGAGGTTGGCGGCGCAAGCAGCGCATCGCCGGACGGCGCGGCCTCTGATCAAAGCGTTGTATCCGGCGGGAGCAGTTCCGCCAATTCGTCCGGCGGTGCCGCGTCGAGCGAAACAGCCATTTCCGTGCCGGCAGCGGGGGTAACGCAGATGACTGTCGGCGTCTGGACGGACGGGAATCTTGCCGCAAATGGAACCGAGTGGTTCCGCTTTACCGCAGCGGCGGCGGAACAGTACATCCACTTTAAGCCCGGCGCATTAAGTTCCGTGTTTGTGCAGGTGCTTGCCGATGACGGATCTGCGGTCGGCGGCGCGATAGATCTCTTCACCGGCAATGCGTCCATTTCGCGGACGCTTATCGCTGGGCGGAATTATTATATCCGCTCGTGGCCGTGGGCGTTTGTTCCCGCCGGATCGGATTACCAAATAGCGCTGAATACTTCTGCGGCACCGCCTCCGTAAAATGCGGAGCTTGCGTATTGCGCGGGCTGGGGAGGGTTTTGGACTGAGTGGAGCTTTTGCGGGGGAAAGCCTTCCCCCGCGCCTCGACCGCCTGCGGCGTTCTCGTTGCCCTCGCAAGAGCGTACATCCATGTACGCGCTTCGGGACACGACTTCCTGTCGTTGCCCCCTTCCCCTTTTTTCCCTCTCCAGTTTTTTTCTGTCCCGCCGACTATATACCAGGCGGGATCTTTTCGCGCTAAAATTCGTCCCGCAGAAAGGAGAGAGTATGGTACGTGGATTATATACCGGCGCGTCGGGCATGATCGCCGAGATGCACCGGATGGATATCGTTTCCAATAATCTCGCGAATGTGGACAAACCGGCGTTTAAGTATGACACCGCGATCTTTAAGGCTTTTCCCGAGATGCTGGTCAGCCGTTTCAACGACGACGGCGTGGTGAAGCTCCCGATTGGCTCTTATGACGTCGCGCCGATAGTGGGCAAGATCGGCACCGGGGTGGAGATGAACGAGGCTTTTACGCGGTTTGAGCAGGGCGCGATGAAACAAACGGATAACCGATTTGACCTGGCGCTGGACGGCCCCGGGTTTTTTGTGATCGATACGCCCGCCGGTACGCGCTACACGCGGAACGGGAGTTTCCTGATGGATCGCGAGGGCTTTATGGTAACAAAGGACGGCTATAAGGTTCTGGGGCAGGAAGGGCCGATCCGCGTGAAGGAATTCAACTTCATGGTGGATAAGGAAGGGAACGTTATCGTCAATATGGACGAGCAGGATGATAACGAGCGGCTCACAAATGACGATCAGAACGAGTGGCGGCGTCCCGAGGTGCTGGATCGCCTGCGCATCGTCAACTTTGAGAATCTTCGCTATCTCGACAAGCAGGGCGACTCGTTTTTTAAGGAAACGAAATATTCCGGTCCCGCGAGCGAGATGCTGCAGGAGCGCCCCCATGTGGAGCAGGGTTTTCTGGAGGCGTCCAACGTAAACTCGGTGGCGGAGATGGTGCGCATGATTGAGGTGCAGCGTTCCTATGAGGCAAGCCAGAAATCCATTCAGGCGCACGATCAGTTATTGCAGCGCCTCGTGAATGAGGTCGCGCGCATGGGGTAAGTTTGGAGTAAGAATCAGCGGCTGGACTCTTGCGAGAGGCCGCGTTAAGGAGAGCAGTATGATGCGTTCACTCTGGACTGCGGCGTCGGGTATGCACGCCCAGCAGTTCAACATCGACACCATCGCCCATAACCTCTCGAACGTGAACACGACGGGTTTCAAGAAGGGGCGGGCGGATTTTGAGGATCTTCTGTATCAGAAGGATCGCCTCGCGGGAACGCCGTCCTCACTCGACACCCAGGTACCCACGGGTATTCAGGTTGGGCACGGCGTGAAGGTGGCGGCCACGCAAAAGATGTACAGCCAGGGTTCGCTTGAACTCACGGGCAACAAGCTCGACATCGCGCTTGAGGGCGAAGGATTTTTCCGTATCCAATTATACGATGGCAGCATTGCCTACACGCGCGACGGCGCTTTCAAGATCGACTCGAACGGGCAGGTGGTCACGCATAACGGGTACCGCCTTGAGCCGGAGCTGATCTTTCCGAGTCTCTTTCTGCCGGAGAGCATCAGCATCACCCAGGACGGCAAAGTGACCTGCCGCGTGGGTGGGAGCGATATTGATATTCCGGTCGGGCGCGGCATGGAACTCTACCGCTTTGTGAATCCGGCGGGTCTCAAGAACATCGGAGAAAATTTCGTCAAGGAAACAGAGGCCTCCGGTCCCGCGATCGCGGGGCGTCCCGGCTACCGCGGCATGGGCAAGACCCTGCAGGGCATGGTCGAGATGTCCAACGTGAAGGTGGTGGAGGAGATGGTCAATATGATCGTCGCGCAGCGCGCCTATGAAATGAATTCCAAGGCGATCCAAACCTCCGACTCCATGCTGGGTACCGCGAGTTCGCTGAAGAGGTAATTTTATAAGCGCAGGGAGAGCATTGAAGGCTCTCCCTGAATTTTTTTACTGAACGTACAATAACCGGTATATGCTCCCCTAACTGCCAGGATGGCAGTACCCCGCGCAGGCAGGATGCCGATAAGCGTTTATGCCTTTACACCCTGCGGGTGCCAAGGGTACGGGGCAACCGCTCGCGCTTTGCGCGAGCCTTCACTACCCCCTTTCGTTTTCAAACCTTACGTATTCCGCAAACCAAATGCAAAGAACCCAGTAAGTCCATAGGCATTATGTAGATCGCATAAAGTAATTTTTCGATTTTCGTAAATATCGGGAATGATTCCATGTTATGTTTATAATCAGATGGATCATCTTAAGGAGGGGCATAACAATGCAAATGTCTCTTGGGCGCAAGATATATTTTGGTTTTGGTTTGGTGGCGGTTATCGGACTCATTGGAAATCTGATCATGTTTGGCAAGATGAGCGCTTTGGACAAGTATATAGTTGCGCTCACAGAGGTAGCGGAAAAGCGCCTGGAAGTGCAAACGAGCATCAGAAGCGGTGTATTGCAGGCATGGGTTGCGCATGAACGGCTGAAGAACCCGTATCTCGGCGATACACTCTATGAAGGTCAGTTGGGTATAATAGTCGGTGCCGAAAAACAGATCGCGGAGGATTTTGCGCAATACGATTCCCTCGACAAGGGCGCATGCGCGGGCGAATTATATGAGGGTCTGAAACAATCTGTTATGAAGCTGCTTGAAATCGACAGGGGCATCTTTCAGGTCGCCAAAGAGAGCCAGGGGCTTGGCGATGTCGAAAGAGCGAAAAATGTCGCCCTTGCCTGCTTGGGCTCGGAACGCCCGGCGACAATTGTTGCCGTTACGAAAAATTTGAACGAGATGCGGGAATGTATAGTGAGCGAGAATCAGGCGATAGGCGACGCGGCGCAAAAAGAGCTTGTTATTTCCAGGACGGTAGCGGTTTTCACGCCCATTATTATCCTCGCCATAGCCCTGGCTATTGGCGCGTTTCTTGGGAAAACGATAAGTTCCGCGATTCAGAAGACAACGAAAACGCTCTTCGACAGCGCCGGAAAGATCAATTCCAGTTCCGCCGAGCTGACCTCGGGAAGCCAGGCGCTTGCGGAGGGTGCTTCCATGCAGGCCGCATCCGTTGAGGAGGTATCCGCCGCCGTTGAAGAAATTTCCTCAATGGTCAGGCAAAACGCCGATAACGCCGCGCAGGCGAGCAAGCTCGTTACGCAATCGGGGGCGAACATGGAAGCCACGCAACAGGCGATGCAGCGTTCCCTGGAGGCCAACGAGGAGATTTCCAAAGCCAGTAACGAAACCTTTAAGATCATCAAAACCATCGACGAGATCGCGTTTCAAACGAATCTGCTTTCATTGAACGCGGCGGTGGAAGCGGCGCGCGCGGGCGAGGCAGGCGCGGGGTTTGCGGTGGTCGCGTCCGAGGTGCGCGGGCTTTCCATGCGTTCGGCGGAGGCATCGAAGCGAACGGCGGATATGATAGAACAAACCATGGCGAAGGTGCGCGAGGGCACGGGGATATTTGCCGAGACCGAGAAAAATTTCAATATGGTGGTGGAACAGGCGCAAAAGGTGCAGCAGCTTGTGAATGAGGTGGCGGTGGCTTCCGGGGAGCAAACCAAGGGGCTTGAGCAGATCAACCGCAGCATCTCCGAAATGGAGAGGGTGATTCAGCAGAGTGCCGCGAATTCCCAGGAGAGCGCCAATTCGATTGCGGCGCTGCATACCGAGGCGTCGGAGATGACAACGTGCGTCAATGAATTGCAGCATTTTGCCCTGGGCGCTGTGTCGCATACTCTGTCGGGCCCCCCAAAGAAATCGACGCGGCGCGCTCCGCCGCCGCCCGCAAAAAAACCGGCACCGCATACCCCGGCATCGTCCGCAAAAAAACCGGCACCGCATATCCCGGCGCCGCCCGCAAAGCATACTCCGCCGCCCGCAAAAAAACCGGCGCAGCATACGCAAAGCGTTGCGGAGCAGGTTATTCCGTTGGACGCCATGGATATGGATGATTTTTAATCACGCCATAGGGTCGTTTCGGGCGTAGATTGAAATTATGAAAATGATACGCCTGCTTTCCTGTATCCTCGCGGCATTGCTCGTTATGTGCGCCGCTGCGGCGAGTGATCAATCCGGGTATACAACGCGCGTACACACGCTTGCCGGAGAGCCTCTGTCCGTCGGCGAGCAGGTTTCAGTTGGCTATCGCGCCTACATTCCGAAAAAGAAAAAAAATGATTCCATAGTCATTCTTGTCTCGGGCTGGACCTGCGGGCCGGCCTGGCTGCACTACGCTGCCGCCTGCCTCGCGGGGCGGCACGGGATGGAGGTGTGGACTGTCCGGCGGCGCGCGTCTTTTTTTGAGGATCGCGCGGCCTGGCTTGCGGATCGCGCGCGCCCACAAAAAGCCGAAAAGTATTTCGCGGGCAGTGATCCGCGCGTACTCGATAGCATCGGATATGGGATTGTACTCGACGATCTGGATGATATCGTCCGCGCGGCGGGCAAAAGAAAGCAGCCCGTGATCCTTGGCGGCTGGTCGGACGGCGTTAAATTTGTGATGGCATACACCCACCGCCGATTTGCCGACGGCAAGCGGGGGCACGAGCGCCTCGCGGGGCTGCTCTTCATTGACGAGAATCCGGAGTGGGGGACGCGCCCGCCCGAGGCCATGCGGCAGGAACTCGGCAAAAAGCGCGCGCTTGCGGAGGCCTCGGTATACGAGAGGCGCTTGCCGGACGTGACTGTATTTGAGGCGCTTGGCGTATTGGCGGCGGAGAGTATGGGTATGCCTATGGGCTTTCTCGCGGGCGGGGAATCATCGCGCGCGAGTACAGCGGGGAAGCCAAGCCCCTTTGCCGCGCTCTTTCCGCAGCGCCCGCGCGCGGAGATGACCGACGCCGCGCTTCTGGGGTGGCTCTATGACGGCGCGGGTATGGGTACGAGCGCCTGGGGCTGGCTTGTTTCCGCCGGAGGTTTGGACGGCGCGCAGCCTGTCGGCTGGAAGAATGGCGGCAATACCCCGATTGAGCGGCTCGCGGCGATCCATACCCTGCCTGAGGGCGTCTGGGAGTGGTTCTATCCGCACCGCATCGGGATCGATTTCTGGGAGATCGGTCTCTCGGGGTTTCAGCATGAGGGACTGCGGATCGCGCCCGACAAGAATAATCGCCTGCCCGTTTTCGCCGTTTTGTCGGGCTTCAATCAGGGCGCGGGTTTTCCTGCGGGCATACGCTGGTGGCAGGAGCGCACCGGAATTCAGGATGATCAGATCAACCTGCTGAGATTTAATCATTTCCGGCACGCGGATGTTCTGCTTGCGCCCGCCGCCGAAGAAGAGATCTGGGCAAAATTCGCGGCATGGGTAACGGGGGTTTTAAAATGAAATGGGTTTGTCTGGAGAACGCGCCCTGGCTTGATGAAGAAGCATTGACGTGTTTTATATCGGAGCGCGCAAGAAGCGCGCTCTATAGCGCCTGCTGGGCGGAGCTGTATCCGGAGTTGCGGAATTTATCCAGTGGGCGTGAACATTCCGCAGATCCCACTCCCGCTGTTGAGAAGCGTTGGCTTGCCGCCCGGGCGCTCCTCTATGGCGCGGGGTATGAAAAATATTTAAGTCCGCGCGAGGCGATCAAGACCGCATGCGCAAATGCCCTGAAGACCGCGCGTTCGCTGAAGCTGCGCAAGGTGCGCCTGATCCTTGACGGGGAGTACGGGGACGCGCCCGCGCTGATCCGCGATCTCGCGCGCGCAGCCGGGATCGCCGCGTGGTCATTCGGCAAATACCGCGCGAAAAAAGACGACGCCTGGGAAACATTGGAACTTCAATTTGTGCTGAGGGCGGGGCAGACCGCCCAGGCGGAGGTGATAATCCGCGAGGCCTTTGATCTTGCGGCGTCGGTGAACCTCGCGCGGGAACTGATCAACGAGCCGGGGAATATGCTGCCGCCGCCGGAACTCGCGCTCCGCTCTGCCGCCGCTGCCGAAGATCGCGGGCTTTCCTGCGAGATACTGGATCAGGCCGCGCTTGCTGCCGGCGGGTATGCCGGTATCCTCGCGGTTGGGCAGGGGAGCGTACATGAACCCAGAATGGTTGTTATTCGATATCGCCCGGACGGATTGCATAAGGACGCGCGGCATATCGCGCTTGTGGGCAAGGGCGTCACCTTTGATACCGGCGGAGTTTCGCTGAAGACCGCGAAGGATATGCACATTATGAAAGATGATATGTCCGGCGCGGCGGTGGCGCTGGCGTGCGTACACGCGCTGGCAAATCTGAAACCAAATTGTGCGGTGACGGCGATATTGGTATGCGCGGAGAATCATTTCGCGGGTTCGGCGCAGCGCCCGGGTGACATCTTCCGGCACAAATCGGGAAAGTATATTCAGGTGGATAACACCGACGCCGAGGGGCGCCTTTGCCTGATCGACGGGCTGTATCGCGCGGGCGAAGAGGGCGCGGACACGATAATCGATCTCGCGACTTTAACCGGCGCCTGCCAGCGCGCGCTCGGCAATTCGCTTGCGGGCGTATTCGGAAATGACGCGCTGATTGAGGAACTGCGCCGCGCTGGGCATGAGGCGGGGGAGGAACTCTGGCCGTTTCCGCTCGTGGAAGAATACGCCAAACAATTGGAAACTCCGCACGCGGATTTTTGTAACGTGGGCGGCGCGTATGCCGGGCATATCGTCGCGGCATTGTTTTTGCGCAATTTTGTTCCGGAGCGCGCGCGGTGGGCGCATATCGATCTCTGCCCCGCGTATTTTGAACATGGCTGGAAGTATTACGCGCCGGGCGGAACAGCCTTTGGGGTGCAGCTTCTGGTTGACTGGATTGCGGCGCAGGCCGTAGCGCAAGCCGCAGCGCAGGCTGAGCAGGCATAGTCGTGGCGGAATTTCCGGAATATGGCGGGGTCGTCTGCGGGCTTGCGGACGACGGGCGCATGGCATATATACGATTGGATACGCAAGCAAGCCCCGGAATGACGCCTTGTTCGGATAGCTGCACATTGAGGGATACGCGCGCGCTTGCGGAGGGTGCTTGCGGTGAAGGTTGCGCCGGAGGCTGCGGGCGGATCTTCGCGCCTGACGGCGGCGCGCTCCTTTTGGCGGAGAATTCTGCCGGCGCGCGGATCGGCGATCATGTTTTTCTGGCTGCGCGATCCGGGTCGCGGCTTCGCGCGAGCGCGCTTTTGTTTGCCTTTCCGCTGCTTATTTTTTTGACCGCGCTTATTTTGGGGTACTCGCTTTTTGACGGGTACGAACCCGGCGCTTTTGGTCTCGCCTGCCTTGCGACGGCCCTCTATTATTTGCTCCTGCGTTTTTTTCAGAAGCGAAAAAAGAACACGTTGTGGATAGCGCGGGTGGAGTGCTGACGCTTGTGCTGCGCAGGCACGACTTGTGCCGTTTTGCATCGTCTATGCGTAGCTTTCAGGATATCCTATCCGGAGGGAGAAACCAATGTATCTGAAGAACGCGCATTTTATTGACTGGGAAACGCTCGCTTTCAAAAAGGGCGTGCATATTAAGGTGGAAGAGGGCGCAAACGGCGGCATCTCGTTTGTGGATCAAATCCCGGCGGGCAGCGACGTATACGACTGCGCGGGGAAATATGTCACCAAATCCTTCGTGTGCGGACATCACCATGTCTATTCCGCGCTCTCGCGGGGCATGAATACCGTGAAAAAATCGCCCGCCAATTTTCTTGAGGTTTTGCAGTATATTTGGTGGGCGCTCGACAAATGCCTCGATCAGGGTTCGATAGAGGCTTCCGCGCTTGTGACCGCCGCCGCCTGCGCGAAAAACGGTGTGACCTTTTGCATCGATCACCACGCCTCGCCGAACGCGATCCCGGGTTCCCTCGAGATCATCGCGAAGGCCTTCGACCGCGTGGGCGTGGGGCATCTTTTGTGCTACGAGATCACCGACCGCGACGGCCTCGATAAAGCCCAGGCCGGGCTCGAGGAAACCGAGCGCTATATCGCGGGCGGCCGCCAGGGACTGGTGGGCTTGCATGCCTCCTTTACCGTCGGCGAGGATACGCTTGCCAAAGCGGTCGCTCTCGCGCGCAAACTCTCAAGCGGCATCCATGTACACGTGGCCGAGGGCGGCATCGATCAGGAAGATTCGCAAAAGAAATATGGTATGCGCGTGATAGAGCGTTACAAAAAAGCGGGCGCGCTCGACTTCCCGAAAACCATCCTCGGGCATTGCCTCCACCTCGATCAGAATGAGCGCGCGCTCCTCGCCGCCTCGCCCGTGTGGCTTGCGCAGAATGCCGAGAGCAATATGAATAACAACGTCGGCGCTTTCGACTGGAGCGGGCTTGGCCCGAATATGATGTTCGGCACCGACGGTATGCACAGCGACATGATCCGCAGCGCGAAGATCGCTTTCTTCAAAAATCAGGAGAATGGCGGCATAGGCTACGACGGCTTTTACACACGCTTCCGCAACGCGCACCGTTATCTTTCCACGAACGGATTTGCGGGCGACGGCGCGAACAACCTCGTTGTGCTCGACTACGATCCGCCCACCGATTTTGCCGATTACAGCTTTGTCGGACACATCCTCTTCGGCCTCGATTCCTGTTATATCGAAAGCGTCATCTCGCAGGGCAAACTGATTGTGCGGGATCGCAAACTCCTCACGGTCAGCGAACAGGAAATCAACGCGGCCGCCCGCGAACAGGCGGACAAATTGTGGGACAGGATGCGCAAAGCGTAAGGGGTTTATAAAAGGGCTGCGACCAGGATGGGAGCGTCCCGCGCAGCGACATGGATGTCGCGGTAGTGCGCGGGGGAGCGGACGGCTTAGGCAGAGAAGAAAAGCATTAAACTAATTACATTATGAAATACGCTCCCCCTGGGGCGAGCCTGCTCGCAGGATGCGATGCACCCCGCGTAGTGACTGGATGGCACGGTATTTACGCGGGGGCTGCGAGGTCTCGCCCCACCCCCACTCGGCTAAGACACGCGCAAATTATGCGGATTGAGCATATGCGCGTCATTCTTTCTTTAAGTCTTCCACCATTTGTTTCAGCCTTTCAAGAGAAATTCCCACGTCAAAAAATCGGATTTCATCAAAACGCTCAAAGATTGTTTTGCCGTCCAAAAAGGGCAAGGCGTATAA
Source organism: Spirochaetota bacterium (assembly GCA_031283155.1). Lineage (GTDB taxonomy): Bacteria > Spirochaetota > JAGLSM01 > JAGLSM01 > JAKPMW01 > JAKPMW01. The sequence continues at coordinate 33,673 of JAITCI010000023.1, read as the reverse complement.
TTCTTCGGGTGTTCGCGCTTCTTCATGACCGGGATAATCCGTATACGGTATATCGCTGGAATTACCATCTTCTCCGATTTGCGGGTCCTGAATTAAAAAACCGTTGTAACCACGTTCAATGAAATAATCTCTCGCGCGAAACCGGAAAAAAAATGCGTCTCCACTATCAATCATTTCACGTATATCATCCTGAGTTGTTTCATCAAGGTAATATCTGTTATCTTGCATTATAGTTCTCCCAGAGTTTTGCAATCGTGTTGATATATGCTTTATCTCTTTTTGATAACGGAATATATTTATCAGAGTGTTCGGAATCATATCCAATATGCATATGCGGCTTATGTCCTTTGTATGGCAAAAATGGCGTAGCCTGTAATCTTCGTTCACGGAGACCGCTCCGGTATCACCCGCGATATACCCGCGTCAAAGAACCGCAACTCGCTTATGCGCGTCATTCTTTCTTTAAGTCTTCCACCATTTGTTTCAGCCTTTCAAGAGTAATGCCCACGTCAAAAAATCGGATTTCATCAAAACGCTCAAAGATTGTTTTGCTGTCCAAAAATGGCAAGGCGTATAATTCTTCAGGAGTTCGCGCTTCTTCATGGCCGGGATAATCCGTATACGGTATATCGCTGGAATTACCATCTTCTCCGATTTGCGGATCCTGAATGAAATAGCCTGTGCATCCAGGCTCAATGAAATAATCTCTCTCGCGAAACCGGAAAAAAAGAGCGGTTCCTGACTCAATCATTTCGCGAACATCCTCCTGTGTTGTGGCGTCCAGGTAATATCTGTTATCTTTCATTATAGTTCTCCCAGAGTTTTGTAATCGTGTCAATATATGCCCTGTCCCTTTCAGTCAGCGGGATATACTCTTTAGTGTGTTTATTGTCATATCCAACATGAATATGCGGTTTATGCCCCACATGAGGATGATCCAAATCGATTTGACGGGCTCTCTTTCCTTCGCTGTCATAAAATACAATCGATTTAAGTATCCCTGCATTATTGACATACGCATATACCCTGTCTTTCGCTGCGGACATTGTTTCCATTGGAACCGGAGCAGAACCCTCTTTCAGAGGAACCACAAACTTGATATTTTTGTACTCTAAAACCGTTCTGTACTCCGTGCCGTATTTTTTCTTTGCTGCCGACATACCGCTAGAAGCTCCTCGTCCTCCCATAATTATTTCCCTCCTATTGAAATAGAATTGTATAATCGCAAATCGTCTTCAAACGGCAAAAATGGCGTAGATACTATATATCAAAAAATCGAATTTCATCAAAGCGCTCAAAGATTGTTTTACCGTCCAAAAAAGGCAGCCGCATAAACTCTTCGGGTGATTTAGCTTCAAGACTTCCGGTGTAATCGGCATCAGGATATTCCACATTATAACCCATGCCTCGAATATCTTCGATATAGGAATATTTTGGTTTTCGAATAGCATACCCCTGGCAAAATCCTTTTTGATCAAAAATACCTTCAATGTGATAATCGTCGTCATGAAACCGAAAAAAGAAAGGAGCCCCTGTTTCAATGAGCTCGCGGATATTATCTTCGTTTTCTTTTTCAAACCAAAAATGAAAATCTTTCATTGTATGCTGTTCCATATTTTTTTCACCTTTTCTATATATGCTTCATCTTTAGCGGTTAGTGGGATATATTCATTCGTGTGTTTATTGTCATAGCCCACATGAACATGAGGCATATGCCCCGCATGAGGATGATCCAAATCGATTTGACGGACTCTTTTCCCTTCGCCGTCATAAAATGCAATCGATTTAAGTGTTCCTACATTATTGACATACGCATACACCCTGTCTTTCGCTGCGGACATTGTTTCCAGAGGAACGGAGGATGATCCTTTGCCCCGAGGCTGGATAAATTTGATATTATCATACTCAATAATGGTTCTGTACTCTGTGCCGTATTTTTTCTTTGCTGCTGAAATACCGCTGGAAGCTCCTCGTCCTCCCATAGTTACTTCCCTTCTGTTGAAATAGAATTGTATAATCGAAAATCATCTTCAAACGGCAAAAATGGCGTAGCCTGTAATCTTCGTTCACGAGCGCGCCTTTGCGCTGTTACTCCTTCATGCTCCACAAAGAGAATTCGCGCGTGATCATACATAGCGGGGAATGGAATACCATAGCAAATTACGCATACCGGCTGTATTTGTTTGCACATTTCAATAAAACCAGCCATGAATCTGGATGCGGATGCCGGATCTTTTTTAACGCCGATGGTTGAAATGGCAACCGTGGATCCTGTTTCCACTCCCTGGAAGCAAAACTCAAAGCTTTGCGCGTCTCCCCAGGAAATAGTTGGAATCACAAGCAACCCGCATTTTTGCCACAACGCGCCGATAAAGCGGTTCAGATATACATTTATCCATTGTTCTTCAATGCTGGCGTCATAGAAGACGCTTGCGTCTGGCGACATAACCTGTTTATATTGAGCAAGTTTATGTACACACGCCCATGGATTGTTTTTAACAATGTTAAATTTGTAATCATATGTAAAAAAGCCGACGGTTTTATTTTGGCAGCCTCTCGTGTCATTATGGCGGGTATTCTGGAAGCCAATATATTCGAAAACCGAAGTATCGATTGCACACGATTTAATAAATGGTATTGCAGACATTTTGTCAGCGGTATAAACAGGATGCCGTATAACCATGCCATCGTTCTGAATGCCGCACACGCCCGGATGTTCTTCAAGAAATTCCCGCATTATTCCCAAATAATTTTTTTCCATACCCATATTTTCTCCCATCCCTGAATGAAATAATTGACCACATAATGCCCCGAATTGAAAAATGTTGCCATCGCGAACCTCCCGGGTATAAACTCATTGTAGTAATTATTGGACGTTTGTCCACAAGGAGCAATATACCACAAACAGTAGGCAAAAACAATAATTTGCCCAACAAAATTATAAAAGGAGATCGCCATGGGTTTGGCGCTCGGGCAATACATTAAAGAAACGAGAAAGTCCTCCAAAATATCTTCCATGAAGCTGAGCCAGGAGGCAAAGATATCAAAGTCATACCTTGATTATGTTGAAAGCGGCGCCCGCGATCCCGGTCCGGATATTCTTGCGAAGCTGGCGGCCGCGTTGGACATACATATTGATGCGCTTTTTGATATGCAGATTCGCGATAAACTTGATCTGGCGATAAGCAAGCTCAGCGCAGGCAATCCCGGGATCGATGAGAACGTACTGCAAACCGTTCCGCGAGACGGACACACAACCCAAAGTATAGATTTAAAGGCGCTTGCAATGCTACAGGCCGCGTTCCGGGCGAAAAACGATACCGCCAGAGTAGCCGATTACATCAAAAACCATGATCTCAGAGCTATTGTAAAGGCAGGCGCGAATCTGGATGATGAAGAGCTTGCAAAAATAAGAAAGGTAATGGAATCACTCTACCCAGAAAAATTTCATGATTGAAAACCAGCCTGCGTATCGGGCGTTTCGTATGGCGCATGAGTTTTTGCAGGAATTGAATATCCGTTGGTTTCCGGTTGATCCGTTTGAAATCGTCCATAAAAAACCGGAGTGGCGTCTTGTTTATGCGCATAATCTCGCCGCCGTTATTGATAAAGATGAAAACTATTTGCGTCAGTATGTATTGCGAAGCGAAGACGGTATGGCGGCCTATGATCCCCAAACAAAGCAATATTGCATTGTTCTGAACTACAGCGGTAAAAAACCATTCTATCGGCTGCGCTGGACTTTAATGCACGAAATTGCGCATATCTATTTAGGGCATCTTGATAACAAGCGCGATTCATTGAGTGAAGAAGATTATATACAGATGGAGTTTGAAGCGAATGTTTTTACGGCGGAGGTTCTGGCGTCAAAATGGATATTGCGGGAGATGGGTATTACTGATAAAAAAGATATTGAGTTGATATGTGATATTTCCGGTATTGCGGCATCCAAACGATATAAAAAGGTAACCGAAGAATATGATTACAGACCGTCGGAAGCCGATAACACGATCAGGAATTTTGAGCAATACTTAAAAGAAATTACTATATGCAAACCATTGGAAGCGCTGGGCGAGTTTCAGCGATTTGCTCATGTCTTACAGGAATTGCCGGAATCGGGGAAGTGCTCTTTTTGCGGCAATAACCAGGGCATTTCTCCACGATCATTGTTTTGTACAGACTGCGGTAAACCATTGCGCGCGTCACTCCAAAAGAGAGAGACGCATTGCGGGCATATTAACCATGAAAGCGCCGTTTATTGCGAACTCTGCGGCAACAAGGTGTTCAGAATACGGCAAGGATTATGTTTTGAAGAGTGCGAAATCATATAATCTTCAGAGATTCAGGATGCAGAAAAAATAACCCGAGGCGTATGACGCCCACTTGTGTGCAAGCGTCTCATTGGAGCTGAAATTGCGAAGAAGCGACAGAGAAGTCACCGGCCTGCGCAATATCCTTGCCATTCTCGACGCCTGCGAAATATTGCATATTGGTTTGTGTCTGGACGATAAACCCTACATCGTGCCGATGAATTTCGCGTTTGAGCAAATCGGTGAAGAGGTGCGCATATATCTGCATTCCGCGTCGGAAGGCAAAAAACTTGATATTATCGCAAAGAACAATAACGTCTGCTTTGAGGCGGACTGCGCGTATACAATTTTACCTGCCGATGAGGCCTGCGACTGGTCTGCCGAATTTCAAAGCGTCGTCGGCGAGGGTATTATAACCATTATAACCGACGAAGCCCGAAAGACGTATGCACTGGACGTATTCATGCAGCGATACGGTTTTCAAGGCAAGCCGCAGTACAGTCCGCAGCAATTAAGCGCAGTCACAGTTTTGCAAATTACTGTGCGCTCCATGACCGGAAAACAAAAATTCCCGCCCAAAAAAACTCATGTACCGCCGTAATGCCGCATTGCGCGGCATACTACAGGAAAAATATTTGTCCCGAACCGCCCCATGCGATACAATACAGGCAGATGGCTTTTATTATAGAAATAACCGGAGGCGCGTGATGCCCACTTTGCGTATAAAACTGGAAGAAGATATGAAAATCAATCTCGATGGACTCTTTGGAAGTCTTGGATTGGATACTCAAACAGCGGTGAGAATGTTCTTTTGTGCCGCTATCGCCCGGTAGCCCCGCTTTTTTGACCATCCGTGGTCTCGCGGGGTGTCCGCATCCTGCTTCCAGTGGAATCCCCTTTGACGTGCGCCGCCCTGCGCCGAACGATGAGCTTATCGAGGCAATGGACGACGCGCTGCATGGCCGGAATTTGCATGGTCCCTATAAAACGGTCGATGAGGCTATCGCGGCATTGGATGCGGATTAAAAAATGCTGGAAATACGATTTTCAAATAAGATGAAACGCGACTGCGCTTGCACGATGCAAGCGCCCCGCGTAGACAGGATGTCGGCTCGACGCGGGGGCGCGGATGAAGAAGCGCGGAAAAGATATGAAAAAACTTTCTGCTATTCTTGCTATGCTTGCCGGACGAGAACGACTTCAGGAGAAACACAGAGATCATGAATTGATCGGAGAATACAGGAATTTCCGCGAATGTCATATCGAAGCGGATTGGCTGCTGATCTATGCGATTATAGAAAATGAGCTGGTTTTGCTTGCTACGGAAACAGGAACCCATTCTGACCTTTTCGGAAAATGAGGCCGTTTGCGCGCGCCTGCGAAGCGCACAACGTGAAGCGGCACAAAGGCAGTTCGTCTCGGGGGGGTATATGTTTCCGTTTCATAATTTTGTTGGTAATGATTTCCATTGTAACGGTGCTTAACCTGAGCCCGGATTTGTCGGCGCGTTGGATTGCTGCTATACTCCAGCCCGATCTATCCGGCGCAGAGGTACTTATTCCGCAGCTTTCCACCCGGCGGCGTCCGCGAAGCCCGGACTCATGCGCTCCTGCAAAATGTCATTCGACATGAATACAAAAAGCGCGTGGTATCCGGGATATTGCGCGAGAAGAGCGAGGCCGCGATCCGCGCCCAGAACAAAGAGCGCCGTCGCGAGCGCGTCGGCAAGCGCGGCGCGCGGTCCAATCACGCTTGCGCTGACGGCTTCGCTTGCGGGTAAACCGGTAAATGGATTTAAGATGTGATGCCAGCGTTTTCCCTCATGTATAAAAAAGCGCTCATCGTCGGCGGAGGTCGCCATAGCGCCATCCTGTATGCGCGCCACGCCCAGATACGCCTGCGCCTTTCGCGGATGCTGCACGGCGATGCGCCAGGGCTCGCCCTCCGCATCGATGCGATCCCCGATGACGTACACGTCGCCCCCAAAGTTGAGCAATGCCCGGCGGTAGCCCCATGCGTACAGCCGCGCCGCCGCGCGATCAAGCATTTCGCCCTTCGCAATCGCGCCGAGATCCAGTTCTGTATGGCGCGCAACCGCCATGCCGTCCTCGTCGAGCCGGAGTAATTTCTGATGGCCGCTCGCGGCGAGAGCCTGCGCAATTTCGTCCGCGCGCGGCGGCTCGGCGCGCATTGCGAGCGAAGAAAATCCCCAAAGTTTGGAGAGTTTGCCGATGAACGGATCAAAGGCGCCCCCGCTTGCGCGCGCGAACGCGAATGCCTCTCGCAGCATGGGGAGGAGGATGCTTTTTTCCTCTTCGTTTGTGAAATTCGCTTCGCCATCGCGCGCGAGACGCGCCGGGAAGGAATTTTCCCTGTGTGCGCTCGCAGCGGCGTCAAATCGGCGAATCTCCTGTATGATCTCCTGGATATCCGCCTGCGCGTCCCTGCCGCATGGAGCAACGCGGATAAAGACGCGCGTACCCATGAGGTATTCCGTGGCTTCGGCGCTCTTCGCTGCGGCGCAGGATGCGTATACGAAAATAATTGAGAGTAACAGGAGAGCGCGGGGGAAGAAACTGGCGGGAAGATTGTTCATTTTACAAATTTGCCCAAGCTTCGTTTTCGCTAGTACATGGCGCGAAGCGTGCAAGGCAAGGTACTGTCCCGGGCTGCGGCAAGGATGCCGCAAGTAAGCGAGGGTCTTGAGTATCCCAATCCTTTGCGCGAGCCGCTTCGCTCATGAGCATGGTTTCCGGTATCTGCGTGCGCCTGCGATGCTTTATCCATTGCACAAAATCCACGACTTCATCAACACAATTTGCCGGAAGGGTCTCCACTTCCTGCAGCAGCAGAGCGCGGTTTGTCATTATGGTTCTCCTCCAAATTCCAAGAAAGTATAGCATATTCTTACGCAGTCTCCGGTTCTTTTTGCTTGATCCGAAAAATGAAGAAGAGTATACTATGGGATTTTGCGCCCAATCATAAAAACACAGCGCGGACGAGAGAGGGAAGCATGGCACATCCAAAGAAACAGCAAGGCATTCCATTCCGCATCATCTTTACAATTTTTGTGATCAGTCTCCTTTGCGGCATGGGTGCTGCCTGTAGCAGCGAGGATGAGATTATCGGATCATCTTCATCCGGCAGTGTATCCGGTGATAGCTCTCTTTCTGATGGCAGCAGCATATCCGGCGATAGCTCTCTTTCTGATGGCGGCAGCGTATCCGGTGATAGCTCTCTCTCTGATGACAGCAGCGTATCCGGCGATAGCTCTCTCTCTGATGGCGGCAGCGTATCCGGCAATAGCTCTCTCTCTGATGGCGGCAACGTATCCGGCAATAGCTCTCTTTCTGATGGCAGCAGCATATCCGGCGATAGCTCTCTCTCTGATGGCAGCAGCGTATCCGGCAATAGCTCTCTCTCTGATGGCGGCAGCGTATCCGGCAATAGCTCTCTCTCTGATGGCGGCAGCGTATCCGGCAATAGCTCTCTCTCTGATGGCGGCAGCGTATCCGCCTCATCTGTTTCCCGATCATCCAGGGGCGTAACGCAGTTAATCTACAATACCTGGGCTGACGGCGATTTGGAGGCGGGGGAAGTGCAAGTGTTCCGTTTTACGGCGACGGAAGCAGTGCAATATATCCATTTTAATCCAGGCGCATTATACATTGTGTATGCGCAAGTGTACGACAACAACGGCGTTGCTGTGGGAGGCGAATCTACTTTAGCATACAATAGCTCGTATACATCAAGGATGCTTGTTGTTGGGCAGGTGTATTCTATTCATGTACGGTTGTATAACAACATATATACCGGCGATTTCAGCATAGCGTATACTGCTTCTGAGCGGCGGCCGGGCGAAGTCTTTCCGCCTGTAGCATATAGTTCGCTTACGGTCAATACATGGGCGAACGGAAATATTGCCGCAGGAGGCGCCCAATGGTACCGTTTTACGGCATCGGCATCTCTACAGTATTTTCACTTCAAACCCGGTACGCTTGATCGGGGGATAGCACAGATCTATACCATGGAAGGTGTTGCTGCAGGAAGTCCGACTGACAGCTCTTCACAACTGTTGTGGTCGCTCGCTATTGGGCAGGAATACTTCATTCGTGTGCTGCCGTATAATGGCAGTTCCGTAGGCAATTTTGAAATGGCATATAACGCGTCTATACTGCCGCCGGGAGAAGTCTTTCCGCCCGCAGCATATAGTTTACTTACGGTTAATACATGGGCGAACGGGAATATTCCCGCTGGCGGAACTCAATGGTTCCGGTTTACGGCGGCGGCAGCAACGCAGTATATTCATTTCAAGCCCGGCACGTTAACTCAATTGGTTTATGCTCAAGTGTATGCCGCCGATGGCGCCACTGTTGGAAATCAAACTCAGTTGTTCAGCGGTTCCCGCTATTACGATTTGCAATCTCTTGCCGTTGGACAGATATACTATGTTCGTGTACGGCCGTCCGGCGGCAGTTCCTCGGACGATTTTGAAATAGCGTATAACGCATCCATACTGCCGCCGGGTGAAGTCTTCCCGCCCGCAAGTGTGACTGAGCTTACGGCCGACGTCTGGACGAATGGGAATCTTGTCGCAGGCGGGGAACAGTGGTTCCGCTTTACGGCAAATTCTGATATGCAGTATATCCACTTCAAGTTTGGCACGTTAACTTATGCGATGGGACAAGTATATACCAGCGACGGCAATCCGGTAAACAGTTTATCAGGTTTTTCCGGTAACAGTTATATATCGCGATCACTGACCAATGGGCAAGTGTATTATATTCGTGTGTGGCCGTTTGTTATCAACGCATCGGGTGATTATACAATAGCGTATACCGCATCCACTCTGCCGCCGGACGAAGTCTTTCCTCCCGCGAATGTAACCGATCTCACGGTCAATATCTGGGAGAATGGGAATATTGCCGTAGGCGGGGAGCAGTGGTTTCGTTTTACGGCGAATTCGAACACGCAGTATTTCCATTTCAAACCCGGCACGTTAACGCAGGTGTATATACGGATATATACCAGCGGCGGTATTGCCGGACAAAACCAATTAAATCTTGGTACTCTCCTGTATACAGCACAGACTGTAAACAACGGGCAGGTATACTATTTGCATGTGACGCCCTACAGCAATGGCACATCGGGCGATTATAAAATTACGTATAACGCTTCCATAATACCGCCGGGTGAAGTCTTTCCACCCGCGAATGTAACCGATCTTTCGGGCAATACCTGGGCGAATGGAAATATTGCCGCAGGCGGGGTGCAGTGGTTCCGTTTTACGGCAAATTCCAGTACGCAGTATTTCCACTTTAAGCCCGGCACACTGGCCGGAATGTATGTGTATGTGTATACCAATGACGGTACACTGGTAAGCAGTTTATCAAGTTTTTCCGGCAACAGTTATATAACGCAATCACTGACCATCGGGCAGGTATATTATATTCGCGCGTGGCCGTTTGGCAGCGATTATTATTTCGGCACATACCAGATAGGGTTTACCTCTTCCACATTACCACCGGGCGAAACCGTTCCGCCCGCAAGCTATACTTCGCTTACGGCGGATACATGGGGCAGCGGGAATATTGCCGCAGGCGGGGTACAGTGGTTCCGGTTTACGGCGAATTCCGGCACACAGTATATCCACTTCAAGCCCGGTACATTAAATAACGTCTATGTACAAGTCTATGCCAATGACGGCACTACGACCGGGAGTCAGTCAAGTATGAGTTCTGGTACCCAACGTGTTTCGCGATCACTGACCAGCGGGCAAGTGTATTATATTCGCGTGTGGCCGTATAGCGGTTCCGGCGATTTTACTATAGCCTTTAACGCCTCCACGTTATGGCCGGGCGAATTTCCTCCTGCAAACTATACTTCACTTACAACGGATACATGGGGCAGCGGGAATATTGCCGCAGGCGGGGTACAGTGGTTCCGGTTTACGGCGAATTCCGGTACGCAATATATCCACTTTAAGCCCGGAACGTTAAATAGCGTCTATGTACAAGTCTATGCCAATGACGGCACTACAGCCGGGAGTCAGTCAAGTCTGAGTTCCAGTACCCAGTATGTTTCGCGATCACTGGCCAGCGGGCAAGTGTATTATATTCGCGTGTGGCCGTCCAGCGGTTCCGGCGATTTTACTATAGCCTTTAACGCCTCCACGTTATGGCCGGGCGAATTTCCTCCCGCAAACTATACTTCACTTACAACGGATACCTGGGGCAGCGGGAGTATTGCCGCAGGTGGGGTGCAGTGGTTCCGGTTTACGGCGGATTCCAGCACACAGTATATCCACTTTAAGCCCGGAACGTTAAATAGCGTCTATGTACAAGTCTATGCCAGTAACGGTACTACGGCCGGGAGTCAGTCAAGTATGAGTTCTGGTACCCAGTATGTTTCGCGATCACTGACCAGCGGGCAAGTGTATTATATTCGCGTGTGGCCGTCCAGCAGCAGCGGCTCGGGTACTTGCCAGATTGGATATACCGCATCCACATTGCCGCCGGGTGAAACTGTTCCGCCCGCAAGCTATACTTCGCTTACGGCGGATACCTGGGGCAGCGGGAGTATTGCCGCAGGCGGGGTACAGTGGTTCCGGTTTACGGCGAATTCTGGCACACAGTATATCCACTTTAAGCCCGGTACATTAAATGACGTCTATGTACAAGTCTATGCCAGTAACGGCACTACAGCCGGGAGTCAGTCAAGTATGAGTTCTGGTACCCAACGTGTTTCGCGATCACTGACCAGCGGGCAAGTGTATTATATTCGCGTGTGGCCGTATAGCAGCAGCGGCTCGGGCGATTTTACTATAGCCTTTAACGCCTCCACGTTATGGCCGGGCGAATTTCCGCCCGCAAGCTATACTTCGCTTACGGCGGATACCTGGGGCAGCGGGAGTATTGCCGCAGGCGGGGTACAGTGGTTCCGGTTTACGGCGAATTCTAATACGCAGTATATCCACTTTAAGCCCGGTACGTTGACCGACGTGTATGTACAAGTCTACACCAGCGGCGGTACTACAACCGGAAGTCAGTCAAATCTATACGGCAGCACCTTATCTGCATCGCGATCACTGACCAGCGGACAGACGTATTATATTCGCGTGTGGCCGTATAGCAGCAGCGGCTCGGGTACTTGCCAGATTGCGTATAACGCATCTTCCGCGCCGCCGCCATAGTGTGCATTTTTTGCCGAGACAGCGGAACGCGCAACTCAGAGGAAAGTAAGTAGCGGTTATTCCGGTTACCCCGCGCTGTTCGACATCCGTGTCTGCGCGGGGCGCTTGCGTCGTGCAAGCGGCGGCGGAACAGTATCCATTACGCCCGGACTCGCGAGCTATTCAGGGATGCGATATCCGCTCCCCCAAAAAGAAGCCTGAGATTCAAGCCTTCCGGCAGGGTTTTATCGCGGTTCTCTGGCGCCCAACCTAAGCCTTTTCACTCTTGCGCACCTGAAGGAATTTGTGCTATAAATTAAGCTGAAACAGAAGCACACGATCACCACACGAAAAAGGAAAAATTATGATCCAAACCATCGACAAAATTGTCAATAAGCAGGTTCGCGAGAACACCGTCAAGCGCTTCCGCGAGAAGGGCATTATTCTGCCCACCTTTGCCGAGATGCGCGATCCCGGCCTTGTTCCCGATAAGGTCAAGGCCAAACTCAAGGATATTGGGCTTTGGGATTTTAATCCGCTGAACCTCTTCCGCATCACCTGGAAGAATGCGCCTACGGCAAAGGGCGGGCTTTTTGGCGGGGTGAATTATATCGAGCTGCCCTCCGAACTCACGGGGGTCAAGGCGCGGATTATTTTACTTGTTGGAAAGTTTTTCCCAACGGGCGCGCATAAGGTCGGGGCGGCCTATGGTTGCCTCGCGCCGCGCATCATCACGGGGGAGTTTGATCCAGGCGCGCAAAAGGCGGTGTGGCCCTCAACCGGCAACTATTGCCGCGGCGGCGTGTTTGATTCCGTGCTGATGGGCTGCCATTCCGTGGCCATTTTGCCCGAGGAGATGTCGGCGGAGCGGTTCAGCTGGCTGAAGGAAACGGGCGCCGAGATCATCGCGACGCACGGCTGCGAGTCCAACGTGAAGGAGATCTACGACGCCTGCTGGGATATCCGCAATAACCGCAAGGACTGCGTTATATTCAATCAGTTTGACGAATTTGGCAATCCGACATGGCACTATAATGTCACCGCGCGCGCGATGGAAGAGGTTTTTAACTCCGTTAAGGGACCGAAATCCAAAATAGCCGCGCTTGTTTCCGCGACCGGTTCCGCCGGGACGATCAGCACGGGCGATTATCTCCGCACCATTGCCCCCCATATCAAGGTGGTCGCCAACGAGGCCATCCAGTGCCCCACCCTGCTCAATAACGGTTTTGGCGGGCATCGCATTGAGGGCATCGGCGATAAGCATGTCCCGTGGGTGCATAACGTAAAGAACACCGACGCCGTCACCGCCGTTGACGATGAGGATTGCATCCGCATCATGCGTCTCTTTAATGAGAAGGATGGCAAAGAGTATCTGAAGGCGAACCGTGTACCGCAGGAGATCATTGGCCGTCTTGACCTGCTCGGCATTTCCGGTATCGGCAACCTCCTCGGCGCGATCAAAACCGCGAAATATTACGAGATGACCGGGGACGATGTGATCTTCAGCCTTGCCACGGACAGCATGGAGATGTACCAGTCGCGCCTCGCGGAGCAAACCAAAGACAAGGGTACCTATAACCGCGATCAGGCGGTGAAGGATTTTGAGAAGTGCCTCATCGGGCAGGCCGCCGATCATCTGCGCGATCTTGGGTATTACGACAGGCGCGCGATCCATAATCTCAAATATTATACCTGGGTGGAGCAGCAGGCGAAGGACGTCGCCGATCTTGAGCAGCTCTGGTACGACCGCGAGATCTGGCCTAAGCTCTTCAGCCAGGCGGAAAAATGGGATGAGATGATCCGCGAGTTTAACGACGAAACGGGCGTACTGAAAAATCTGTAGGCGCAGGTACGTACGCGGCACGCGCGGTTTCATTGCGCAGTATTCCTGAGTCGTTCATTTATTCCCTCGCAAAAGCGCGCGGCATCCTTGCCGCTGCTCGGGACGCGCCCTCCATGTCGCAGACTGCTTCCCGAAGTTCTCGGAACATGGATGTGGAGACCCCGCGTTTATGCCCTGTGGGTACTAGCCAGGATGGCGAAAAGCGTTTATGCCTTTACCCCCTGCGGGGGCAAGGGTGCGGGGCAGGATGCGATGCTGTTCGTCGCGAAAGCGACGATACAATCCATCCTTTCAGCAATGCCCGAAGGGCATATCCCCCACCGAAGGCGGAGCGAGCAGATGGGAACTTCGGGAAGTACCCCGCGCCGGTCGCCCCATCCTTTTCCGAAGCACGTACTCCTACTTCGGAAGCGCGCGGGGCGAAAACGTCCTGTTTTCGAGCGTCGCAAGAAAATGAGCACATCAACTGCGCGAGTAGGAATACGTTACGCCGTCGATGACGTAGCTGCCCTGTATTGGTCTGCCTATAAGCTGTCCCGTATCGGAATCGAGTGTCACCTCCAGCTCCAGATGCGGCCAGCGGCACTCCCAGCTCGAAAGCCCTTTGCTGAGCGTGAAATTTCCGGCGGAGGAGTAGGTGGTGGTACTCTCGCCGTTTTGGTGGCTCACGTTATCGTAATTTATGACGCCGACGACCAAATAGGTGCTTGAGCCAATCTGGAAAGATAAAGATCGGATCTGCACGGTCGCATGGATTGTGTTTGACAGCGCTGCCGGAGTAAAGGATCCCGTGATCGTTACTGCAGGGTTCATATTTGTGTATGCGGCGTCGGGGCGCAGGAGATTCAAAAACCGCGCCTCATCGACCTCATCGCGCACAGACTCCATGATGCTTCTGTTGATCTGACTGGCCTCCTGGATGGGAATCGGCAGCGTGCGCGCATTGCTCCCGCATCCGATGGCACCCATAAGCAGTATGAGCGTTATTATAAAATTTATGGTACTGCGCATGAAAGCCTCCGTATTGCGCATAGTGTACAAGCGCGTTCTATAACAATATAGCGCCTGCCGCGCGCATAGGTGTATACTGCTCTTGAGCGCAGCAAGGGGGAAATTTATGGAAACAATCGTAATCAAAAACGGAACCCTCATTTCCGCCTCGAGCGAAGCGCCGTGCCGCGCCGATCTGGTTATTGCGGACGGCAAGATCGGCGCTATCGGGCATTTTAATCCGGAGGGTGCTGCGCATATCTATGACGCGAGCGATTGTCTGGTTATGCCCGGAGGGATCGATCCGCACGTCCATTTCGCGCTTCCGGCGGGCGGCATGGTATCGGCGGATGATTTTGAAAACGGGACGCGCGCGGCTCTTGCCGGAGGCACCACCGGCGTGATCGATTTTGTCACGCCGGAACCCGGCGAAAGGTTGATGGATGCGCTCGAAAAGCGCCGCGCGGAGGCCGACGGCAAGGTACTCTGCGACTATAGCCTGCATATGAGCATCACCGAATGGCGCGATTCCATCCCGAAAGAGATGGCGGAAGCGGCCGCCGCCGGTACGCCGAGTTTCAAGACGTACCTTGCCTATAAAAGCGGGATTGGGCTTTCGGACGCGGAATATGTGCGCGTACTCGATACCGCAGCCCAAAACGGATATCTTGTTACCACCCATTGCGAGCATGGCGACCTTGTTGATTTTTTGCGCGAAAAATTCATCCGCGAGGAAAAAACCACGCCGTACTGGCATCCGCGCAGCCGCCCGCCCGCCGCCGAGGAGGAGGCTGTGAACCGCGCGATCGCGCTTGCTTCGACACTCGGCGCAGCGCTGTATATCGTGCATCTCTCGACCGCAGGTGCGCTCAAGGCTGTCCGCAGGGCGCGCGCGCAGGGGCTTAAAATTATGGCGGAGACCTGTCCGCACTATCTCCTGCTGCATGAGGAATTGTACGACGGATCCTTTGACGGGACAGCGCGCTACACCATGAGTCCGCCATTGCGTCCGCCGCAGCATTCGGAGGCGCTCTGGGGTGGGCTTATGGATGGTACGCTTGCGGTACTCGCGACCGATCATTGCCCGTTTTGCACGAAGGGGCAAAAGGATCGCGGCAGGGATGATTTTACGAAGATCCCGAACGGCGTCGCGGGGGTAGAAGAACGCATGAAGCTCTTATGGCATTACGGCGCAGCGGCCGGACGCATTACCCCCGCGCAATTTGCCGCGCTCACCGGCACAAACGCCGCCGCAATATTTGGCATGGCCGGCACAAAGGGATCGCTCTCTGTGGGTGCCGACGCCGATATAGTGGTTTGGGATCCCAAACTGGAAACAGAAATCAGCGCCGCGCGGCAGGTATCGAAGTGCGACGAATCGATTTACGAGGGCTGGAAGACAAGCGGCGCGCCCCGCTTCGTGTTTACGCGCGGCAAGCCGGCGTATACGGAAGGAAAGGTCATCGCGGAGCCGGGGAACGGGCAGTTCGTCCCGCGTCGGTTGCGCCTGTGAAGGAAGGGACAGGTCCCGCGCCGACTGCGCCTGTGAAAATGAAGGTAAGCCCGCTTTATGGGTTAAATTTGATGATTTAAGCGCCGCTGATTCAATCCTCGTTCAGATCTTTATTCAGCGCTTCCAGTTCCGAATTGATCCTTTGCAGTACAGACATGAAGGCGTCTGCGGTCAGGATATCCTGGGGAAGTTTGGCAATAACCAGGGCAAACGCATCGCCGGCCGCCTTTGTTTGTTCCCGGATATCGGCTATGCCTGTGCTGAGTTTTTTGACGTCGACAGCCGAACCCATATCCTGAATGATTATAACGCAGCTCTCATTCATGCGCTGCACTATGGCGTAAAATTTCTCCAGCGCATCCACCGCATCGCTCACGGTACGGATTTTTGCGGATTGCGTGGTCAGCAGGGCTGCCGCAGTGATCGCTTCTTTTGCGTTCGCTTTGATTTGCTCAAGCGCCCGATCTGTCGCGTCCGCGCCAAAGAGGGTTATGCTGCATACGAAAAGCATGACGCCCGCAATAGCCGCAGCGCCGGAAAACTTTCTTGGTGTACTCTGAATTTGTGTTCTCATGGCTCACGTCCCGCCTTTCTGGTTTTCCGCAACCGGCGTCAGGGCAATTCGAGATTCGGCAAAAGGTGCAGATGCTCCTTGATGTTTTCCTTTGATAAATAGGGTTCGCGCTGGTGCATTTCTTTCAGGATTGACTGAAAATCGGCGTCGGTACGCAATTCGCTTTCCGTAAAACCGGGCTTGAATATCTCCATGGTTTCCGCCGCGAGCTGCGGGAGATTTTTAAATTTTCCATCCTCGGCAAGCACCTGCGACGTAAGCGCAAACATCAAAAGCCCGCCGGGGATCGCGCCGATGGCAGTTGTGGCCATTGCGGGATAGCAGAGCCGGATGGTTTTCACATTAAATTTCTCATGGATTTTTTTCATGCTGTCGCGCTGGATGATTTTCGCGCCGGCCAGCGGCCCCATGGCATACACGGGATCGTCAATCTCAAAATCGTAATCCGCAAAAGCCACAACGCTTGTTTTAAAAGCAAGCAGTCCGGCGTCCGCCAGGGGTTCCGCCCAGAGCATGGTGGAGGATCCCATAAATTTATTGGTGCGTGAAATATCCTCTTCGTCGGCGAGCGGCACGTCCACAAGCCCGAAATTGCGGATATTGTCCAGCGAGCTGAAATCGGGATATTGCAAAACCGGGTGGTAGGCGACGTCGAGATCCGCAACATGCATCGGCCCGAGTTCCTTATAGCGTTTGGGCGCTCCGGCCGCAATGCCGTTGATCAGGTGTACAACCGAATACCGTTCTTTTATTTTGGCGATGGTTTCTTCAATGACGCTGGGTTTTGTCGCGTCGGTATTGAACCACTTTGTGTCTACCCCGCGTTCCTTTGCCAGTTCGGTGATGGCCTCGACATGGTAACTCCCGATCATCATCCGGCGATCATGGTGTACCGCGTACACGGGGACTTTTTCCCCGAAAAGAAGCTGGATTGCGGCGGCGCGCAGGATTCCATTGGATCCGCCCAGCATCAAAACAAGATGATCGTCGGGCAGACGCACTCCCCGGGGCTGTATTTTTGCGACTTGCTTTGCGAGAAGCTCCCTGCATACCGAAGGTGCCTGCGCTTCCAGAACCTTTGGAATCTCGCGGATATCCATGCCCCCCAGGGGCAGCTTCTCAATGACTTCCAGACCGGTCATGGCTCAATCCTCTTTCTTCCCAGGAGTTACATAAAAGATAGCGTATAGCAAAAACCCGCAGAATATTTTTCTTAAGACAATCCGTACCCGGTTTTAAGGCAGGAAAAATAACGATCAATGATTTGCTTTTTCAGCGATACGGGATCGGTACCCTCAGGGATGGGGCAGGTTCCCGCCGCCATACTTCGGTGTCCGCCCGCGCTCCCGATTCCCTGTGTTATAAACATGGATATATCGTTTACCGGATATTCGGGATCCTCGCTGCGGAGGGAAAGCATCACCTTGTTTTCCGAGAGCGCGAGGGTAAGCATCACACCAATCTCCTTTGCGGTAAGCAAAAAATCGCCAATGATCGCAATTAATGCCGGATTATCCAATTCTTCCAGATCGGCCAATCCGAAATTTTCGCGCACTATCAAAGAGGTAATGGCTCTGCTGTAATACTGAAAATCAGCGCGCTCAATATTGTTATTCAAAACATATTGCAAATAGGTACGGTCTACTTTTTTGAAAAGCCAAGAGTAAATCTCGATATCCGCAATATGCGTCTCCCGCATCAGGCGCTGCGTATCGGTGTTCAGCCCTATGGCAAGCGCCGTGGCGACCGAACGCGGTATGGGCAATCCAAGATCGCGCCAATACTCGCCCACTATGGATGACGCAGAACCATAATGCGGGCGGACGTCGCGAAACGCAACCCGAATTTGCGCGTTTTTTGTGGGATGGTGATCGATCTCTGCGACATATTTTGCCGGAAATTTTGTGACGTTCGTGTTCTGGATGCGTCCGTCCACAACCAGAATGGCGCTGTCCTTGCCGGGTCTGCATACCGCCGGCAAAATCGGAATGCGGAGAATGCTCAGCATCTCCTGCGTGATCGCGCGCGTGATGCTTCCCGTGTAGCAGATAACAGCCTGGCCTCCGAGCGCGGAGATCAGGGCGGCCAGCCCATAGGCTGCGGCTATCGCGTCCGGATCGGGATAATCATGCGTTTGCAGCACCAGGTCATTATATCGCTGCACAAAGGAACAAAACGCGCTTGCTTTTGTGTTTCGCGATACCCCTTCGGGTGCCTGCGGGCGGGTACTGCTCTGCCTGGGCATAAGCTCCTCCGACGTCGATACAAATGTAGTCATTTTATCATTCCGCGGCGTTCTTGCAAGATCTCGCTTGCGTATTGCTTTGCGGCATTTCTACCGCTATATTAAGCGCGAGAGGTTTTCTCGTGTTTTGCAGCCCCGAGCTACTACGAGACATCCTGTCTCGCTCGGGGCGCAAACCTCGTGTTTCGCAGTCCCGCGACAAAATCGCCATCCGTGGCGGCGCGGGACGCTTACATCGTGTAAGCGGGTGTAATTCAATGGTAGAATGTGAGCTTCCCAAGCTTAAAACGTGGGTTCGATTCCCATCACCCGCTCGTAGCATGGACGCGAAGACCCCGCGCCGCCACGGATGGCAGTAGGCGCGGGGTAGTAGCATGGACGCGATACCCACAGGGTACAAGCGACCCCGCGCAGACAGGATGTCGACAGCGCGGGGGAGTAGATTTTCGGAATGGACGCGTTTCCGGGAGTCTCTGTGTACACGAAAGAATAGTCCATGCCCATATCCCGCGACGAAATAAAAGCCCGAGCCGCCCGGTTCGCGGCTTCCGACTGGAAGGATAAACAGAGCGAGAAATCCAGCGCCAATGGTTTTGTGCGCGAATTTTTGAAGGTGTTCGGCATAGACCAGGCAGACGACATCGGGTGTTTCGAGAATCCCGCGCTCCGCGAATCCGGTCAGCCCCGCGAAATACCGTGCCCTTACCCACGAGCACCCACAGGGCGTAAAGGCACTACGCCCGGCACTTCGCGCCTGCGAGTAGGTTGGATGGACTATTTCGCTCCAAAGATGATCGTGATAGAGATGAAATCGCGGGGCGCGAATTTGGACGAAGCCCTGAAGCAGCTTCAGGACTATGTACTCCATTTACCTGCCGACCAAATAACCGATCATCTGATGGTCAGCGATTTTGAAAATATCCTGTATTTTCATCGCACCACCGGCATCCGCAAGGACTTCCTGACAAGAGACCTGCTGAAGCACATCCATCTTTTTTCGCATTTGGCAGATCTCGGCGAAAATACCTTGCGGGAAGATACAATAGCTGTGAACGTCAAAGCTGCGGAAAAAATGGCGAAGCTCCATGACGCCCTCTATAAGATTGGCTATACAGGCCACGCGCTTGAGGTGTATCTGGTGCGGCTCTTGTTCTGTATGTTCGCGAACGATACCCTCATTTTTCCGAAAGACGCATTTTTGCGCTATGTCCAAAATTCGGCAGTAAGCGGTTCTGATTTGTGTTCACGGCTCTACCGGCTTTTTAAGGTTTTGAATACCCCAAATGACAAGCGCGCCGATACAGTCGGCGAACTCGCGGAGTTTCTGTATATCAACGGCGGGCTTTTTGAGGAGGATTTGCCGCTTGCGGAATTTGACAAGAATATGCGCTCGGCGCTTTTGGAGTGCATGGCAAATTTCGACTGGAGTGAGGTATCGCCTGCCGTATTCGGCTCGATGTTTCAGGGCGTTATGGACGCGAGTATGCGGCGCGAGTTGGGCGCGCATTATACCAGCGAAGAAAATATACTCAAGCTGATAAATCCGCTTTTTATGGATACCTTGCGCGCGGAATTTGCCAAAGCGAAAAACTCTCCCGCAAAGCTGGACGCATTGCATGATACGATCAGCCGCTTGAAATTTCTTGATCCGGCCTGCGGCTGCGGCAATTTTTTAATCATTGCGTACAGAGAGCTTCGGCTGCTGGAAATGGAGATTATAAAGAAAAAAATCCCAAAGGCGCATACAGGACAACTGCATCTGGATATTGCTCCGTTGCGCAAGGTGCGTATTGAGCAATTTTTCGGGATTGAACTCGAGGATTTCCCCTGCCAGATAGCGCGCGCAGGACTCTGGCTGACCGAGCACCAGATGAACCAACGCTTATCGGCGGAGTACGGCGTCAATTTCGCGCAATTTCCGCTGGGCAAGGGCGCGCGGATCGAGCATGGCAACGCGCTCAGGATGGATTGGGCGAGCGTTGTTCCGCGTGAAGAGCTTTCGTATATCATGGGCAACCCGCCGTTTAATGGCGCGCGCATCATGAACGAGAGCCAAAAAGATGATTTGCGGCAAGTTTTCGGAAACTATAAGGGCGCGGGCAATCTGGATTATGTGACCGCGTGGTATTATAAAGCGGCACAGTTTATGCACACACACACACACAGGAGCCTATTCTTGCAGCCTTTGTATCTACAAATTCCATTACGCAAGGCGAACAAGTTTCTCTTTTATGGAAGCCGCTCATGGAGCAGGGGGTGTGCATCAATTTTGGTATCCCGACTTTCAAGTGGAGCAACGAAGCTAAAGGGAAAGCGGCGGTGCATTGCATTATCGTGGGATTCAGTTTTTTCAAAACAGAACCGAATATCAATCCATATTTACTGGAAGCGCCCACGGTTTTTATTGAGAGCAGGGCAAAGCCCTTGTGTGCTGTGCCGGATATGGTTTTCGGAAATATGCCCAACGATGGTGGGAATCTTATTATCGAAGCGGACGAGTACGATGATTTTATCAAAAAAGAACCCGATGCCGCCGATTTTATCAGAAAGTTTGTCGGTGCGGATGAATTTATCAATAATATCCCGCGATATTGTCTTTGGCTGGAAAATATATCGGCAAAAAAACTAGGTACTCTGCCTATGGTTATGGAAAGGGTAGCGCGTGTTAAAGCTTTGCGCATGGCAAGCCCGCGCGAGGGGACGCGCGCAAGAGCGGCAACGCCGGGATTGTTTGGCGAGATCCGCCAGCCCGATACGGACTATTTGCTTATACCGCGTGTTTCATCGGAAAAGCGTGATTACGTTCCAATCGGCTTTATGTCGTCTGACGTGATCGCCAGCGACGCCGTGCAAATCATCCCCAACGCCGCGTTGTACCACTTTGGTATACTGACGTCCAATGTGCATAACGCCTGGATGCGCGTGGTTTGCGGGCGCTTAAAGAGCGATTATCGTTATTCCAAAGATATTGTGTACAACAATTTTCCCTGGCCGGAAGCAACGGACGAGCAAAAGTGTACCATCGAAAAACTCGCGCAGGCTGTTCTCGACGCGCGGGCGCTCTATCCGGAAAGCTCGCTTGCGGATTTGTACGATCCGCTTAGGATGCCGCCCGCGCTGGTCAAGGCGCACCAAGCCCTCGACCGCATCGTGATGAAGCTCTACGGCTTTCCCAAAGACGCGGGCGAACCCGCTATCACAGCCGCGCTGATGGAGCGCTACCGGGAGTTGGTACACAAGGTATAAGCCGCGAAAAAAACTACAAGACATTGAGCCACGAATTACACGAATAAAAGATCGAATAAAAAAACAAAAAGGCAAAAACAATGATTGGGGTAAATGCAAAAAATCAAAACTACTATCAACCAGGTCTTGTTTTCGTATTTACTCCCAGATTGGTTTTTTGCCTTATTCGGCATTTTTCGTGGCCAAATGCCTTGTAGTTGGCTTTTTTCGCGGCTGGGAGAAAAATTATAGGCGTCGCGCTGCGACACACAGCATCGTGGCCAAATGTGCTTTTTTGCGTCGCGGCGGAACGGCAATTCGGAGGCTATGGCTTCGGTTAGATGGTTGAACGGCAGAGCGTTTCTCAGCAATGGCGGTTTTGCGCGTTTTTCCCGTATGCGACAACTGCTCTCAAAGAAAAAATCAGCGGCGCTGCAAACCCATATCAGAACTGGCACCCGTCCCGCTTGACAAAACCGCAAGCCCTGCGCTATAGTGCATCATTACAAATCCTGCCGCACACAAGGAGGCCCAAAATATGGAGATAGCTGCCGATGCGATATACGATAAGCTGACGAACATCAAGCAGGAAACCGATCTGATCGAATTGCGCATTGTAAAAACACGCGAGCATCTTGAGCATACCATCAACCAGATTGAGAACACAAAGCACATCATTTTTAAGGGTTTTCATAAGGCGAATCAACGGATACGCCGGATGGAACAGCAAATCGTCGATATCGCGGGCAAGCTCGACCTCCTTCTCGATGCGGTGGAGAAAAAGCAGTAAGAGTGAAAAAAAAGATTCTGTTCATTATAGGCGGCGGGTTCCTCGTTTGCGGTATCCTTGCGGGGGCGGGATGGGCGTATCTGAATTCCTCTCCGATGGAGGCGGGGCGGTCATACCTGTACCACGTACGATCCGGCAGCGGGTTTTATGAGGTCGCGGGGGATCTCTCGGGCGAGGGCGTGATCCGCTCCATACAGTTTTTCAAATTTCTCGGCAAGCTCCGCGACGTTTCATCGCACATCCAGGCGGGATACTATTATCTCGACAGCGGGATGTCGGCCGGCGAGATCCTGGACGTATTGACCGCAGGCAAGGCGTATTCCGTGCGCGTGACATTTCCCGAGGGCAAGGAAAATAAGGATTTCGCGCGTATCCTTGCCGCGAAGGGGTTGGTCAAGGAGGAGGAGTTTCTTGCCGCCGCCAATAATCCCAACGCGCTCCGGGAGAGCGGTCTGGGTTCGGTTTTGCCTGCCGCGAAATCCGCCGAAGGATTTCTGTTTCCCGACACCTATATGATCCCCTGGGGTTCGAGCGCGGAGGAGATCGTCCGCATGATGCTTGCCAATTTTAAGCGCCAGGTCGGGAGCGAGCGCATTGCGGCAATGGAACAATCGTCGGCCGGTTTGCATAAGGCTATTATCCTCGCGTCGATAGTGGAGCGCGAAGCGGCAACGCCTGCCGAGCGTCCGCGCATCGCGGGGGTTTTCGCGAATCGTGTGCGGATCGGCATGAAGCTCGAGAGTTGCGCCACGATTCAGTACATCATAGGCGAGGTGCGCTTAAAGCTCTACTACAGCGATCTGAAGCGCGAATCCCCCTATAACACCTATCTCTACGCGGGCTATCCCGCCGGGCCGATCTGCAACCCCGGGCTCTCGTCGATCAAGGCGGCGGCCGATCCCGAGGCGCACGATTATTTATATTTTGTATCGCGCAACGACGGTACGCACGTTTTCAGTAAAACGCTGAACGAGCATAACCGCGCCGCGCGCGAATTTCAGGGAGACTAAGACAGGAAGTCTTGACCCGAGCGCGTACAAGGATGTACGCTCTTGCGAGGGCTAAGGGCGTGTGACCATATTTTTGTCATTGCGAATCCCCGCGACGCGAAGCGCGCAAGGCGAGCGGGGTGATACCCACAGGGTACAAGCGCAATCCAGGGGGAACATTTTTACATGGATTGCTAACGCCCTACGGGCGTGACTGAAAGGAAAATTATAGGCGTCGCTGCCGCGACGAACAGTATCGGCTGCGCCTCGCAATGACGAAAAAAACACTTTAGGGACACACTCTAGAACAGGATTGTTTTATGGCGGAGCAGCAGAATAAGAAGCGAATCTTCTCGGGTATCCAGCCAAGCGGGGATATACATCTCGGGAATTGGCTTGGCGCGATCAAAAATTGGGTCGCGCTCCAGGATGCGTATATATGCGTGTACTGTGTTGTGGATTATCACGCGATCACCATCCCCAGCCAGGCAGCGGAGTTACATACGCGCATCCATAACGCCTGCCTGGATCTGCTCGCCTGCGGGATTGATCCCGAAAAATCAAAGCTCGTGGTGCAGAGCCATGTCCCGCAGCATACCGAACTCGCCTGGATACTCGCGTGTTTCACCTCGCTGGGCGATCTGGAGCGCATGACCCAATTCAAGGATAAAGCCGCGCAGCACGCCCAATACGTCTCGGCGGGGCTTTTTACGTACCCGATTTTGCAGGCCGCCGATATAGCGATCTACCGCGCGGACGCGATCCCCGTGGGCGAGGATCAGTTGCAGCATCTGGAACTCGCGCGCGAGATAGTGCGCCGCTTTAATAACCGCGTGGGGCGCGATATTTTGCCCGAGGCGAAGGATATTGTGACAAAGGGCGCGCGCGTTATGGGGCTGGACGGCGCAAGCAAAATGAGTAAATCAAAGAACAATTATATCGGCATCACCGAAGAGAAGGACGCGATCTGGGCGAAGCTCGCCCCCGCCAAAACCGACGAGCGGCGCAAGCGGAAGAGCGATCCCGGCAACCCCGAGGATTGCACCCTCTGGTCGTACCACACGCTCTTTACGGAAAGCGAGGCGGATCGCGATTGGGTGCGCGCGGGCTGCGTCTCCGCCGGTATCGGCTGCGTGGAATGTAAGCGCTGCCTGCTGGAGAATATCGACCGCGCGCTCTCCCCGATCCGCGAGCGTCGACGCGAATATGCCGCCGATCCCGCGCGCGTGGAGGCGATCATCCGCGAGGCGGCTGCCTGGTGCCGCGATGAGGCCGAGATCACGATGCGCGATGTGCGCGCGGCTCTGGGTGTGCGCGCGTAGAGCCGGCAGCCGGGCAAGTCTCCAATGCTTTGCAAAACTTAAAAGCCCCCGCATAACGCAGGGGCTTTTGGTGCAGGTGCTATGTTCAAAGCGCCGCTGAACTTTTGGCAATTACTCCCATTTAAAATCATCCAAATACAGATCACACTTGCGGCTGTTTGCGGCAGAGCCGGAGTTGCCTATACGGATCTGAAGCGCCGGAATATCGCCGGAGTGATGTAACGCTGTATAATTCAACGTAATTTTTGTCCAGGCACCGAATGTCGCGCTGCCTGCGCCATAAGCCGGACTTTCTTCAGTTGAGGGATCCAGAGTCTCAGTAGCGTTTTTTATGTCAAACACCCTGTTGAAAGAGGATAGATTAGCGCTTGCGGTTAATAAAATACGAAAAGTTCCCGCTGTCAGGGTTCCCTTGATATAGAATGTGACCTTATTATAAGCGCTTGATGTATTGAAGGTACCGGCCGGCGATTGATACAACGCGCAGTTCTGGCTGCCGTCAAATGTTAAACGTAAGCATGATCCAAAAGTCAGATCTCCACTGTCAGCGTAAACGGCTGTGGATTCACGATAGTTTATGTTTACACCAGAATGACTTTCAGCTTTGGGAACGTCGTCGCCGTAATCACTTCCGCCCGGCAGCGTAAAACTACCGTATTTAATCAAATAAGGAAGAGCATCGCCGTCCGCCGAGCTTGCAGCCCCTGAACTTGCCCCCGCCGAACTTCCGCCATCCGGCGAACCTTCATATACAACATTGTCGATATACAGATCTATAGTCCTTCCGCTCCCGACACGGATCTTATAACGGACATTTCTGATGGTGGTGCTGGCATTCTGTAGATTCGCAAAGAATTGTTTGCCGGCGCAGTCAAGGGTGATTTTTGTCCAGTTTGCAAATGTACCCGAGTTTGCGGCAGTATCATCGAACTGGTTACTCCATGTATATGGCCCATTATTCAGTTTTACCGCAGCTTCGTTATTGGCGCCGCCTCCAAAATTTGCGGCGTTACTGTCGCCATTGTTGAAGAACACACTCGATCCCACTGCTGTGCCTTTTACCCAGAAGGAAATTTTTGATCCGTCGGCCTGGTGCATAACGGGGGACTCGTATATCCTGACATTACCGGAAGCCGTTCCTTTTATATACAAACAGGCGTTACCGAAAAACCCATTTGCTTCAGCATATACTACCCGCGAAACTCCAACGCTGGAAGTAACGACAGCAGCTATCGATGTTTCGAAACCCGCGTTGCTGAAGGCCAAATTGGGTGTATCGGCAATATCGTCCGGCGGATTGATGCTTGCCGCCGATGAGCCTGCTCCCGATGACGCGTTGCCTTCATATATAACATTGTCGATATACAGGTTTATGGCATTGCCGGATCCGACGCGGATCTTAAAGCAGGCAGTTCTGCCGCTGGTCTGCTGTAGATTCGCAAAGAAAGCTTTATCGGTACAATCGAGAATGATCTTTGTCCAGTCCGTATACGTACCCGCGTTTCCTGTCCCATACACAAAATTGCCGTACCAGGCGCGCGTCCCATCCAGCGGTATTGCGGCATAATTGATGGCACCCTGCCCGGTGCCAAAAGTTGCGCTGTTATCGTTGGCGGCGGAGGTGGCGAAGAACACACTTGAACCCACTGCTGTGCCTTTTACCCAGAAGGAAATTGTATCCCTCCCGGTATCCGGGCGGTTCATAACGGGAGAGGCGTAGACCGTAGCATCCCCTGAAGCGGTTCCTCGTACAAGCAGGCAGCTATTACCGAAAAATGTGTTTCCTGCGTCATATGCTGCCCGCGAAATCGCCACGCCGGAAACAGTGCCGACAGTGACAGTCTCGAAATCCGCGCCGGTAAAGGCCAACTCAGGCGTTTCGGCAATATTGGTCGGTGGGAAGAGTGGCGCAACAGAACTTACCGCTGCGGAACTTACCGCTGCGGAACTTGCCGCTGCGGAGCTTGCCGCTGCGGAACTTGCCGCGCTGTTTTCGCCGCCCGGGGTTGAATTTTCGTCAGAGCTTGCGCTTGTATCGCCCGTGCTGCTCGCCGGATTTTCGGTGTCGCCGCTGCAGGCAACAACCGCAAGCATCAGAATTATCGCGAATAACAAAACAGAAAGTTTTTTACCCATTGCCTGTTTTCCTTTTTGGTTCAGTTTTCCCAGCCGAATTCATCCACAAACAAATCACAATTGACGCTGCTGCCGCCTACGCGAATCTGGAGCGCTTTGGTAGCGCCAGTGGTTAGGGAGTGATTCGATGCAGTATAATTCAGAGTAATTTTTGTCCAGGTGCCGAATGTCGCGCTGCCATATGTATAACCAGAGGGTTCTGCGGCCGACAAAGTGGTAGCTGAATCATTGATTATGTCAAATACCTTGTTGTTGGAACCTATATTATTATTGCTGGTTAAGAAAATACGGAAATCACCCGTCAAGGTCCCTTTGATATAAAAGGTGATCCTGGAATAACCGCTGTGGGTGTTGAAGGCACCGACTGGTGATTGATACACCAGCCTGGCCGTGCCGCTGCTGGTATATGTCAGCCGCATACATGATCCCAAAATCGAATCTTCACTGTCGGCGTAAACGGCTTTGGAAGAGCCATAGTTATTACCGGTAGTTTCATCTTTGGGAACATCGTTGTCGTAATTACTTCCGCCCGGCAGCGTAAAACCGGCGTTGGTAAACAGAGGGACAGCCGCGTTTTGCAGCGGTATTGCTGAAGAGCTGCTGGCCGCCGCTGAGCTTGCTCCCGCCGAGCTTCCACCCTCCGGCGAAGTTTCATATATAACATTGTCGATATACAGATTTATAGTCCCGCCGTCTGAGACACGGATCTTATAACAGAAAGTTCCGCTGCCCTGTAGACTCGTAAAGAAATTTTTACCGGTACAGTCGAAAGTAACCTTTGTCCAGTCCGTATACGTACCCGTTTCCATGGCAGTAAAATTCTGCCTCCAGGTATGCGTCCCGTCCAATGGTATTGTGGCATACGTGACGGTACCCGACCCGCTGCCAAAAGTTGGGCTGTTATCGTTGGAGGCGGTGCCGGCGAAGAATATATATGCAGCCGTTGCGGTACCTTTTACCCAGAAGGAAATCATATTCCTCCCGGCGCTCGGGCGGTACATGGCGGGCGATATATAGGGCGTAACACCCGCAGAAGCGGTTCCTTGTACTAGCAGGCAGCGATTACCGAAAAATGCGCTTTCTTCGGCATATATTACCCGCGAAACCGTTACGCCGGAAGAAGAGGTGGCGGCCGCCGCTGCCTCGAAATCCGCGCCGTTGAAGGCAAACTCAGGCGAATCGACAGAATCCGTTGACGGTTCAAGTGATGATCTGCTGAGCGACGCCGAGCTTACCGCCGCTGAGCTTGCCGCCGCCGAACTCGCCGCCGCCGATGAACTCACCGGCGGTACGCTGCCCTCGTATATAACATTGTCGATGTACAGATTTATGTCGCGGCCGGGGCCGATACGGATCTTAAAACAGACGGTTCTGCCGTCGGCTTTTTGCAGATCGGTCAGGAAATTTTTACCGGCGCAATCGAGGGTGATTTTTGTCCAGTTGGGGAATGAACCTGTATTTGTCGCCTCGGGATCAAAACTGCTGATCCAGGTATAGGGGCCGTTATTCAATTTAATGATAGAATAAGCAGCGGTGGTGCCGGTGGCGCCAAAACTTCCGGTGTTACTTGAGTCGGTATTGAAGAATATATTCGAACCCGCCGCAGTGCCTTTTACCCAGAAGGAAATTTTATCTTTTGATCCGCCGACCTGGTTCATAACAGGTGACATATAGACGTTAGTAGTTCCGCCTAAACCAGATCTCCCTTTAATAAGTAAGCTGCTATTGCCGAAAAAGCTGTTTCCCATATCATATACTGCCCGCGAAATTTGCACACCGGCAACTTCGGCGGAGGTAACAGTCTCGAAATCCGCGCCGACAAAGGCAAAATCAGGCGCATCGCCAACAATATTGGTTGGCGGAGAAATCGGCGCTGTAGAGCTTACCGCCGCAGAGCTTGCGCCGCTCGGGGTTGAGCTTGCCCTTGAGCTTGCCGCCGCGGAACTTGCCGCCGCGGAACTTGCCGCCGCCGAGCTTGCCGCTGTAGAGCTTACCGCCGCAGAGCTTGCCGTCGCGGAACTTGCCGCCGCCGAGCTTGCCGTAGCAGAGCTTGTGTCGCCGCCGGTTGAGCTTTCCGGCTCTGCGGAACTAGTGTCGCCGTCGGTTGAACTCTCCGCAGCGGAACTTGTATCGTCGTCGGCTGAGCTTTCGCCGGATCCTGTGCTTGAACCGCTCGGCGCGCTGGAACCGCCGTCGTCAATATCCCCGTCGCAGGCAGCAAGCGCAAACATCAGAATTATTGCAAATGACAAGACAGAAAGTTTTTTACCCATATGCCACCACCCTTTTGTAACTGTGTTTTTCTCTTTAGCGTAATGACAAACCGCCATCATCTGCCTCTATAGTATACCTGTTTCTCAAAAAATCAACCCGTCGATTTTACTTAATTTTTAAGACTTATTTCAGGACGATAGAGGCGTCGGGGCGTTTTAGCCTTTCCACAAACCGCAGACAAGACCGGCGAAGAATCCAATGCCGATTTCCATATTGAGCTGGAAGAGTTTTTTGACCGATTGGATCTCGCCGGAATGTTGCTCGATGAGGTTGGTTGCGCTTTCCTGTACGTTTTTTACGGTTTCGATGTGTTCCGGCGCGATTTTGCCATAGGTAAAAAGCTGCCAGGCCACGAAGGCGGCGAGGAGGAGGAGTCCGATTTTGAGCGCTTTTTTAAGCAGGAAGCCGATCAGAAATCCGGCGAGGAAGCCCAGCGCCAGATCGCGGATGGCGACGGCCAGGGGGGGATTTAACGAGGCATTCGTTTCCGGCATTGCCCAAAGATATTGACCGCTTCGTGTATACGTCAAGCGTGATGCCCCTTTACAAGGGAGTGGTTTCATTTTACAATCCATTTTGTGCAGGTTTTTTCTTCAAGGACAAACAGGAGCGGAAAATGAAGGATTACGGTATCGATTCCATTCGGAACGTGGCGGTTATCGGGCATACGGGCGTCGGGAAAACCACACTCATTGAACACGCGCTGTATCAGACAAATCAGACTGCGGCTCTTGGTTCCGTTGAAGCCGGAACAAGCGTCTGCGACTTTGACGAAGAGGCGATGCGGCGCAAAATCAGCGTACAGCTTGCCCTTGCCGCCTGCGAAATTAAAGGAAGCAAGATCAATTTTATCGATACCCCGGGTTCGCCCGACTTCATGGGGGATACGCGCGCCGCGATGCGCGTATCCGACGGGGCGCTTGTGCTTCTGGACGCGGCGGCGGGCATTGAGATCGGAACCGAAGCGCTGTGGCATCACGCGGATGCGTATCAACTGCCGCGCCTGGTGTGCGTCAATAAAATGGACAAGGATCACGCCGATTTTTTTGCGGTACTCGAGTCGCTTCGTGCCAGGTTCCATAAGCCCTGCGTTGCGGTGCAGATTCCGATTGGGCAGGGTCTGGAGTTCAAGGGCATTATCGATCTGGTCGCGATGCAGGCGGTCTATGCGGACGGAACCGGGAAGGGTGTGCGGCGCGAGGCGATACCGGAAGATATGCTTTCCGATGCCGAAAAATACCGCGCGATGCTCGTTGATGCCGCCGCCGAGAGTGACGACGCCCTGATTGAAAAGGTGCTCGACGGTCAAACGCTGACCAACGAGGAGATAACCGGCGGCATTCGCTCCGGCGTGCTGGGCTATAAATTTATTCCTGTATCCTGCTGCTCCCTCGAGGCGAAACTCGGGATACAGTTGCTTCTTCAGGATATTACCGCATCTCTCCCGTCTCCGGCGTGCCGAAAAGAGTATGCGGGCAATGATCCCGACAGTAACGCAAGCAGTACGCGCCGCGTGGATCCGGCGGAGGCCTTTGCGGGGTTTGTGTTCAAAACCTATACCGATCAGTACGCAGGCAGGATATGTCTCGCGCGGATTATCTCCGGCGCGCTTACGAAAGACGCGGAGATTTTGAATCCGCGCACAGGAAGCAAGCACCGTGTTTCGCATATGTACAGTCTCGAAGGAAAAAAACAGATTGAGATCGAAGAAGGGCGAACGGGCGATATTATCGCGCTCACAAAAATCGAAGGTGTACTTTCGGGCGATACCTTCTGCGACAAGGATAAGCGGTTCGCGCTGCCGCCCATGGCTCTGCCCTCCGCAATCTATTTTCTCGCGATTCACGCCAAACAAAAAAAGGACGAGGAAAAACTCAATTCCCTGCTCTACAAATCAGCGGAAGACGATCTCACCTTTCACGTGCGCTATAACGGCGAAACGCGGGAGACCGTGATCGAGGCGATGGGCGCGCAGCAGGTAGACGTTATTCTCTCGCGCATCGCTTCCCGCACAAAAATCGAAGTGGAGACCACCGTGCCAAAGGTCGCCTACCGCGAGACCATCACGAAGGGTGCGCCCGGACACCATAAGCATAAAAAGCAGTCCGGCGGTCATGGGCAGTACGGCGAGGTTTATATCGAGGTAGCTCCCATCGACGCCTCCGAATCCTTCGTTTTTGAGGATGCGATAGTTGGCGGTGCGATACCGCGCAACTATATCCCAGGCGTGGAAAAGGGCTTGCGCGAGGGCATGGACGCAGGGGTGCTTGCCGCCTATCCGATGACCGGTGTGCATGTGAAACTCTACGACGGCACCTTTCACGACGTCGATTCCTCCGAGATGTCCTTCAAGATCGCGGGGCGCATGGCGCTCCGCGACGCAGTGTCGAAGGCAGGTCCCGTATTGCTTGAGCCGATCATGGATCTCACGGTCTATGTGGACGAGGAAGCTTATGGCAGCGTGATAAGCGATTTAAACTCGCGGCGCGGGCGGCTTTTGGCCTCGGACGGCGAGGAGGAGTCGAAGGGTACGGGCAAAAAGGTTCGCGCCAAGGTTCCGCTGGCCGAACTGCTCAAATACGCGGTTGATCTCAAATCACTCACGAGCGGCAAAGCGACCTTTGAGATGAGTTTCTCGCACTACGATCCCTTAAGCGGCAGGGCGGCGGAAACCGTTATCGCGTCGCGAAAGGCCGAGCTGGAGGCTTTGGATAAGGAATGAGGGTTTGCACATTGGAGGGATGAAAATATTGACGAATTGTTCTTTGATTGCATAGTTTTATGAAGAAGCTGATAAGCCATGCAAGGAGGAAATATGGCAACGCGCAAAATGGTTATCGACGAAAATCATATTCTCTTCAATACACACGGAATGTACTACAAGGAGTTTCCGAGCGATCTGCGCCAGGTGCGCTTTTATACCGTTTTTATTGTGCAGCGCGCTCCGGAAAAATTCAGGGAACTCAATCTTCTCGAGCAGCAACTCTCCGAATTGATAAAGAACGCTGTCAAACACGGAAATAAATGCGATATCTCCAAAAAGGTTCGCGTATGGTACGATTTCAACAAGCGCGCGAAGATCATCATCGAAGACGAAGGGGATGGTTTCAAGCAGCTTGAGGAATGGATGTCCTTTAACGAGGAGCGCAACCGCTGTTTTGAGGAGCACGATTTTGAGGCCATGGAGCGCTATGTTTCCTATCGCTCGGCAACCTCAGCCGACGACGACGGCGGGAATGCTCTTTTCGCGGCTCTCGAGTACTGGAACGGCGGCATGGTCTGGAATGCCAAAAAAAACAAGGTCGTCGTCTCGCGCTATTTCCCCGAGGATAATGAAGACGCAGGCTGAAAAGCGCAATCCGGTTAAAAGACTTCTATCTCCGCTATGCCGACTTCCTCGGCGGGGTCATGCAACCCTTTGTAGATGGAATGGATAATCAATTTTATCCAGCGTACCTCATGTTTTTTCTCAAAGTGAATGCTCTGCATATCGGGGATCTCTTCTCCCAGCGTCCAGTAATAGCTTGCATAATCCGAGAGCAGAATTCGCGCGGTGCGCACCTTTGCGCCGTATCTGTATTTTGCCTTATCGCTCCCGTAACCGTTGATCATGCGTATGCCCGTGACAAGCTGCGGCGCTGAATAGTTTATCTGGATCCATTCATAGCGTGGATCCTGTTTTTTTGCCGGGATCCACGCGGTTTCAGGTTTCTCGTCGAAGGCCTGATCGGCTGTGGAGTTATTGTCCCTGCCGGAAGAGGCAGCATAGCTTGGGATACCCACCGGCGCGATTTTTTTGCCGGGTATGAGCGCGATCACAAGCGCGCCGATAAACAACAGAGCGCTTGCGGTAATAATGATGATATTGCGTGTTTGGCGACTGGAATTTTGCATCATTTTTCCTGTATGCGTATTCGTCGAAATATACTGCCGCGATTATGTGTCCGGCTTTTTATTGACATCGTAATAAATTAAGCGCTAAGTTTGGGTTTTGCGGTTTTCGGGGTGTAGCGCAGTGGCAGCGCACCTGCCTTGGGAGCAGGGGGTCGCTGGTTCAAATCCAGTCGCCCCGACAATTTATCTATCATAATTTGCGCCAGTAGCTCAGGTGGATAGAGCAACAGCCTTCTAAGCTGTGGGCCGCAGGTTCGAGTCCTGCCTGGCGCGAACAGGAGGTTCGCGCCCCGAGCGCGACAGGATGTCGCGACCGGCTCGGGGCTGCGATGCTGTAGCGCCCGTTGGGCGCGACTGCGTGGAGGGATTATATGCGTTGCTTTGCAACGAACAGTAT
>JAITCI010000020.1 GCA_031283155.1 Spirochaetota bacterium | reverse complement strand
ATTGAAAATAAGTTTTGTCATTTGGATATCAACATGAGGGTAAACAGGCAGCGGGTGGCTTTGGAGGTGCAAGTTGCGGATGAAAAGGATTATCCCGAAAGATCGCTGTACTATTGGGCGCGTGAGTATTCAACGGCGCTCAAAAAAGGGAAACAATACAGAAGACTGCCGCGCGCGATCATTATCAGCATCCTTGCGTTTAATTTGTTTGATTGCAAAGAGTTTTACTCGGAGTTTCAGGCTCTTGAAGTGAAGCGCCACACGCCATTGACAGACAAGATGCGTCTGTGCTACTTTGAGCTTAGAAAGCTGCCCAAAATTATTGGCGCTGATGATGAATTAAAGCTGTGGCTCAATTTATTTAAGGCGGAGACAGAAGAAGATTTGCAGCAAATAGAAGAACTGGGGGTCCCGATCATGGAACAGGCAATTAAGGCTTACCGCCAAACAAAAACGACGGAAAAGTTCATGGAACTGGAACGTATGCGCGAGCTTACGCAGCACAATGAAGCCTCCGCGCTGGATTATGCGCGGCGCGAAGCCCGGCGGGAAGCAAAAAAAGCCGAGCGAGAGAAATGGCAAGCAGCGCTTGCGGAGAAGGACACGGCGCTTGCGGAGAAGGACACAGCACTTGCGGAAAACGCCGTTTTGATTGCAGAGTTGCGCGAACAGCTTGAAAAAAGCAAGAAAGGCGTTGGTGAAAATTGATCTATATTCGAGCTGCGGAAGGGATGCCGCCTTTGCGGAGGTAAAAAACATGGCGCGGCGATACCCGGCGTTGTCCCGCCCGCGCATAAAAAAACCACCCCGTGGGGTGGCTTTTTTATGCTGAGAGGCAGAAAATCATTCTTCAACCGGTTTTGGATGAGTTATGAGAATACCTTGGTCGGCTGCATTAGCGCCGCCATTAAATCTAAAGATGGCAGGCGTAGTAGCTGTGGCCAACGAGCCACCAGCGTATCCAAATGTCCAACCAGAAGAAAGAGAAGTGAACCCATCACCCTCTGCACCGCTGGTTTTTGTTATGCCGGTCATAGTAGCTAGCGAAGAATCCGATGTGTAGGAGCCTTCAAAGGTTCTGGCGTTCGAGCCGGTCATAACAAGTCCGAAAGTACCATCCGGCATGAAAGTCAAAGTACACGCACCGGAAGGATTATTTAAGGTAAACGTAACTACTGCTACCGGCAAAACTTCATCATCCTCGCCGCAGGCAACGGCAAAAACGCCCAGTAAAACAACAAGGGCAAGCATAAGACTGATTTTCTTCATAAAAACGTCCTCCTGAATGGTTTTCATAGTTCGGCAAAAGCCGTATCCTAACTTAAACACAAGTATAGCGCATTTGTTTCCGTCCACAAAGAAAAAATATATTTTTATGGAATTGGGCGGCAGGAGGTTGCGGAGCGAAAATCAGGGTGTTTTTGTGATGTTTAATGGCTGGGAGGGCTTCGGGGCGGTATAAACACCTCCGGAATCCTCAACCATCCCCAAAACAGGAGCAATTTCCACCCACCCGCGTAAGCAGCCCCCAAATCTGAAAAAATTGTAAAAAAGGGAACCCAGCGCCCGCCGCGAGCCTTTGTTTGCATAGTACGCAAGCAAAGGCTCGCAAAGACCGCGACATCCATTCCGAAGTACGTACTCCTTCTTCGGAAGCTGCGCGCACATTCCCATCCAGGTCATAGGGGCTAAGGCCATGGAATTTGAATGGGATATTGCAAAAGAGAAAGAAAATATAAAAAAGCATGGCATTGACTTTGATACCGCGAGCGACGTTTTTCGTGATCCCAATCGTATAGAGCGACATGATGAAGATTCAAGCGAAGAAGAAGATCGATGGCAAACAATAGGGTATTATAACAATATGTTTTATGTGGTATATACAGAGCGTGGAGATGTAACCAGAATAATCTCGGCGCGGGTGGCAAACTCTGCGGAACGGAGGAGATATCATGGCAATAGTGAGGCGTTCGGGTGGAGAAGAGCCCACCCCTGAAGAAAGGGCGCGAAGGAAGGCAGTGGGGGACGCTGCGGCAAAATTGCCGTATGTATATGATCCGGATTGCCCCCCTCTTACCGAGGAGCAGTTGGCGGAGTTCCGTCCGGCAAATTTTGCAACATGGGAAGAGCGGGCGCGCGCTATGGAAGCCGCCAAAGTCAATAAAGAAGTATTGAAAGCGTAAAGATGTGCGTAGCTCGGAGTGCTGACATCCGTGTCAGCTCTCCTCGCTCACGTGCGACCTCCTGTCGCGGCTCGGAGTGCTGACATCCGTGTCAGCAAGGTGTTGTTAGAATATGTACCAGAATAAAATCGGAAAGGTAAAGCCATGAAACGCATACTCGCAAAAACCGGTTTATGCCTTATTCTCAGTCTGTGCCTCGCGGGGGCGCTCTCCGCCGAGAATTACGTCATTTCCTACGAAATGAAGAGCGATACGCGCAAAAATTTCATTGTCACCGATGTGCGTATGTACTACCACGCCTACGCGGACGCTTTTTTTGAGGGGGTCAAAGCCGCCGACGGTTCCATGCGCTTTACCCTGAAGGACATTCCGAATACGGGCGTACGGGTGCGCACCCATCGGAACGGCGAGAAGATTTCCCTGGTTACGGCGGCAAAAAATCTCATTCAGGCCAAGTCGCTCTTCGGGCAGCTCGAGACTAATTTCAGAAATGTGCCATTTTACGGCCCGATGATTCAGGAGGTGGTTCCGCGCGCCTTCCTGATTGGCGACCTGAACCCGCAGTCCTTCACCTTTACGCGCAGCGCCCTCGGGACGCACAGCGCGATTCAGTGCCGTGTGCCGATGATTACCCCGCCGGAATATGGCGCGTACGACGACAGCTTTAACGTATACCCAATCATGGGCGAGATATTGCGGATGTTTAACCACGACGCCCTTCCGGCGGGCGGGATCGCGGCGGCGGCAAGCGGGAAAACGAAAACCTGGATGAGCGTCCGGATCGATTACACCACTACCCTGAACAAACTTTTGGCTCTCGCGGATCACAAGGCGGTGAAATACGTCGATTTTGATCAGGAGGAACCCTTCCGCATATATTACAAAACGCAGTCAAATGCCGACGGTGTGCTGACGGTCGTGGGCAGCGCGCAGCCAAATGTTTCGATTGCCTCCGGCGTATCCATTCGCCGCTGCCTGCGCACAGTCAAATATCGCGTTAGCGACGGGCTGCTGCTCGAAGACAGTTATACCGTGGACGCGCGCGCGAGCAATGGCGTGGGCTGGATGTTCTCCGCAGCTGTACGGCTACAGTAGGGGCGCACGCTCCGCGCCGCGACATCCATTCCGAAGTACGTACTCCTTCTTCGGAAACTGCGCCCACATTCCCGTCCAGGTCATAGGCGCGGTTATTGCGAGTGTTCTAAAATTTCACTCAGCAGGCGCTTATCGCCCATTTTTCCCTGCGCAATCTCTAATCCGATGCGGATTATGTCTTCGTTCGTAAAGGCAGCGTCGATGTGGTTCAATTCCAGGAGAACCAGCATAACATACATACCGATACGTTTATTTCCGTCTATAAACGGGTGATTGCATACAAGGCCATATGTGATTCGCGCTATTTTGGCTGCCGTAGAAGGATAGAGTTCAGCGCCGTCAAAAGTTTGAAATGCGTCAACCAGCGCAGAATCGAGCAAGGCTTCGTCCCGAATCCCATTCAGCCCGCCTGTGCCGATCAGTAATTTTTTATGAAGGTTTTTGACTTGCTCCAAACTGAGGATAATCACTTTGCAAGTTCTTCAAACGCTTTGATGTGCTTTGACAAAATACGCGAGGCTGCTGCATTCATATCGTCGTCATTCGCGACGTTGTTCTGACGGGATAGATTGTAATCCAGCAAAATATAGCGCGGAGTATTGTTTTTTAAGATGATAATTGTCCCTTTTTCATCAACAAGACGGGCGACTTTTGAAAAGTTTTGGTTGGCTTCCGATATGGAAACGAGATTTTCAGTATTGATATTCATGGGAATGCCTCCCGGGATGTTTTAATCCATGCGTCCGAGGCGCATAATAAGTATGGTGCCATTTTAGGACAAATACAACCTAAAATACATCACGCATGATCTTCCTATCGGTAAATACTGAGAAGTGCTTATCTTCAGGAAAGTATGTTTATCCAACGCAGGTGTTTCAGAAAGCAGGTAAATCGGTATGGTAATTTCGCAGGCGGTCATCTTTTCGCATAGCGGCACGATGCGCGTGCGGAGGCTGTGCGGGCACCCGCTGATCGCGCGGAGCATTATTGCCGCAGCGCGCGCCGGTGTGCGTGATTTTTTTGTGGTGTGCGACGAGGGCGCAGAGCAGATGCAGGCGTTTTTGGCGGCAAACCGGGTACTCGCGCGGCAGGGCTGCGCAGTGACGTGCCGCGACGCCGCCGATCTGAAGGCGGAGCGCTTCACCGATACCTTTCTCCTCCTTTCCGATACGGCTGTTTATAAGGAGAGCGTTCTCGCGCGTCTGCCCGGCATAGATCTCGCGGAGAGCAGTTGCTGTCTTATTGTGGATATGGCGGGCAATGTTTCGGATGGGCAAAAGGCAGGGGCGGTATGGACGGGGCTTGCGCTCTGCCGCGCGCATATTTTTCCAAAATTGCTTGAGGCGTTTATCCGTTCGCCGGATACCGGGCTTACCTTAATTTTTGATTCGCGCGTCTCCGGGTACGTGCCGATGACAGACGGCTACGCTGTGGACGTGCGAAACAAATTGGCCTATAAGCGGGCAAGGCGCGCGCTCCTTGCGTCGGTGCGCAAAGCCAGCGACGGCGTTGTGTCGCGGTATCTGAACCGCCCCATATCGATTCGTATTTCGCGCGTGTGTATGGTTTTGGGCTTTTCGCCCAATTTCATCAGCGGCGTCAATCTCCTGCTGACGCTGCTCTCCGCCGCGCTGATTGCGCTGGGCGGGTATTGGAATTTTTTTTGGGGCGGCATTCTGTATCAGCTTACCTCGATCATCGACGGCAGCGACGGCGAGGTGGCCAGGCTTACATGGCGGATGTCGCAGGCGGGCGCGCGCTTTGATACCTTTTGCGACCAACTGGGCTACTTCCTGTTTTTTATCGCGCTCCCTCTTGGACTCTGCAATTCTCCGCGGGAGGAAACGGCTGCATATATGCTCCCGGAACTGGGCAGCGAAACCTTTCTGGTTCTTGGCGGGGGGGTATTACTCGGACTGGCCTGTATGTTTTTTGTCATGCTGCGCTACATCCGCCGCACAGGAAGCGAGCATACCTTTCAGATTATCAACGACGTCGAGAAAGCCGCGCAGAAAACAGGCGGTATCGCTTTGCTTGACCGCTGCGTGTCCAAAATGGCGTTCCTGTTCCGGCATGATTTTTTCGCCCTCGCCGCGATGGTGATTTTAATGCTGAACCTCGCCGGCGCGTTTATGTGGTTCATGGCGGGCGTTATTTGGGTGCTGGTTGTATATCTTGCGTGGTTCGCTTACAGGAGGTAAGCGCCCCGCGTAGACAGGATGTCGGCTCGACGCGGGGCAACGATTCAGAAGAGGTAAGCGCCCCGCGTAGACGGCAGGCGGTTTTGGGGAGCCGAAACAGCCGGCGCTCCCGTCGGAACAGGTTTGTAAAAATGTGTATGGTGCGGCCGCCGTAACATGAAAGATCTCAGGATAAGCGAGTATATTTATTTCCGGGACATGGAGTGTTTTATAAAAGGCTGGGCGCGCGATTGACGAAACAAAATTACGATCACGAAGTCACGCGCGGTCTTGTGTACAACCTCCTGGGGGTGCTGGGCAAGGCCTTTAATCCCATATTTTTTATTGTCGTTGGGCGGATGTACGGCGCTGACGCCCTGGGTGTGTACCTTCTTGTGTTTGTCTTTATTGAGATGCTGAAGAAGCTGGCTGTGGGCGGGCTCAATGACGGCGTTATGATTTTCGCCGCGAGGTATCTGGCGCGCAGGGACGAACGGAACGCCTATCAGGCGCTTGCCAATAGCATTGTCCTGTGCGCGGGCGTTGGGCTTTTGCTCTGCCTCGCTCTCCTTCTGGGCGCGTCCGGCGCTCTTCCCATGTACAGTGAAGGCCGCATTCAGTCGCTGCTGCGCCTGATGGCGCCCGGTCTGCCGCTGCAGGCGGCTGCGGTGCTTTTGGTTTCAGCGACGAAAGCGCACGCGGAGATGAAGTGGGACGCGCTTTTGCAGGGGTGTATCCGTCCCTTTGGCTTATTTGTTTGCGCGCTGCTCTTTGCCGCGCTGGATTTCGGCGTGGATGGACTTGGGTACGGCTATACAGCCACAAGCGCCGTTATGTTTGCGGCTGCGCTTGTCATTTTTTGCAGATCCTTTTCCATGAAAAGGCTCTTGCTTGCGTTTCGCCGCTTTCGTTTCATGCGCCCGCTCCTTGTTTTTGTGCTTCCGCAAAGCCTTAATCTCACTTTTACCGATATGATCGCGGGGTTTGACGTGATGATGCTTGGCTTTTTTGGGGTGCAGCCGGCGCTGATAGGCTATTACGGGATTGCCGCGCAGATTGTGCATAATATAGAACAGGTGCGGCTCGCGTTCTCCGGCGCGTATACGCCCGTTATCGCGCGCCTGTACGGCGAACAGCGCCCGGATGAGATGAATGTGTCCTATAACAAGGTCAGCCGCTGGACGATGCTCCTCGCGTTCCCGCTGGGCTTTCTCGTGATTTTTTTCAGGCATGAACTCCTGCAGCTTTTTCACCCTGCCTTTGGGGTTCCTTTTGCCCTGCCGATGAACGCACTGCTCCCCGGCGCGCTCATTTCGGTATTGCGATTGGAGTATCTGGGTGATATGGGCGCGACGGGCTTTATGATCCTGCTCACCCTTGTTCCGCTTCTCTCCTGCGGCATTGGCCTGGCGGGGAATGTCATTACCGCCCTCGGGAAATCCGCCTGGAGCCTCGCGAACTCGGTTACGGTTGCGGGGCTGAGCTTCCTGTTCGCGGCGCTCTTCATTCCCGTCTATGGACTCTTTGGGGCGGCGCTTGCTGCGGTACTCGCGGCGGTGAGTATCCGCCTGATTCAGATTATGGAAGCGCGGTTTTTGCTTGGGGTGCGCCTCAGGCGGCGGGAGGTGTATAAGCC
This sequence comes from Spirochaetota bacterium, assembly GCA_031283155.1. Lineage (GTDB taxonomy): Bacteria > Spirochaetota > JAGLSM01 > JAGLSM01 > JAKPMW01 > JAKPMW01. Next base: position 86,198 of record JAITCI010000020.1, on the reverse strand, counting down.
GTATATCGCGGCTCTTGTTTCCGGCGCGCTTTTGCTTTTTGCCGATATATCGGACTTGGGGTATTTTTGGCTTAAGCTGCCCGCGATCATCCTCATTCTGGGCGTATATTTTGGTATCCTCAAATGTCTGGGGTTTGAGGAGGGCGACGCGCGGGTGCTTATGCTGTGGAAAAAAAGGAAAGAATAACCTTATGGTACACAAAAGGACTGTATGGAAACGGGTGTGGGATTCGGGCGCGGCGTATCTGATCAGGCTGGCGGCGTTTCACGCGCTTGATTTTTTCGCCGGCAAAGCCATAGAGAGGGCGCAGTTTCAGCGCGCGCACGGCTATCCGCTTAAGCTGGAGAATCCGGAGAGTTATAACGAGAAGATTATCTGGAAAAAGCATTTTGACCGTAATCCGCTCCTTCCGGTTGTCACCGATAAGCTGCGGGTACGAAAGTATATCGAGACGCTTCTTGGGAAGGAACGCGCTGCGGAGATCCTCATTCCGCTTTTGTATGCCACGGATTCCCCGGAGACCATCCCGTTTGGGCGGCTGCCGCGTTCTTTCGCGCTGAAGGCCAATCATTCCTGCGGGATGAATTATCTCGTTCATGATAAGGATCGGGAAGACCCAAAGAAACTCATTGCGCTCTGCCGCAGCTGGCTGCGCCATTCGTATGGCGTTTTTAAGTACCAGTGGGCATATCAGGGTATCCCCCGGCGCATTCTCGTTGAGGAGCTTCTCGCCGGCAAGGACGGAAAGCCGCCCTGCGACTATAAGTTTTTTATGATCCATGGACGCTGCCGCATGATCCGGGTGGATGTTGATCGCTTTGCGGAGCATACAATAAATATGTACGATTGCGGCTGGAATCCGCTCGATCTCACGCTCGAATGTCCATGCGGCGAGCTTCGCCCCCGCCCAAAAAATCTGAAAAAGATGCTCCGGCTTGCGGAAGAACTTGCGCAGGATTTTGATCATATTCGCGTGGATTTGTATGATCATGATACGGGGGGGGGGGGGGTACTATCTATTTTGGCGAGCTAACCAATTATTCGGACGCCGGCTTTGGGCGTTTTGAGCCCCGCGCGTATGATTTTGAATTGGGATCGCACTGGACGCTCAATGAGCGGTATTGGGAAAATAATCCGCGCGCGGAGGATATATCTCTATATAAAAGCTGATACAGAAGATACTGTCCCGTGCTGCGGAAAACGCAAGCGAGGGATCGGATATGTCTGTATTCTGCAAGGCACGGAACAAAAATTTTACGTGGGCGATGACTGAAAATGAGCGGGAATTATTCAAAAAATATATCTGCGGCGCAAAAATATATCTGGAATTCGGATCCGGCGGTTCGACAATCGCCGCGCTGACCAATAGCGGCAGAAAAGTATATTCAGTGGAATCGGACAAAGGCTGGATAGAAAAGATGAAACAAAAATACGAAATCATATTAAAGAGCGAACTATCCGGACAGCTTCATCTGATTCATGCGGATATTGGCAAAACCGGTAAATGGGGAACTCCGGTTATAACTGCCAAAGGGGATAACAGGGAAAGATTTTTGAATTACTCCCAAAAACCTTTTGAGCAATACGCAGAAATAAGGCTGGCCGACGCCGTATTGATAGACGGACGGTTTCGCGCGGCGTGCTGCTTAAAGACGCTGCTGGAAACAAGTGAAAATACAGTAATTATCATTCACGATTTCTGGAACAGGCCGTATTACCATATTGTAAAAAAATATATACAAATACTCGATGGTGTGGATTCCTTAATGGTTTGTAAAAGAAAGGAAGCCGTTTCTGAGGATGAAATCAGAAATGACTATGACAATTATAAATACAATTACGAATAAATAGTATACCGGCGAAATTCAGATAATTACTTTGTAGAGATAAATCCCCAGATAAGCGCCTTCAAAATAATCCACATATTCCAGTTCGGCGGGCGGCGTCAGGATGGGTACGGCGGAAAAAATGTATTCGCAGCCGAGGACGTTTCTAAGCGCCTGTATATCATAATCCAGAGTTGTAATCACCGCTGTGGAATTTTTATTGTACATCCCCAGATTCCAGGAGCGGTGTTCATAAATTTCGCTTGCGAATAAATAGCACTGATTCCCCCAGTAAAAATTGGCGTCCATGGCAGGATTGCGCGCAAGTTCCCCCGCGATAACGCCGCGAAACGTACGCCAGTATTCCAGACTGTAATTTTGCGAGAACGCGTCCACGGTGTAAAATCCGTTATATATCGCTATTGCGGGGGGCAGGCCAATCGACCCTGTGCGGTATGTTGTTTTGTCGCGGCCGATTGCGTCATCTATGGTTTTGAAAAGGTTTACGTCATAAAATTCTCTCCACGACGGGCCGCCGGCAGCAGCGCCCAGCATAACCGCGTAATTGGTTAACCCCGCAACATGGCTGTGCGGCCACGGGATGGCGGACACAAGAACAAACGCCAGCGCGCATACGCAAATTGTTACAGCCCGGGCCAGCTTTAACCTGGCCGCGTTTCCGTTTCCCGCAATTTTTTCCCATATAAACGCCAGAGCCAAAGCGCCCGCCGTATACCATGTAAACGGCATCATGAAGAACAGCCTTGCCGCGCGAAAACGCCCCAGGCCTGACGCGATTATGATTTTGCCGACGATGGTGGCCGCAAGCAGCGCATTCGCCGCCGCAATAATTACGTTGAGCAATACAACCCATGAGAGCCATTGCCATATTTTGTTTTTCTTGTCCTTAAACCATCCATAAAAAAACGCCGCCGCGCATATCAATACAATGAAGGTATAATGCCCACCCGCGTGCGGCCGCCCTATTCCGAAAACAGCAAAAAACCAGAGTATCATCCCGCTGAAATTTTTTGTCTCCAGAGTTTCCCAAATCTCGCGGTGCGATTGATAACCCGAAAGCATGAGCATAATCAGTTTTAGGTTACACGCGGCATACACCGCCAGCAGGAGCGCTGCGGCCAGATAAAAATATATCTGTTTTTTGCGGAATTGCTGCTTGCACAGGAAATAGGCGCACAACCCGGACAAAATGAGAAGGATAAACCAGCCGCTTAAGATCAGAGCGCTCCCAAAACCAAAAAACGCGATACACAAAAAGCAAAATTTTAATTTACGGGAAGAGACAGTCTTCGGATCCCTCCCGCAGCCATGCAAAAAAACATTATAAAACGCCCATGCCAGCATTGGCATTCCGGCGACCGTTAAACCATACACACTGTAAAACGGAAGCCACGCAAAAAGCACGGAAACGGCAAGCGTCACAAGCATCCAGGGATTGCCTGACGGCGGGCGCTCTTCGCGGAAATGACGTGTACAAATCAGGCTCAAAAGCAAATACATCCCCGCATACGCTGCCAATCTGACGATACATTCATTTAATATATATGCCTGAAATGGCGGCAGGAATGCGTACAGCAAAAGCTGAAACGTCGAAAAGGTGTTGAGCGCGCGCGCATCCAGATTGATAAATTCGGGGATCGTACCGCTTAAGTCAAAAAAATATTTCGCGCCCAGTTGGTTAAAAATAATTTCAGAATCCAGATTGTCGTGGAGCGTTATATGCGCGTCTTCGCCCAAAACCAGATAGGGTAAAATCCACAGGAATAAAAACGCCGCGCCGGTAATTACCGCAATCAGTGTATAGTTGCGCTCCATCATGCACTCCGCTTCTCTGTTGTTTGAGTGTAACGCGGCCTTTTTTTCGCGTCTACAAAAATGGTGCTCCGCTTCCGTTTTTGCCGGGCTGCGGCAATCGTTTTCACTCTGGATATACACTTTTGTATTTTTAGGAAGGGTTTGGCTTTGAGCAGGAGGCAGGATATGTCTGGAGTACACCGCCGTTTCTTTTGTCCGGACTCGGTTTTTATAATCATTATACTGGTGTACCCGCTGCTGACGATCTTTCAGGGTCTTGATATGGGCGATTTTGGATTTTGGGCTGTTAAATACCGCGACGCCCTCAGTTTTGACCCTGCCCTTAACCTTTCCGGTGAAAATGGGGGGGTGTTCCCCCTTGCTTCCATATATCTCACAGAGATCTTCGGCGGGGTTTGGCACGCGCTCTTTGGCCGGCTGGGGGTTTTTTCTTTTAAGTTACTTTTCGCTTTTATAGCATGGGCTACCGCATGGATCGCGTACAAAAGCCTGCGCCCTTTTTTTGTTGCGCGGCGTCCGCTCCTCTTTGGCCTTGCCCTTGCCGTGCTCGCGATCACTCCAACCATGCAGCTTATCAACTATAATAATTTCCCTGCGTTTCTGTATGTCTGTACCGCATTTTTTCTGCTTCGGACTTTCCGGAATGGACGCGCGGAGAATTTCTTTTTTGCCGGTCTGTGCATGAGTCTCACTGTTTTTGCGCGTATACCGAGTATTGCCGGTATCCTGCTTTTTCTCATACCCCTTGCGTATATCCGGTCTCATCTCGGCACGGGTGCCATGCTGCGCTCTTTCGTGTGGTCTTTTTTGGGGTTCATTGCCGGATGTGTGTTTACGGGGGTGATAGTTATTCTGCTTGGGCAGGAAGAAATTTTCCTGAACGGAATTAAGGCTACTCTTTTTGGCGATATGGGTCCATATCATAAATTCTCATACCTTGCAAAACGTTTCCTCTCGGACACCGCGAAGGTTGCGGGAACAATTCTTGCGCTCGCCGCTTTTTATACGCTTTTCTCGCGTCTGCTGTCCAGGCGCGATGACTGGCGGGCGCGCCTGCTGCCATGTATTGCGGCTTTCTTTCTCGTTCATCTGCCCATGTACCTCATCGAACAGGAACTGGGAAATGGCAAGCAGCTTATATCTTTTCCGCTGTACATATTTGCGTTTGCGCTCTTTCTCGCGGGCATTATTCTTTTTTCGCTTCCCGGGCAATTTCTGCGAAACAGATGGGCGCACATCTGTCTTGTCGTGTTTGGAATAGCCTTCCTCCTTCCTCTGGGTTCAGATCAGGTTTGGTGGAACGCCAAATTTGGTCTTTGGCTTGCTTTGCCGCTTGCGCTGGGCACTGTTTTTCGCGCGGGAAATGCGCAGGCATTTTATTTTGGCAGATTTTCCGTTTATGCCCGGGCGCTCTTCTGGTCAATACTTGTTCCGGCATGGGTTTTTACAGCGGCGTATGCCTTTACCCAAACCGACAGGGATCAGGCAAACAGGCTGAAGCTCGTACACAGCCTCCATCACCCAAATCTTCGCGGTATACATACAAACAAGGCGCGCGCGGACGCACTAAACGAACTCACCGATTACCTCGCGCGCTACGATCTGAAAGGAAAGGCTGTGCTTATACCCTTCGCGCCTCTCCTGACTTATGTTACAGAGTGTATCCCGTATCTGGGGTTTTCCATGCCCCATGCGCTTTTTTCGCATTCCAGATTGACAAACGCTTTTTCCTGGGCGCGCGGGGTACACCGCGAATATCCCCTGATTATTTACGTCCGCGCAATTACCGCAGCGCGGAACTGGCCGCTCCCCGATCCCTATGCCGCGCAGTGGCTGCAAACCCAATGGGCGGCGCCGCGCCCCACTCTTCATGCCTTAACAATGGAATTGATACAGGAGGGCGGGTATACCGAAGTCTGGACGAATGCCATCGCTGCTGTATATGAACCTGAAAATTGGTCAAGGACGCCTCTTGACTTGCGGAATCCGCCGGACTAGTTTTACAGGAAAGCTGATATTCGTACCGGAATTGTGTCTTTATTTCCGGTATTTCCCATAAAATGGCAGGGGTGCGCTGATGCGCCTTTTTTCACACATTTTTTCCCGGATTATTATGGTCATTATATTTCCGGTCTTTCTTGGCGCTGCGGAGGGCGAGCTGATTCTTCTCGGCGACGTACTCGCCACGGTGCTGCGCGAGAATCCGGGGATTAAGGCGGCGGAAGCCCGCGTGGAGAAGGCGCGCCTGCAGATAACCAAGGTCAACGAGCTTAAGTATCTCACGAAATTTGATCTCACCTCTACCGGAGGCGTCCTCCCCGGCTCCGATCCCTTTGAACTCAGCGGCTGGGGTGTGTTTACCCAAAACGAACTCTCCTTTGTGCAGCCCATTTTAACCTTTGGCAAGATCGGCAGCGCCGAGGAACTCGCGCGGCATGGGCTGGCGTACGAACAGGATAATTTTGCGGATACCCGCGATAAGGCCGTTTTTGAGCTGATCTGCCTGTATCGCGGTTTTGCGGCTGCCCAAAGAGGGCTGGCTGTGGCCGAGGATATGAAAGGCAAATTTGATTCGCTTGTCGAAAAGGCCGACGAGGAGATCGAAAAAGAGGACGGTACCATCACGGAGATGGATCGCCTGGAACTGCGCGCGCGCTCCTGGCAGGTTCATAAAATGTATACCAGTACATCCGGGGAATATACCAACCTGATGCGCGCCCTCAACATCGCTATGGGGCGGGACGAGGGGCGCGAGTTACGCGCCGCCGAAAGCCCGCTCCCCGAATTTGACGATGCGACGCCCAATATCACCCGCCTGCTTCAGCGGGTAACGGAGCGCAGCCCGGAACTGCGCAAGATGCGCTCGGCGATTCAGGCCGCAGACGCGAAGCTGTCCGTCGAAAAAGCAAACGCCCTGCCCGATCTGTTCATCGGCGGCGGTTTGCGGATGCGCTACGCAAGTAACCGCCCAAGTAGTGACGATTATAACTCAAAGGGTGTCGGTGCTTTTATAGGGCTAAGGTGGCGTTTGGACTTCTGGAGGGTGGACACGGAGGCGGAACTCGCGAAAAGCGATCTCGATGCGCTGCGGCATGGGCTGAAGTATGCGGAAGAAAGGGTACGGCTTGACCTGGAAAAGGCGGTATCCGGTCTGCGGCAGGAGTATACCAATCTTGCGAATATCCGCGATTCGCTCTCCGCTGCAAAAACATTCGCGCGTCTCGCCCTCGAGAACTACGATCTCGGTCTGGACACGCCGAATACCGTGATTAGCGGTTTCAGAATGCAGTACGAAACCGAAGCTGAAGAGGTGCAGTGCGAACTCAGGACACAGATAGCGCTTGCTCGTCTGGCGCTTGTTCTTGGGGACATCAAAAAATACGAGGAGTGGATGAAAAATGAAAAAGTTACTCTCAACTAAGGCTGTAGGTATTTTGGCTCTTGGACTCATGCTCTCTGCGGGGGTGCTTTTTGCCGGCGCGCCGCTTGATGCGATTCGCGACTCAAACGAAAAGGTTAAAGAGGTTCTGAACGCCAATGCGGGCAACAAGCTGGACGACGCCACCGAAAAAAAGCTCAGAGCCATTATCGAGCCGGCGACGGATTTTTCAGCCATGTCGGACGCGGTATTGACGGTTTTCCCGGCGGATACGACGCCCGCCCAGCGCGCCGCATTCAAAAAGGCATTTGAGGAGCTGCTCCTGCTCTCTTCGGTCAAAAAAATGGGGCGGTACAACGCCGATAATTTTGAGTACGGCGGGGAAAAAGCCGCAGGCGCGAATGTGACGGTCAGCACGACAGCCATATACAGCAAAAAGAACGGCGGCACGGAGCGGATCGCGCTCGACTACACTCTGACCCAAAAAGACGGGCGCTGGGTGATCATCAATTATTTCACGGACGGGACAAGTACCATCCGGAATTATCAGGGACAGTTCAAAAAGATCGTCAGCGCCAAGGGCGTGGCGGCGGCGATACGGCAGGTCGAGCAGACGGTCGCGCAGTACCGCATCTCGGACTGAAAAAAGCACGCCGGTCGCATATTCTGTCAAAAAAGCGCCGTAAGTATCGTACCGCGCGCGCCCCGCACGTCGTAAATTTTGTATCTTTAGGAAATGTATAGTTTTCTCAAAAAAATCATGCTGGCTATCTGTCAGTATTCCTTGAGATGCCCGTACCGGATACTGGCTGTCATCGCGCTTATTACCATCCCCGCCGTGCTTGAAGTGCAGAAGATCTTTATCGACCCGAACCTGGTTCGCCTTCTGCCCACAAACAGCCGCGCCTCCAAAAATACCCGCACTTTTTCCGCTATTACCGGGGACGGCGGGTATTTTACCATGATACTCACCTCCGATGAGAGCAATACCCTGGTGCAGGCGGCGGACGAGGCGGCGCGGCAGATCCGGCCGCTGAAGGGCGTTTATACAGTAGAGTATGAGTGGCCGGTGGAATTTTTCAGGCAGTACCGCTACCATCTGATTCCGAATGACTATCTGGAGCAGATCTACGACAAGATACTCGGCTGGAAATCGGAACTCTCTCCGGCAGGCGTGAACCTGCTTGGAGGCGATACGGCGGATCCGGACGATACCGAAGTTAATGTGCAAAGCCCCGGCGAGGAGGCCATCGAGGGGGATATCCGCCAATTCGCCTCGCTTTCGCCCTACCATTTCTCCGCCGACGGCAAAAACCTGGGGATCATAATCCGTACATCCAATGGCATTGACGAATTTCAGGAGGTCGTCGATCTCTACAAAGGGCTTACGAATGTGGCGGCGGGGATTGCAAAAGAATTTCCGGTGGAGATAGGTATCGCGGGTTCCCATCGCAACAAGACCGACGAGTTCAATCTTATCAATGACGATATTGGACACGCGACCCTGATCTCCGGCTGTCTGATTCTTCTGGTGACAGCGCTGGGTTTTCGCTCTATCCGCACGGCGCTTGTTGTACTCATACCGCTCATCGTGGGGATGGCCTGGGGGTTCGCTTTTATCCCGAGTACCATCCGGAGCCTGAACCTTATAACCGCTTTTCTTATCATAATCCTCACCGGCATGGGCATAGATTACGCGATCCACCTGGTTAAGCGCGTGGAGCAGGAGATGTTTGAGAAGCCCTTCGCGGAGGCGCTCGCGTCGGCCTACCGCAATACGGGGCCATCGGTGCTTGTTTCGGGTTTCACTACAGCGTTTGCGCTCTCTATCCTGTCGGTCTCGAGTTTTCGCGGTTTCTCGGAATTTGGGATCATCAGCGCGATGGTTCTCGCGTGCATTTTGGCTTCCATGGTTGTGTGTATGCCGCCGATGCTGGTCGTCGCGCATCGTTTCGGATTTATCCGCGCGCGCGATCACCGCAGCGAGAAGGCCATAGTCCTTTCGCGCCGCTGGACGCTGATGGCTCTTGGTTTGATGGGCATTTGCCTGATTATAGGCGCAAGCGGACTGCAGTTTGACGCGAGCTTCAGAAATCTGGAATTTGATCGCAGCGCGATTGCCGGGCTGCATGAAACAGACGCGGCGAGGAATGCGCGCGATTCACGGATGGCGCACAATAAGGTCTATTCGAGTACCTTCTCTCCCGGCGCGATATTTCTGGCGGACGATACCGAAAACCTGGATCGCCTCCTGGAAATATTTGACAAGCGCATCCACGAAAATACCTGGCTTACAGATCCTGTAACAAATATGGTTCATGGCGCGCCCGTGGTAAGCTATACAACCAATACCACAACCATCGAGCGGGCGCGCAGCCTGCGCGATTATACCCCTGATCCGAATGGCAAACTCTGGCACGAGCGCCGCGCTCTTCTTAGGGACGTCCAGGAGGAAATGCGCGAAGGCGTCTGGATCGACAGGATCGAAAATCCTGACCGGAAACGCTGGATACGCGAGATGCGCGACTGGAACGGGGAACTGAATCCCCTGCCGCCTGCCTTCAGCGAGCTTCCCGAAATTATATGCACCCCGCTTCTCTCCAAGGACGGCGCGGCCAGATATCTCGTGGCGGTCTTTCCCTCCGTTGACCGCAAGGTCGCCGCGCACTCCCTCCGGTTTACCGACGAGATATATCAGCTTGTTCCCGAATCGCAGGCGGAGCGGGAGCGCCTGGGTATCGGCGGGGTGTGGGGTCCGGTGGGCGAGGTTCCGGTGTTTGCCGAGATAGTCAGGATCGTCAAGGGCGAGATATGGTGGGTTGTGAGTTTAACCTTTATCGGAATTTTTATTCTGGTTTGGCTGGAGTTAAAGACCGTGCGCGAATCCCTTTTTGTTATGATTCCGCTTATCAGCGGCCTCGTATTTACCTTTGGCGCTATGGTGCTTCTCAGTATGAATCTGAATCTGTTTAACGTCATTATGATTCCCGCGCTTCTGGGCATGGGCGTCGATAACGGCGTCCATATGTTTACGCGCTGGAAAGAGTATCACGGGCATACGATGAAAGCGGCGAGTGAACTTTTTATCCCGCTCTTTCTGTGTACATTTACCACCATGCTGGGGTATGCGGGCATGATCATCGCAGCGCATCCGGGGCTGCGTTCCATCGGGACGCTGGCCGTTTTGGGTATGATGATGCTCTGGCTGACATCGGTCATCATTCTGCCCGCGATGCTGGAACATTTTATGCGAAGAAAATTTTTGAGCGCTGCGGAAGTAAAGATTCTGGATGAAGAGGAAGCCGCCGCGCGAAAATAGGGTGTAATTCAATTAAGGAATCTCCTGAGAATACTGCTGCGGAAAGAACGGTAAAACGAAATGTATACTTTTCTGAAAAAAATCATGCTGGCTGTTTGTCAGTATTCATTGCGGCACCCGTACCGGCTGCTCGCGATCATCGCGCTCGTCACCATACCCGCCGTTATAGAGGTGCAGAAGATATTCATCGATCCGAATCTGGTACGCCTCCTGCCCACAGACAGCCGCGCCTCCAAAAATACGCGCACCCTTTCCGCGATCACCGGAGACGGCGGGTATTTTACCATGATTATAAACTCCGACGAGAGCAATACCCTGGTGCAGGCTGCTACCGAGGCGGCGCGGCGTATCCAGCCGCTTCCCGGCATCTATACCGCGGAATACGAGTGGCCAGTGGAATTTTTCAGAAAGTATCGGTATCTGCTGGTTCCGAATGATTATCTGGAGCAGATCTACGACAAGATACTCGGCTGGAAATCGGAACTTTCTCCCGCCGGCGTAAATCTGCTTGCGGGCGGCACAGGGGATATAGCGGACGATGAAGAGAGTGTACACAACTCCAATGAAGAGGGCATAGAAGTAAATGTCCGCCACTTCGCCTCGCTTACCCCCTATCATTTTTCCGCTGATGGTAAAAACCTGGGGATCATCATCCGCACAACCAATGGGATCGATGAATTCCAGCAGGTGTCCGATCTGTATACAAGCCTCACCAATATTGCGGCGGATATTGGGAAAGAGTATTCGGTATGGGCGGACGTCGCGGGGTCGCATTGCAACAAAATAGAAGAATTCAACCTTATCAACAAGGATCTCGCTATCGCGACCATAGTTTCCGGCTGTCTGATCCTGCTGGTGACAGTTATTGGTTTTCGCTCCCTGCGAACGGCTTTGGTGGTGCTCATTCCGCTTGTGGTGGGTATGATATGGGGTTTTGCGTTTATTCCGATCACGGTTAAGAGTCTCAACCTTATTACGTCTTTTCTCATAGTGATTCTCACGGGTATGGGTATAGATTACGCTATCCACCTGGTTAAGCGCGTGGAGCAGGAGATGTGCGAAATGCCCTTCGCGGAGGCGCTTGTGGCGGCCTACCGCAACACGGGGCCGTCGGTGCTTGTTTCGGGTTTCACCACCGCATTCGCGCTCGCGATTCTCATGATATCGGGTTTTCGCGGTTTCTCGGAATTCGGGATCATCTCCGTCATTGTCATCATCAGCATCCTTGCCTCCATGCTTGTGTGTATGCCGCCGATGCTGGTCGTTGCTGCTCGTTTTGGGTTTTTGCGGGCCAAAGATCATCGCAATGATAAAGCCTTTGTGCTTTCGCGGCGCGCCGCGATCATTGCGCTCGTGTTGATGGTGTTCTTTGTTGTACTTGCCGGCGCAGGCATGAAATTTGACGCAGGTTTCAGTACCCTGCAGTTTGACAAAAGCGCCGATCCCGGTCTTGCGGAAGCGCGCGCGGCGCGCGGCAAGATCTACTCCGGCGGCGTATCGCCCGGGGCGGTTTTTATGGCCGACGATGTGTTAAGTCTCGATAAAGCGCTGGATATCTTTGAGAACCGTATGCGCGCGAAAACCTATCTCAGCAGCCCCGTTACAAATATGGTTGAGGGGCGCGAAGTAGTCCGGTATACCACCAATACCACCATGGTTGGCGTGACGCGCAGCGTCCGCGATTATGCCCCGGATCCGGGCAGTCTGATCTGGAAGGAGCGGCTTCTGCTTTTGCGGGATATCCAGGAGGAGATGCGCGAAGGCACCTGGATTGAGCGAATCGAAAACCCCGACCGGAAAAAATGGATAAGCGAAATGCGCGACTGGGATATGGGCGAAAATCCATCTCCGCCGAAAATTCAGGAACTTCCCGATTTGCTCGCCAGTTCATTTCTTTCCAAAGACGGCGAAAATAAGTATCTGGCCGGCGTTATACCCGCAGCGGAAAGGAAAAATTCCGGAAACGCGATCCGTTTCACCGAGGAATTATACAGACTCATCCCGGAATCGCAGGCGGCGCGTGATAAGCTCGATATTGGCGGTGTTGTGGGGCCGGTGGGCGAAACCCCCGTATACGCCGAGATAGTCAAAATCATCAAGGGCGAGGCTGTGTGGCTTGTTGCTTTAACCTTCCTGGGTGTGTTCGTTCTTGTCTGGCTGGAACTCCGGGTTATGCGTGAATCGCTGTTTGTGATGATTCCGCTCATCAGCGGACTCGTGTTTATTTTCGGAATCATGGTGCTTTTGGGTATGCATCTGAACCTGTTTAACGTGATCATGATCCCCGCGCTCCTCGGTATGGGTGTGGACAACGGCGTCCATATGTTTACGCGCTGGAAGGAATACAAAGGCGAGACCAAAAAAACCGTGGCCGAGCTGATAGTCCCGCTCTTCCTCTGCTCCTTTACCACCATGCTGGGGTATGCGGGTATGTTGATCGCGAATCATCCGGGTTTGCGTTCCATCGGCGGGCTTGCGGTTCTCGGCATGATGATACTTTGGCTCACCTCGGTGATCATGCTGCCGGCCATGCTTGAGCATTTTATGAAAAAACGCTTTATTGGCTAGAAATGGTATTTTTTCTTCCTTCCGGTTCCCAAACATGGTACACTGGGTTTGCTGGATACGGAGGATGCAGGATGAAGCGGTACTGTATTTTTATCTTGCTTGGGGTTGCCTGTTTTTTGGGATCCTGCCTTCCCGAGCGTTCCGGTACCATAGCCAGTCTGGAAACTCCGGCAAAGGCTGTACGCGCGGGGCTTGCCCTGAGTTCGCACGGTTTGGGTGATCAATCCTTCAACGATATGCTTTATAACGGACTCATTCAGGCATACACGCGCTTTGACATAGACGCGGTGCTGCGTATACCCCCGGATGACGATGAAAAAACCCTTGAGGCACTTTTTGAGGACATGATTCAAAAGGATAAATGCAATGTGATTCTCGCCGGCGAAGGGTTTCTGATGGGACCGATCATTTACGCCCTTGCGCGCAAATACCCCGATATTGTTTTTATCCTTTTCGATTATGACGAGGGGTATCACCTGCCCAATCTGGCGACCGCCGAATTTGCGCAAAATGAGGGATCCTTCGCCGCGGGTTTTCTGGCGGCGCGTTTTTCCAAAACCAAGCGGATTGGTTTTCTGGGCGGGGTAGACGTCGCCTCGGTCAGGGATTTTGAGGCAGGCTTCCGGCAGGGTGTACAATACGGCGATCCGGTCTGTACGATCATCACGCGCCATATTTCGCTCCTTCCGGATTTTTCGGGGTTCAGCGATCCCAAGCGCGGGTACGAGATGGCCATGGAAATGTATGCCGAGGATATGGATATCATCTACGCCGCAGCGGGTGCCAGCGGAAATGGTATCATCCGCGCGGCGCAGGAGAGCGGGCATTACGTTATTGGGGTGGACTCCGATCAGGATCACATGGCGCCCGGGTATGTACTCACCAGTATGCTCAAGCGCCTTGATGTTGCTCTGGTCAGGCTGCTGGAGTACCGCATTGCGGGCGGCTTGCGCGGGGAAAGCTACCGTTTTGATTACAGGAACGGAGGGATTAGCCTCACCGGCATGGAGTATACAAAATCGTTGTTTCCGGCGGCGCTTCTTGATGAACTCGGAAGGGTTGAAGAGATGATCAAAAATGAGCGTATTGCCGTCATCAATACCTGGGGAAAATAAAAGGGGACAGTATGTCCGAAAGCGTCAAATCTGCAAAAAATTCAGGCACTGCCGAACACAGCCGGAAAACAGGCGCAAAATCAAATTCGGAAGTGCGTTTTCGTTTATCCATCAAATTTTCACTCGCCATCATCCTGCTTCTTATTGTGATCATGACGATTGGCGGCTGGATGCTGATTGGGATGCAGGAGCGTTCGCTGATAGCCGAAAAGGAGCGCAGCGCCGATAAACTCATCGAGTTTGTTGCCGCGATCAGCGCCTACAATATTGAACGATTTACTTATTTTATCATCCATGAAACCGCCGAGATGCTCCAGAAGTCCGAGGGACTGGAGGCCGACGTGCTTTCGGTTATAGTGCGCGGCAATCCCGGGGCGGAAGGTACGCCCGGGAAAAAGCTGCACTTAAATGGGCGCGAACCCGGCGAGATTCCGGTTCCGGAAAAGTATTGGCTCCGAAAGACAGAACCCTGCGTATATGAGGGCGGCGGGGAACGCAAGGTGCTGGGATCGGTGGAGATGATCTTCTCCCTGGAATTGGCGTACCGAACCGTCGCCAACACCCGCCTCGCCTTTGTTTTTACCATGCTCATCCTGATCGCGTTTATTGCGGGAACCCTTATATGGTTCCTGATGCGGCTTGTGGTGCAGCCGCTGCGTATCCTGACGACAAGCGCGGAGGAGATTGCGCGCGGCAATTTTGAGGTTGAGATCAGGCTGGACGCCAGGGACGAGATCGGATTTCTTGCGCAGGCCATCAGTAATATGAGCCATGAACTCAAGAGGAGCTTTGATGAGATCGCGTCGCAAAAAGAAGAGATACAGGGATATTCAAAAAACCTGCAGTCTATGGTCGATCAGCGCACTGCGGAACTGCACAGCGCAAATGAGGAACTGACCACCATCAGCCAGCAGTTTCTTGCCGAGGTTGAAATGGCGCGGCGCGTTCAAAAGAGCATGTTCCCCGACGAGGAGAGTCTCGGGATGGTTCCCGAACTCTCTATCGCCGCGCGTTATATTCCGATTGGCACAATTGGAGGAAGTTTTTACGATACGGCGCGCATCGGAAGAAGCACCTATAGCTTTCTCGTGGCCGATCTTTCCGTACACGGCGTTTTTGCGGCTCTCGTAAATACCCTCGCCAAAACCCTGTTCCGCGCGAGCGGGCACCACGGGATCACGCCCGCCGAAACCTGCCGCCGTGTAAACGATGAACTCCATACCCTGGTCGCGGATCTCGGGCATTTTCTTACGGCCTATTACGGCGTTATTGAGCTCGATACGGGATTATTTCATTACGCAAGCGCCGGGCATCGGGCTGCGTACCTTTGGCGCGCGCAGAGCGAAACGATTGAAAAATTGCATGCCTCCGGAGTGTATATCGGTGTGCGCGAGGAAGGGAAATACGAATCGCAAACCGTTCAGCTTGAACCCGGCGACCGGGTTCTGCTTTTTACGAATGGTCTGATTGACGTACTCAATGAAAACGATGAGCCCTACGGCGAAGCGCGCCTCTCGGAGTATGTGCAAACGCATAGCGATCTCCATCCCGACGACTTTGTTTCAGGGCTTGTTAAAACGGTTTCGGCTCATGCGGCAGGTGCCCAACTGGAAGACGATCAATCGATTCTGTATTTTGAATTTTTGCGGCAGCGAACAGAGTAACGCCCTCTTTTCGGGTTTTTGCTTATCTTTGATATTGTGGAAGATATCATAAACAAACTCTATCAGGTCATTCTGGATCGGATCAAAAATCCGCCCCCGAAAAGTTACGTCGCGAGCCTCTATGCCGGCGGTCATGCGGCCATTGCCCGCAAGGTGCTTGAAGAAGCGAATGAATTTTGCGAAGCCGCCGCCGAAGATGATGCTGATCATTTTGTACATGAGGCCGCCGATCTCTTCTTTCATATGCTGGTCATGCTCGGCGCGAAGGGCATACATCCGGACGCCATCGGCGAGGCGCTTGCGCGGCGTTTTGGGATAGGCGGCATCGAGGAAAAAGAAGCGCGAAAAACTGGGGGCGGATATGCTACAGGACAACGCTGATCTTCGGATTGCGGTTCCTTCCAAGGGGCGGTTGATGGATCAGTCCATCGATCTCCTGAAAAAGTCGGGGCTCAAGTTTCATGTGCATGGGCGGCAGCTTTTCGCGTTGTGCGACGAGATGAACACGATGGTTATTTTTGTGAACGCGCAGGACATTCCCGCCCTGGTGGGTTCCTGCGTGGTTGATCTTGGTATCACCGGCAGTGATCTTGTGTACGAGAAGGGTATCCAGTTGGTCGAGCATCGGCGGCTCGGTTTTGGGCAGTGTCGGCTTTCATTCGCGAGCCATGCGGATTCCGGCATCAAATGTGCAGCCGATTTCAGCGGAAAAACCATTGGAACAAAATTCGTCAGAAGCGCCGCAGCGTATTTTGAGTCTCACTCCATTCCCAATGTGCGGATTATTGAGATCAACGGAGCGGTCGAGGTCATGGTGCTTCTTGGACTTGTGGACGGTATTTTGGATCTCGTGGAGACCGGCAGCAGCCTGCGGGAGCATGATCTCGTCGAGCGCGAGGTTGCGCTTCTGTCCGAGGCGGTGCTGGTTGGCAATGCCACTCCGCGCGATTCCGCGCTGCGGGATAAGCTCCTGCGCCGGATTGAAGGGGTGTTTCTGGCGGCGAATTGGATCATGCTGGAGTATAACTGTCCGGCAGAAAAACTCAGCGAGGCAAAAAAAATCACGCCCGGTTATTCTTCGCCTACTATCCAAAATACCGACAGCAAAGCCTGGCTTGCCGTTAAGGTTATGGCGGAAAAAGCGAGTGTACAAACCTGCATGGACAGTCTGGAGGCGCTCGGCTGCCGCGGTATTATTGTCACCGAACTTGTGCATTGCCGCTTATAGCCGCGCGATATATATTTCCGTTTTCGCATTGATTCCCTTTGAGTCAGCCCCCGGGAGGAGTTTGAGTGTCCGAGCGAATAATATTGCTTATCGAAGATGAAGCGAAGATACGGGACGTATTGCGCGCCTATCTTGTGCGCGAAGGGTTTCGGGTGTGCGAGGCGGAGGACGGGAAAAAGGGATTGGAGCAATATGACGAATGTCATCCCGATCTCATCCTGCTGGACATGATGCTGCCTGTCCTCTCCGGCGAGCGCGTCGCTGCCGCGATTCGGCAAAAGGGCGATACCCCGATTATTATGCTCACGGCGCGCAGCGAAGAGTGGGAGCGCCTGCAAGGGTTTGAACTGGGCGCGGATGATTATATCACCAAACCCTTTTCGCCGCGCGAGGTGGTTGCGCGGATACGCGCCGTTTTGAAGCGCGCAGGCCGCGCCCTCGCTGAGGATGAGGCGGTTATCCGCGCGGGCGATCTGGAACTCCATCCCGAATCGCGTACCGTTTTTACGCAGGGGCAACCCCTTCCGCTCACGGCCACAGAATTTGATCTTCTGTTTGAGCTGCTGAAACATCCCGGCAAGGTATACAGGCGCGCCCAGCTTGCAGCCATAGTGCTGGGCTACGATTACGAAAGCATGGAGCGCACCATAGACAGCCACATAAAAAATTTACGCCGCAAACTGGGCGTGAATGCGCGCATCATTGAAACAGTCCACGGGGTGGGGTATCGTTCCGCTCCGGGCAGTGGCGAGTAAATCTGTATGCGCCTGCAAACACAGCTCATGCTTTTGTATGGCGTCGCGGCCATCCTGGTGTATGTCGGCAGCATCGCGGGCATACACAATTCTGTTTCCAATCGCTTTGAGGAATTTGCGCGGCAGGGCGAGGAGCGGCGGCAGACGGATTTTGTGCGGCTTGTTGCTTCATTCCTGGGAGAGGACGCGCCGATATCGGAGCGCCTGCTGCGCGGCGCGATGCGGCGCTATGGCGTTCGCGAGGCGCGCGTTTATAATCCCGAAGGGCAGCTTTTGATCGAGACGCGCAGCGAAGGTACACGCGGTGATGGTGTGCGCAGCGAGAGTGTACGCGGGAACAGAAATGATCGCGCCGATCCCATAAAAGAGTATAGCGCATCGCTGCAAACGGAGGAGCGCGATGTGGGCAGCATAGTTTTCAGCGCCTACGTCCGCCGCCCCGGGGGCGTCATTGAAGAAGTCTTTATGGATGGCGTCAACTCCATGCTCATCTATGTTTCGATTCTCGCGGTATTGCTGCTTTCGCTGATCTCCTGGTTTGTCTCGCGCTCGATAGCGCGCCCGCTGGAGTCGGCGTCGTGGGCGGCTGCGCGTATAGCGGGCGGCGAGATGGGCGCGCGTTTGGACACGCTGCCCGCGCGCTTTGGTCTTACCCGCTCCGCGCGCGAGATAAGCGCTCTCATCCAAAGTTTTAATGGCATGGCCGACGCTCTGGAACTCAAGGAGCGTTTGCGCACACGCATGACCTCCGATATTGCCCATGAATTGCGCACCCCGGTGTCTATCCTGAAAGCGCATCTTGAGGGGCTTCGCGATGGGGTGCTCTTCATGGACGCTTCGCAGCTTTCCTCCCTTTTGGATGAGACTTTGCGTCTGGAAAAGATCATCAACGATTTGCGCGCGATCTGGGAACTGGAGAATGCCGGGCGTCCGCAGTGTACTCCGCTTGCGATTGAGCCCTTTATGCGCAAGGTCGCCGAGCGCTTTCACCCGCTCGCGGAGGAAAAGGGTATACGCCTGGAACTTTCGTTTGCGGAATCTGATCTGCGTGTGCTTGCCGACAGCGCCGCTTTGTACCGGGTCTTCGATAATCTTATGCAAAACGCGCTCAAGTATGGGCGGGAGCAGGGGAAGATTGAACTCGACGCGCGCAGAGATGGCAGCCGGATACAGCTGCGGGTAACGGACGACGGGCCGGGCATTTCTGAGGAAGCGCTGCCGATGGTGTTTGAGCGTTTTTATCGCGCGGACGAGGCGCGCGCGCGAAAATCGGGAGGTGCCGGGCTTGGGCTTGCGATAGCGCGCGAGGCGGTTGAGGCCTGCGGCGGGAGTATTACCGCCGCGAACATGGCGGACAGAACGGGCGCGGTTTTTACGGTTTTCCTTCCGGTGCCTTGATATTCGAGGCGCTGCGCAATTATGGATAATAATCGGGAGCAGGCATGGAATTAAAGCGAAACATCGGACTCTTTACCGCCGTGTGCGTCATCGTCGGCAATATGATTGGAACAGGGATTTTTGGTACCACGGGCTATGCCCTTGCGGATATGGGGCAGGCGGGTCTCGTGCTTGTACTCTGGCTCATCGGGGGTGCGGCCGCGATAGCCGGCGCGCTCTCCTACGCCGAGCTTGCCTCCATCTGGCCGGAGGTGGGCGGGGAGTACGTATACCTGAAAAATACCTTTGGGAAACTTCCCGCGTTTATGACGGGCTGGGTTTCGCTGACCGTAGGCTTCTCGGCGGCTGTCGCTGCCTGCGCCCTGGTTTTTACCGAGTATCTCGCGAATTTTATGACGAGCGTAGCCGCAGACTCGCTCTTTGCCGACGCGGTTTTTCAGAAATTTCTCGCGGCGGGGATCATCGTTTTTTTCTCCTGTATGCACATCATGGGGGTGCGGCGCGGAACCTTGCTGCAAAATATTCTTACCGTTATAAAGGTTCTTATTGTGTTGGCGCTGGTTATAGGCGGATTGATCGCGGCTGGGGGCGCACATACCGAGCGCCTCAGCGCGGGCTTTGACGCGCAGGCGGCTTCCCTTGCGGGCGGTCTCGCATGGATTCTGCATCCCACCGCGCCCGTCCCCGCGCTTCCCGAGATCGCGCTTACCCTGCTTATCGTGATGTTTGCCTATTCCGGCTGGAACGCCTCCGCCTATATCGCGGGCGAGATCAAGGATCCCGCGAAAAATCTCCCGCGCGCCCTCTTCTGGAGCGCGTTTGGGATCATGGTTGTTTATTTTTTGTTCAACATTGTGTATCTGCTCGCGGTTCCGATTGAGGAACTCGCGGGGCAGGGCGCTGTGGGCGCGGTGGCAGCAGGCGGACTCTTTGGACCGGAGGCCGCGCGCTTTTTCAGTCTCGGGATTGCGGTCATTCTGCTCTCCGCAATTTCATCCCAGATTTTTATCGGTCCGCGCGTCTCCTACGCGATGGCGCGGGATCGTATGCTCTTCCGGAGTCTGGGGGCGCTCCATGAACGCTATGAGACACCGCACCGCGCCATTCTCCTGCAGGCGGCGGTCTCGATCACCTATATCTTTCTGGGTTCGGCGGAGATGCTGATGCAGTATATGGGTTTTGCGCTTTCGGTATTCCCGCTGATCGCGGTTGCCGGGCTTATCGTCCTGCGCATACGCCGCCCCGATCTCGCGCGCCCCTGGAAGGTTCCGCTCTTCCCGCTCTTTCCCGCCATATATATTGCGCTGACCCTGATCATGATGATCGCAAGCCTGCTGGCCTGGACATCCACCTCGCTCTTTGCGCTTCTGGTTTTGGCGGCCAGCGTTCCGGTATATTATATATGGCGTTTTTTTGCCATGACAAGATTGGACGCTCCGCGCGTGTAGTCGTAGCCGTAGCTGAAGGGCAGGCGTCCGCTTGATTTCGCGCGCATATTGGAGAGAAGGTCGCGCTGGAAGTAGTTCGCGAAAAGCCGGATCGGTCTTTCGTAAAATCCATAATAATCGACGTTCCAGTTATCGTTAAGGAAAAAGCGCAGCGGGACGCCGGAATCGTCCTGCAAAATATATGCGCTTCTGTCGAGAACCAGCGCGCGGATGCGGGAGAAGAAGTCCTTGTGCATCAGGAACGAAGCGGATTTGATGATGGTTGTGCAATCGGGAAGCGTGTGCGCGTACCGCTCAAAATTGTCTTTTTGGGCAAGCGCGTCGTCGGAGATGTCGAGGGAGAAGTAGCGGACGGTTTTGAGTTCCCGCGCAGGCGGATTTTGGGCGTCGTCAGCGTTTGCGCGAAACACAAATTCCACTCCGGGGACAAGGCCGGCGTCGGCAGGATCGTAGCGGTCGATCAATGCGCCGTTCGTGTCAATGCTGAGGTTGCGCGCCGAGACGACTTCCATATTCAGGCGGGTCAGGAAGAACATGATGATACCGGCGAAGCTCGAGCAGGAATCCTCGCTGACCTGTTCCTTCATGTGCAGGGTTTGGAAGAAGTTGCGCGAGAGGATGTCGCCGAGCGCGTTCCGGAGGTGGTGCAGTTCGAGCATGAGCTGTTCAGGGGCAAGATTTTCGGGATGCGGAACGCGGCCTGCGGGCTCAAGCCCAAACAGGATGTACTCATTTCCATGAGGGAAAAATGCGATTGTGTTCAGGAGGTCGGGGCCGCTGAAGGGCGAGAAGACTGTTTTGGGATAATCGTTCGTCAAATTTTCTTTGCGCCACTCTTCGATGAGGCTGAGATTGGAGACCTGGGTTCTCTGCCATGCGGAATCCGTGCCCGCCGCCCAGTTGCTGTATTCGTTACTTTCGGCAAATGGGGCGAGGGCGGAATTTGTGGCGGGTGTGACGCCTCCAAGAAGAAGCGCCGCGTCGCGGACGGCGATATCAACAACGACCTGCGGCATGGCTTCCTTTTGGTTGTTGCAGTTGCAGGAGGCGAGCGCAAGAATGAGCGCGAGAGGTATACATACAAGCGTGCTTCGCATGATTATTTTTCCTTATTACGATGTGGAAACGGAAAAATAATTTTTTATCCAGCCTCGGTCAAGCATGAAGAGGAAAACATGGCGCTTGCCGCAAAAACGCTCATTATAGAAGGTATGCACTGCGCTTCGTGCGCGATGCGCGTGGAAGCGGCGCTTGCGGGCGCTGCGGGGGTGGAACGCGCGGCGGTGAGCCTGATGGAGGGCAGGGCGTTTATACGCATGGAGGAGGGTGCCGATCCCGCCCCCGTGCTGGAAGCCGTGCGCGCCATGGGCTATGGCGCGGAAGAGTGCGCGCAGGATCCTGCGGCGGCGGAGCAGGCCAGCGCGCTTGCCGCCAAAAGGGAAAAGCGCGCGCGTGGGCAGCTTATCATGGCAGGAATTTTTGCTCTTCCGTTGATCGCGTACGCGATGCTCAGCCATTTTGCCGCGCTCTTTCTTTTTCCGCACTGGCTGGACGCCCTTATACAATTTGCAATGACGATTCCCGTTCTTTGCGCGGCGCGCGACATTTTCCGCTTTGGATTCCCCGGCGTTTTGTTTTATAAGCGCGCCAATATGGATACCCTGGTGAGCCTCGGCGCGCTTGCGGCGGTGGGCTATAGCCTCGCGAGCGCGTGTACGATTTGGTTTGCGTATGACGCGCAGCTTATGATCCACGATGCGCACCATGCGGCACCCGCGCTTTATTTTGAGTCGGCGGCGGGGCTCCTCTTTTTCATTCTCATAGGGCGGCGGCTCGAGGCGGGCGCGAAAAAAAGAGCGGCGCGCGATCTGGCCGCGCTCAGCCTTCGCGAAACGGGCGAGGTAAGCGTCGAAGCCGCCGACGGCGCAGAGCGTCGGATCCCCGCGAGTACACTCTTACCCGGGGATATCGTGATCCTTCGCCCCGGAGAGCGCGTCCCGGCGGACGGCGTGGTTGTGTCGGGAAAGAGTCAGCTTGATGAATCACTTTTAACGGGAGAGAGCGTTCCTGTTCTGAAACAAGAGGGCGACGCGCTGATCGGCGGCTGCGTGAACGGGCATGGGCATCTTTGCTTTCGCGTGACGGCAAGCGGGCAGGCGACCGTACTCGCGGGGATCGCGCGCCTCGTGCATGAGGCGCAGACCACGAAAGCGCCCATGCAGGCTCTGGCTGATCGGATTGCACTTATTTTTGTGCCGGTTGTTTTGTCTATCGCATTTGCGGCGGCCATTGTTTGGCTGTTTGCCGGCGCGGAACTCTCCTTTGCGGTAGGTGTGCTGGTTTCTGTTTTGGTTATCTCGTGTCCCTGCGCGCTTGGTCTCGCGGTGCCGACGGCGGTCAGCGTGGCGGCGGGTTTGGGCGCGCGGCACGGTATTCTTGTGCGGGACGCCGCCGCATGGGAACGCGCGGCGCGCGCGGATACGCTCGTCTTCGATAAAACGGGAACCTTAACCGAGGGGCGGCCGCGGGTGCAGGAGTTTTCAGTCGTGCAGGCGCGGGGCGCGCCTGAGATCGCGCAGGATATGCTCGCGCTTTCCGCCGCGCTCGAGCGCTGCTCGGAGCATCCGCTCGCAGGCGCGATCATCGTATACGCCGAGGAGAGAGGAGCGCGTCACGCGCCGCCGGACAGCGTTGAGGTCTATGCGGGCGAGGGCATTGCGGGCAATTTTGCGGAAGGGCGGCTTCTTCTCGGCAACGAGGCGCTGCTGAAGCGGTTTGGCTATAGCCCGTCAGCCGGGTTACAAGGGCGCGCTACAGAGTTTGCGGCGGGCGGTGTGCCGAGTGTGGTGCATGGCGTATTTGAGGCTGCGGGTGCGGTAGAAGATGACGCCGAAAAAGAGCGGGAAAAAGTTCGCGAAAAAGCGCTGGAAAACGCGCAGGAAAATTTGTTCTACTATTTTTATTTTACTATATTTGACCCGATCTGCCCGCGCGCGCGGGAGGTTGTACGCTTATTGCAGGGACTCAAGGTCAAAAATCGCGGGTTTTCACCGCGCTGTATTCAAACGATCATCGCGAGCGGCGATAGCGCAGAGGCGGTCAGTTGCGCGGCTGCCGCACTTGGGATAAACGAATATTATGGAGGTATGTCTCCGCAGGCCAAACACGATTTCGTGCGCGATTTGCGATCCGACGGGCATATCGTTGTGATGATGGGCGATGGCATGAACGATGGTCCCGCGCTCGCGCAGGCCGATGTTGGCGTCGCGCCCGGTCTTGCCACTGATCTCGCGCGCGCAAGCGGCGACGTTTTTTTGTCGCGCAAAGCGAACCGCGAGTCGCGGGGCGCGAAGCCGGATGCGGCGCAGGGCGATATCGCCTCTCTCGCGCGATTTATGCTTTTTGCGCGGCGCGTGTTTCGCAAGATTCGGCAGAATCTTTTCTGGGCATTCGCCTATAATGCGCTTTGTATACCGATAGCGGCGGGCGCTTTGGTTCCATTTGGCGGGCCGATGCTTGATCCGATGATCGCCGGTCTCGTGATGTCGCTCTCCTCGGTTACGGTGATTACGAATGCGATTTTATTGCGCGTACCAGGATGGAGGCGACGCGTGAAGCGAGTACGCGGCGTCAGTCAGGATGAGGAATTGGGTTGAAAGACGATCACCGGATACTGCCTGCGCAAAAAAAGCCCGGCTTTTGCCGGGCTTTTTTAAAATCTGTAATTTCGTTATCTCATTTGCGGCTGACGGCAGGTTTTGCCGCAGGCGCGGCTTTGCCTCTTTTGCGTATAATGCGGATAACGACATATACAATGGCAGCGAGGATAATCAGGATCAGCAGGATGCCGCCGACAAGCATGAAGAAGATCTTATTCGGTTTTTTCAGAAGCGCGCCGAGGGATTTGCTGTTGTCCTCGACCTTGCGTCCCTGTAATTGGCTGTAGGATTCGGGTATTTGGGGCAGACCATCCACTTTGGGGAACGACTCAAGATATTTTGCGACCGCAACCCATTCCTTGAGTTCAACGCCGCCGTCATAGACAAGATGCTGTTCGAAATCCGCTATGGGATTGCCGTTCTCGTCCTTGGGTGTAATTGCCAGAAGTCCGGAGGAGTGCGCTTCCACCGCGCCCAGCATCTGGCAGGAATACAATCCGGCAATGACGCGGTAGAGCTTGTTGTCGTCAATTTCGGAGGTCGTGCCGTCGGGATCCATAAAGCGCACATCCGTTACCCTGTTCAGCAGCAGCCTGTTGGGGTTGTAGGTATAGGTGATGCCCGACATATAGAGCCGCGCCTCGATCATCAGCGTGGAGACGGAAATATCGACTTCCGCTGCGGTTTTCAGTTCTTTGCCGGTCAGATACACGCTCACAAGCGGATAGCCGGGTACCCTGTCCGGCCCTATGCCCAGGCTGCTCAGGTTAAAGGCGTCGGCCACGGTGATCACGCCCTCGGTGAACGAACCCCGGATAGCGCCGAAGGGTGCCACCGACACATCTACCTTGCGGTAGTTATCCCCTTCGGCTTTCTTAACGGCGGCTATGTAGGCGTCCGTTATCAGATTACCCAATGGCTCTTCGCCCTGCACCAACCCGAAGGTATCCACACCCTCGAAGCTGAAACTGGAGCTTGCCAGCCGCTGATCGTATCTGTAGCCGAAGTGGGAGAAATAAAGTTTGTTGACCAGATCGCGGTACTTTAACACGGCGGCGTCTACGGCGGGATCTTTTGCCAATGCATCAGTGACAGGGAAGAGCTCATAGCCTGAAACCTTATAGCGGCTGCCGTCGCGGACAAATTTAATATGCCCTACGTCGTAGGTGTAGGAGCCGCAGGAGCCAATCGCGGTTTTGCCGATGATGATGGGATTAGCAAGCCGGGTGTGCGTATGTCCGCTGATAATAAAATCGATCTCCGGCACGGCTTTCGCCAAAAGTTCGTCCTCGGATTCGGCGGGATTGTCGAAGGTGCCGCTGTGCGAGAGGCAGATGATCATGTCGGCGTCGGTCTCTTTTTTGATTTTGGCGACGACCGCTTTGGAGGCCTTAATGGGATTGATGAAATAGAGTCCGCTGAGCGGCGCGTAACTGTCGGCCTGTATGCCCAGAATGCCGAATAGCGCCGCTTTCACGCCGCCCTTTTCTATAATCATGTAGTCCTTTGCGCCATAGCGTTCCATGGTTTCTTTCAGCGCTGTGGCCTTCTCGACCCGTTTGGGATCCGCCAGTGTTCTGTCCCAGTCTATGTTGGCGCAGAGCATGGGGGTGAGACGATCGCCGCTCTTTATGACGGTATTGAACATCTCGGTCAAGCCCTGGGTGCGGTAGTCAAATTCGTGGTTGCCCAGGGTGGTCGCCTCAAAACCAATCTGCCCCATCAGGCGCAATTCGGCGGCCTCGGCGGAGAAAATGGTTTGATACGGCGTACCCATCGCAAAATCACCGGCGTCCAGCAGGAAGGAATTCGGGTAGCGCTTTTTGATATTGTCGATAGCGGTTTTCATATACGCGAAACCGCCGCGCATCCCGACCTTGCCGTTCGCGTCAATAAAACGCTCGGCGTCGAGGTGCGAGTGCATATCGTGCATGAATATTATGGATACTTCCGCCTCAGATTGGGCAGGCAGCGGCACGGTAACAAAAGCCGCCATCAGCAAAATTATGACTGTGGATACAACGCACTTCCTTGCGTGAACAAGCGCAGCAAACGACCGAGCATTTTTCATGTGCTTCTATTCCCCCTTTTTGTTGGTGCGGTTGAGTCTTTGTTTCCGGTTTTTAAGCGTATTCGTTTCAAAAAGTCATTCGCCCGCCGCCGGGCTGTTTTCTGCCCCGGAGCGGTTAGCTCTATGAAACGATCTTGTCGGCTTATTAACCGGACATGGTAGCACAAAACTGCCCATGAAGCAACAAATTATAGACGCATTTTTCGGACGCTGCGGCGTATTCTTTACTCTCCCGGTCCCGGGCGTTTCAGGTTTTCAATGTGCTTTTTTATCGCCATAAAGCTCTTTTCGCTCATGGCGTGTTCCATTTTACAGGCGTCATGCACCGCTGTTTTTTTATCTACGCCCAGAAAAATGAGCCAGTCGGAGATCGCGACGTGCCGCTCGTACATGGTTTCCGCTATCTTGCGCCCCTTCGCGGTCAGGGTTATGGCACCGTCGTCGTCCACCGCGACGCAGCCCTGGGTTCGGAGGTTTTTCATGGCGACACTGACGCTGGGCTTGCTGTATTCCAGTTCGTTCACGATGTCAATCGACCGAACCTTGATCCCCTTGAGGCTTAAAACATGGATTGTTTCGAGATACATCTCCGCCGACTCGTGCATATATCATCTCCTTGCGCGGCGCCATTTTTCTATGGATTATATACGTTTACTCTGTCTTCAGTATCGCCGCAAGCTGTTCTTGCGCTTCCTCAATGGTCGCGGCACTGATAATGGCGTCATCGCGACGGTAATCGAGGGTACGTCCGGCGAGTTCCTCAGCCCACCCGCCGCTCATGCTGCAGGCGATTATGGGTTTACCGGCCTGCCATGCGTAGGCGATCTCGCAGAGTGTGCCGGTTCCGCCGCCTATCGCAACCACAACGTCGGCCGCAAGCACGTTAATGTAATTCCGCGCAAAACCGATCCCGGTCGGAATGATAATGGCGGCGAATGGATTTGCTTCGTCCATGCTGTCCGAGGGAAGGATTGCAAGCGCGATTCCTCCGCCCTCGCTTGCTCCCCGGGAGGCGGCCTGCATTACCCCGCCGCGGCCGCCGCTTACGAGTACCCATCCGTTTGCGGCAATGAAACGCCCCATTGTGTATGCTATCGCGTTTCGCTCGGGATAGTCGGCGCTGTCGCCGATCACGAGAACCTGTTTGTTTCGTGCCATTATGTTACCTGGAGAGCGAGCGTACCTCGCGCACCTCATACGACCAGTTTGCGTCCCTCGGGCCGGAACCTGCGGCTGCGGGATTGACTACACGGCGCACCAACGCAACGCCGCCATCCTGGAAAAAGCGCGCCTGGATAATAAAGGGACCCTCGGGTTTGGCGTTTGTCGCGGGAGCGGCGAGATTATAAAGACGCTCCATATTGAGATTCGCCATCATTTGCGTTTCTTCGCCGACCGCCGAGCCCTCAAATACGCGCCGCTTTGTTTGCCTGTCGGCAACATCGATTTCCCATATTCCCGCGAAAGGGGAAAAAGCGCCGTACCGGAATACCATGGTATATGCCCGGATATTTTTGCGCTGCCATTTTGCGAAACTTTCCTGATACTGTTCCGCGATGATTTTCGGATCGTCACTCTCCGGCAGGATTGTGCCGGATATGACGGGTTTTTTGGCACCGCAGCCGGGAAGCATGAGCAGAATACCCAAAATGAAAGCGCAGATTGTTTTCATGGTTTCCCCTTGTTTTTCAGAATCGGAACCTGCCAAAAAGGTACGGAATCAGCGCGCCTAAGGAATGAATTTCCTTCATGTCTCCCGCGCGGCTTAGGTGTTACTCTTTATGTATGTGCCGATCGCTCCTCTGCCTTGCGTTTCTTTTTTTTCCTTTCCTTCTGTCCGGTACGCGCGCGTATCTGGGCGACGCGGCAAGCGCTGCGGTATTTGGCACGTCCGGGGACGATGCCGGGCTTGTGCTGGAACTCTACACCGCGAAAAATAAAAATCCGCTCTTTGACTGCATAGCGCCGATCATCATTCAGCAGGATGGAGCGTCCATCCCGATGCGTACCGTTACTGAGGATCGCGCGGAGCAGAATACGAAGGCGGATTTTGAATTTCGCGAGGGAGCGGAATATTTTCGGTTTACGCATACGGAAGCCATTGACGTTTCGGCGGCTTTCTGCTCGTATACGGATGGGGTGTACGTCTGGCAAATAACACTTTCGAATGTCTCGGCCTGCGCGCAGTCTTTTCATTCGGGACTCGCCATGAGTACGGGTTCCGCAAAGCGGCTCGCTTTCTGGAAGGCTGAGGACGCGCAGCTTGCGATGCTGGTTGATGATCAGGCGCTTGCGTTCGGAGCGGCAAGCGCGCACCCGCTTAGGTATACGTCCGCGCTTGCGGGAGCGTCCGCGTATGCTTTGCCCGCGCGCGATCAGGGGTATTTTTCGCTCACTGCGGAGATCACGCTGGAGACCAATGCGCAAACAACCCTGGCCTTTGTGCTTGCGCTGGGTTCGGGGGTCTCCGCCGCCCAAAAAAAATGCGCGGAATGGATGCGCCTTGCGGCTCTGGATACGCCATTACGGGAGAAACGCAGAACCCTCTGGCGGGATTGGCTCGGCGAAAGCCGAATGCCCGAATATGCGGTACCCTCCATGCAATCCTCGTTCATGCGCGCGCTTTTCTCCCTCGATATCATGCGGCATCATGAAGCGCTCATCCCCGGGGACATTTCGGTATTGCTCGACTCCGCCGAGGCGATGCGCGTTTGCGGACGCGATTCCGCCGCTTTGTTTTTTATTGCGAGGGCAAGTTCCATGCTCGCGAAGGAGAAACGTAATTTTGGACGCCTTGCCGAGGATCCGGACAACCGCATGGCTCTGGCGCGCTATGCCTCTCTCGCTTCGCGGCTCACCATAACAAGCGGGAAACTTGCGGGTGATCTGGAGATCGCGCGTTTGGCGCTCGACGCAATAGCGGGGCGTGTATTGCAGGAAGGTGCCTCCGCGAGTCCGGCCGAGGCGGTTGTGTACGCAGCGGCGGCAAATGACGCGGCTTTACTCCTCCGGCTCTCCCGCGATGAGACAAGCGCGTCCCGCATGGAGAAGTATGCGGCGGCTTTTCGCGAATATGGCGACGCGCTGTACTCGGAAGAAGCGCTTGGCTGGACCGACGCTTTTGGAATGCCCGACGCCCGGGTTTTCACTTTCCTCTATGACCACGACGCGCGCATCACAAAGCAGTACCAGATCATGCGGCCGCTTGCGCGCTTTCTCCCCGCCCGCGATCAGGCGTATTTGCTCTGCGCTGCGGCGCGTAATCTGGATCGCGAATACTTAGGGAATGCGCTTCCCGGGTGCGCGGAGAGCCTCGCGGCGCTTGCTCCGCCCGAGGCGATGGCGCTCCGGCTTATTGTGCTTGGCGAAGGGGCGTTATATGGCTGTCTGGACGAAGAGAATGCGTATTCGGATTATCGCCTGGAGCGCCTCTACCGGACTCTGCTTGAGCTGCGCCATACATCAAAGGACGCGGCAGCCTCTTTTCTGTTCCGCGAACTCCGGTCGCGCATCCGCGACAAACTGGACGCGCCCAGGGAGCGTGACGAGGCGTTCATGGCGTCGCTCATGCTGGATAGCGATAAGCTGCGCGCGGAACTGGAGCGTTTTGCGCTTTCGGCGCCGCTCGAACGGCTCTTAACCACTCTGCGTTTGGATCAGACGGACGCCATTATCATAGCCATGGCGCTTGCGCGGCAGGGAATATGGCCGCAGGCGCGCGTTTCGTCCGAATTTACGTTCAGTCTTTCCTTGCCCGAGGGGACGGAACTGGACGCGCTGCCGGCATCCTGGCGAGCGGTTTCTTCAGCGGCGGGCAGCCGCGAGATGACGCTGTATGCGCCCGAGACCGGATCCGGCGCGGCGGAATATGCCGCGCTGACGCACCGGGTCGCGCGCGGCGGGCAGGAAAAAAAATGGAGCGAACCTTTTCTGCTTTCGCATCCGCATCCGCTCATCACGTATGCGATTATACATTCTCCGTTAAATGGACGCTTTATCATACATAACCGCAGCCGGCAGTTCCTGGAGATCATGTCTGTTCAGGGCGCGGTCTCCGTTCTGAGCGGCGAGGTTCCGTATCGTATCGCGCCGGAGAGCGCGGTCGCTCTCGCGATCAATCTGGTTACGGATTTACCCCAGGTACAGCTGCTGGTTACGGCAAAACAGGCAGATACGCTTTACCGCGCGGATTGCGAGCCGGTTACGCCAAGGGACTTTATTTTTGATACACTCTGGTATACCCTTTCGGCAGGCGGCTCGCGGCAGAATATTCTGAATATTGGCGATGCGTCCGAACTGGAGAGACTGGACTCCGGCTTCCCTGAGGATGGCATAACCATAGCAAAAGTTTTTCGCGCGCCAAAGGGCGGGAACGCTTTCGGGGTGCGTACAGATCAAACCCCCTGGAGGCTCAGCATGAACAACCGCTTGCTCAAACCCGTCCGGCGGGGCGATTGGTACTGGTATGACCTCGGCGGCAGGGCGGATCCGGAGCTGTGCTTGAGTTTCCGGCGGCATGAAGATATGATACTTTTTGCGGAGTCAGAGAAAAGACTGGCGGGTAAAGGGCGATGAAAATTAAAGTTCAAACCATACAGGCAATTTCATGCGGCAGGCAGTATTTGCTCGAATTTTCTTCAGGCTCTGTTTTGCTTAACTATTATTACGAATCCAAAAAGCGCACACTGTATATGCAAAAGGCTTCATCCCCGGAGTTACAGGCGTTTGTTGCGCAATATACGGACGCGATTCGCGATAGCCTTGATCAGGAAATCGGACCCCGGGGCGCAAAGTCATTTGTGATCAATATACGTACCTCAAAAAGCACTCCGGCGGAACAAAAAGGGTATGTGCTTTTCAGCGATGGCGGCTCGAATCCCAATCCGGGAAAGGGTGCCGCAGCCTGGTTTATCCGCGATCCCTCCGGGAATACGAAAGAGGGCGCGAAGTACGCAGCGAATACCACAAATAATCGTATGGAACTCATGGCGGTCCTTGAGGGACTCAGCCGTATTCCGACCGGGTCGGATGTTGCGATATATCTGGACAGCCAATATGTGCAAAAGGGAATGATGGAGTGGATAGAGTACTGGAAAATAAATTCCTGGCGCACAAAAAGAAATAAAGAAGTCGTGAACCGCGATCTCTGGGAAAAGCTTGATAAATTGGCGCTCTCGTATCATATAACCTGGTATTGGGTACCCGGGCATAGCGGGCACACCGAAAATGAGCGCTGCGACGCCCTGGTTCAGGAGTCGATGCACAAGGGGCGCAGTATTTGATACTTGATCATGGCGGTCGGTTCGGACCAGAAGAAGGAGTATGTACTTGAAAGCGTTTTCCCTGAAGCGTGTACATCAATTGGGTACTTTGGCGGTTTTGGTGTTCGTATTATGTATTGGCGCATTGCTTGTCTGGCTTGGTGCCGCAATTTCATGGCCGGATGAGTTCTTTTTGTCTGCCCCTCTGATCTTTATCTGGGCCGGTACATCCGGCTTTTTTGTCCGGCGGTATTTTCTGCGGCAATACAGGCGGGCGCTCTTCCTGGAAGGCACCCTCGACAACGTGCCGACCCCCATTACCGTAACCGATCTGGATATGTGCTGGGTATTCATCAACAAGGTAACTGAATCTCTGCTTGCCTATCTCAATCTGGACAAGGAATCCTGCATCGGAAAGCATTGCTCCGAGTGGAAAGCCGGTATATGCGGGACTGAAAAGTGCGGTATCGCGAGCCTCCGCGCGGGCAAGGAGATTACCAACTACCATCAGGAGTACGGCGATGGCCGCCCGTCTACGCTCATGGAGGTATCTACGCATTACATACTGGATGCGGCGGGAAATAAAATAGGGCATGTTGAGATTGTGAGCGACGTTGACGCGAAGGGCAGGATTGAGACCGTATCGCGGAATATAGCGGAAGGCGCAAGCCGCATAGCGGAACATATTTCCGAAATATTCACTCTTACGACGAACTGCGCAGGGAGCGCGAAAAACCTCAATTCGGTTTTTCAGGGCAGCGCTGCCACCATACATACCGCGCGTGAGCGTACGGATCGGATTGTTGCGAATATGCAAGACACCCTCGCGATAGTCAAAGAAGTTGCCGAGGCAAGCCGGAATATCGACTCCATTGCATCGCGGACAAATCTGCTTGCCGTCAACGCCGCTATCGAAGCGGTGCGCGCCGGAGAGGCCGGCGTCGGTTTTTCGGTTGTAGCGAGCGAGGTGCGCGGACTTTCAAATAGCAGCGCGAAAGCCGCCAAGGAGAACAGCGAACTCATTGAGGACGTTTACCAAAAGGTGATTGCTGCGGAAAAGCTCGTTACAGAGTCGGGCAAGGCTTTTCAGGAACTGGATTCCAACCTTTCTCAGGTTGTGCAAAAGATGACCGAGGTTGTCGATATGATTCAGCAAATAGACAGGCGCGTGGATGAAGTACACCGCGAATCGGAAAACCTGGGGAAAAGGGCATAGAGTAACGCCCGTACCCCTAAGGGGTACGGGCATACGCTTCGTCTGCGCGCGGGCATCGTGTTATCTCTTCTTAATGCTGTAGAATGCGTCGCGTCCCGCGAAGCTGCCGATCTCGGCCAGTTCTTCCTCAATGCGCAAAAGCTGATTGTATTTCGCGACGCGGTCGGTGCGCGATGCGGAACCGGTTTTGATCTGGCCGGCGTTGGTCGCCACAACGATATCGGCGATGGTGGCGTCCTCGGTCTCGCCGGAGCGATGACTCACGATGGCGGTGTAGCCGGCTTTCTTGGCCATTTCGATTGCGTCGAGGGTTTCGGTCAGTGTGCCGATCTGGTTGACCTTGATCAGGATACCGTTGGCGGTGGCGCTCTCGATGCCCTTCTTCAGGAATTTTGTGTTGGTCACAAAGAGATCGTCGCCCACAAGCTGAACGCGATTTCCGATTCGGTCGGTCAGGAGTTTCCAGCCGTCCCAGTCGTTTTCCGCCATTCCGTCCTCAATGGAGATGATAGGATAGCGGTTCGCGAGATCCTCCCAGAAATTGACCATCTCTTCGGAGGAGAGTTCGCGCTTGTCGGATTTTTTGAAGACGTATTTCTTTTTTTCTTCGCTCCAGAATTCGCTTGCGGCTGGATCCATCGCAATCGCGATATCCTTGTCGAGTCCGGGCTCATACCCGGCGGCGCGGATGGCCTCCATAACCACGATCAGCGGTTCCTCGTTATTTGCGAGCATCGGCGCAAAGCCGCCCTCGTCGCCGACGGCGGTGGAGAGGCCGCGATCCTTCAGAACCTTTTTCAAAGCGTGGAAGGTTTCCGCCACCATGCGCAGGCCCTCTTTGAAACTCTTCGCGCCGATGGGCATGACCATATATTCCTGAATATCGACCGGCGCGTCGGAGTGCGCGCCGCCGTTGATGATATTGGCCATCGGCACCGGAAGCAGGCGCGCGTTGGGACCGCCCAGATACTGATACAGTGGGAGGCTGCTATGTTCGGCGGCGGCTTTCGCGCAGGCGAGGGATACGCCCAGGATCGCGTTCGCGCCGAGCTTGCTTTTGGTTTCGGTTCCGTCGAGCTTAATCATTGTGTGATCAAGAAAGGCCTGATCGGTCACATCCATATCGATCAGTTCCGGCGCGATGATTTCGTTGACGTTTTTGACCGCCTTTTGCACACCCTTGCCGAGATAGCGCTTTTTGTCATCGTCGCGCAGCTCGACTGCTTCGTGTTCGCCGGTCGAAGCCCCCGAGGGAACAGCGGCGCGCCCGAAGGATCCGTCGGAACACAGAACATCCACCTCAACGGTGGGATTGCCGCGGGAATCAAGGATCTCGCGTCCAATGATTTCAATGATGCTGGACATATATTTCGCCTCCATGAGTTATTTGGATTTATGCTTAGGTCAAAGATACGCAAATTTTGTTCTTGATTATGGATCAATTACGGCGTCGAGTTCGCGGATCCGCGCGCGCGCCGTTTCTACGTACTCCTTTTCCTGCGCACCCAGTTCCTCAAGCGTTATGAGTTTGATAACGGCGAGATACGCGATCCAGGCGTCCATTTCGGTCTTCGCATCGCGCCCCGCCGCCTGGTATGCCAGGGCGAGCTGATAGCGCGCAAGATAATGTATCGGCTGGAGTTCAATGACCCGTTCGAGCATTATAATGGCCTGCGCGGGCGAATTGAGTTTTTCGAGATACAGGCTCCCGAGCTGCGCCAATACCTGAACGGTTTCTTCGTGTTTCAGTGAGCGCTTAAAGAGTGCCTCCGCCTCGGCAAATTTACCCTCGCTCACGTGAATCTGGGCATAGAGCGCCAGGGAGAGCGCATTCTCCGCGCCTTGCGCGATGGCCTCGCCGAGCCATTTGCCCGCCTCGGCATAATGATCGCTTAAATACGCGGCTATCCCGAGCGTCCGGTAGAGCTTGTCCCGTTTTTTCACCAGATCGAGGTGTTTCTTTCCCCAGGCATACGCCTTTTGATATTCTTCCTGCCCGAAATACCAACTGAACATTTCATACACGGCGCGATCGGCGTCATTGGCATTTACGCCCTTCGCGAGATCGGCCGCGCGCCCAAGCGCCTCTTCCGCTTCCTCCGCGCGATCCAGGGCGAGCAGGGAAATGCCGTGATAGAGCGCCGCGCCCGAATCGCGGGAATTTTTTTTGCGCGCCTCGGCAAAAGCGCGCGCCGCTTGTTCATGGTTTTCCTGATGCGCGTACATATTGCCGGCCAAAAACGGGACGCGCGCTTCGCTTGGGAGATATTTTTGCGCGTTTGAGAGGATCTCGAGCGCGCGCGGCATCTGATCCATTTCGGCGAGGCAGATTGCCTTTTGCAGCCAGGGATCCGCGTATTTCGGATCGCGTCCAATCGCGCGATCCAGTATCTCGATTACAGGCGAGAGATCGCGCAGCATGAACCCAAGATCGCGGCCCTCGGCGTCGTTCATTTTTATCGCGTGTCCGAATATTTTATAACCCGGGTCATTTATAATAATGGTT
The DNA here is from genome assembly GCA_031283155.1 of Spirochaetota bacterium. Taxonomy (GTDB): domain Bacteria; phylum Spirochaetota; class JAGLSM01; order JAGLSM01; family JAKPMW01; genus JAKPMW01. Next base: position 50,948 of record JAITCI010000020.1, on the reverse strand, counting down.
TTGATTTCGCCTTTATAAAAATCATCAAAATAAGTATATGAAAGAAGCGCAAGCGCGTACGAAAAAGCGGCGGTATCCAGATGCGCGGCTTCCGCAGCCTCGAGTATTTTACGCGCCTCCCCGTATTTGCCCGCCGCTTCCGCAGCGCGCGCCTGGCGGATCTCGGCGGGGACCGGAGGCTCGCCCTTACATGAAAACGCGCAGAAAGCGCACAGCAAAGCAAACGTGAATATTTTCGTTTTGCGCATGGTTTTCTCCAATTTGCTATTTGATTCTGGACCAGGGCTCCACGGAATGGGTAAGCCACACATTCGCCCCCACAACGGATCCCTTGCCGATCACCGTATCGCCGCCCAGAATTGTCGCGCCGGCGTATATGGTTACTTCATCGCAGATCGTGGGGTGCCGTTTTCTGTTTGTGGCTTCCTTTGTCACCGCAAACGCGCCGAGGGTAACGCCATGGTACAGTTTAACGTCGTTGCCGATAACGGCGGTTTCCCCGATCACAATGCCCGTGCCATGATCAATAACGAGGCGCTCCCCAATCGAGGCTCCCGGATGAATATCAATGCCGGTTTCGTGATGGATATGCTCCATCATCATGCGCGGGATGAGGGGGACGTTTTCCCGCACCAGGATATGCGCAATCCGGTAAGCGGTAATCGCGGCGAGGCCGGGATAGGCGAGAATGACCTCCGAATGGCTTTTCGCCGCCGGATCGCCCGCGTAGATCGCCTCCACGTCTTTCAGGATGGTTTCGCGAACCTCCGGGAGTTTGGTGAGGAGCCGCTCCGTGATCGCCTGCGCCTTGTCGCGGCAGTGATCATGCTTATTGCAGGTTCCCTCTTCATCGCAGTTATGGCAGATACCCTTTTCAATTTCTTCGGAGAGCCGGCGCGCGATAAAATATAACTGCTGCCCGGTGATGCTCCGGATGGTGCGCATATCTATAATTTCATTTTCGTAAAATCCCGGGAAGATCAGGGATTGCAATGCGCGAAGAACCGTTATAATGCTCTCCCTTGAAGGAATGAGCTTCCCGTTTATGCCATTGGCGCCTCCCTGCTGGTAGGATCGCACGAGACCGGCGAGAACCTGCTCAATGGTCGAAGTCAGATTATCCATGCTTGCTCTCCTCCGTACATGAGAAAGGTACGGAAAAATAAAATCTCTATCCTTGAAAATCCCCGTGAAATCGTGTATCGTAATTTGAATCTTTGTGAAAGCGCGAGGAAAGGCCTATGGCGCTCGATGTGCTTATGCTCAACTTCGCCCAGGCTCTCGGCGCGGTAAGCAGACGCGATGGCGACGTTTGGGTGCTGGAGGTGCCTGTGGATGAGGAGCATTCGCGGGTACTCTTCTTTCGCCTTAATGTTGTGCCCACCGAGGATGATGGCCGCGAAAGCCTTTTGGTGTGTTTTACGCGCCTGGGCGAGTATATCGGCGAACACGCTCTCCGCCGTCTCGAAAAAATGCTTAGCCTGGCGATGCAGCTTCGCTACGCGCGAATCGCGCTGCTTGAAGGGGAACTCGTGCTTTTCGCGCTCGCGCCGGAGGTTTCCACCGAGGCGAATATGCTTGAGATGGCGCATGAGGTCGCCTGGATGGGCGAGCAGCTTTCGCGGGAACTCGCGCGGGTCTGACTAGGGTTGTTTATCTTCCTTCATAAGAAAACCGTATGCGGCATTCAGTTCGCGCATCCGTTCTCTTTCGCCCCCGCTATCGGGGTGGTGCAATTTGGCAAGCTCTATATAGCGTTTGCGGATCGTTTCGGGGTCGGCGTTTGTATCCAGCCCAAGCGCGAGCAGGTGGCGCTCCCGCTCGCTTATGAAGATCAGGGTGTCCGCGCGTTCAAAACCAGCGTAGCGGAAGCGCCTCCAGTCAAACCGCAGATTATGCGCCCAAACGCCGGACGCCGCCGCCAGTTCGCCCGCGAAGGCATAGACGCGCTGATGAAAAGCCTGTTCGTCCAGAGCAAGGATTTTTTCAAGCCGCGCCCCGGTAGACCAGTCAAAATATTTTTTGAATATGTGGCAATGGTCGCGCAGCATATCTTCCGGGAGATCGAGCTTGCGCAAGCGCGCCTCTTCCAGCAGCGCCTCGCGCAGGGATATATACCGGCCGGCACCGGCTGCGAGAAATTTTTCTTCCAGGGTGCGCGCGCGTTTCCGCGCGGTATTGCTTCTGCGCGCGCCCTCGGCCTGCAGCGCGCGTTCCCGCTGATCGTAGAGCGTGTAGAGCATGGAAAGAAAACCGCGATCCTGAATCTCGCGGGCAAGCCGACGCAGGAGATCGTTGGGCTTGTTCCTGAATTCCTCCCGCAGGATGGAACGCTTAAGCCCTCCGGATATGCGTATCCGCCGCAACCGCGCTTCTTCGCGCAGCCCATCGCATACTTCCTTGCCGCGCCAATACGCTATAACGGCCAGGCAATGCTTGACACGGCGCATACCGGCTAATAGGTTTGCGAAAAACTGGAGAGGAGTTCAATAAACCAGGCTTCGCCGGTGATTTGCGCCAGGGCGGCCAGCAGCCCGATATCGCCGCCAAGTTTTTCGCTTGCGTACCATTTATAGGTATCCAGCGCTGCGGGGAAGATCGAATTGGAGAATTCCAGAAAGAGGGCGTCGCAGGCCTCCCGGTTCGGGAGGCGTTCAGAGAGATCATCGTAGAGATTGGAAAAGAGGGTGAGCCAGACTTCATGCAGTTCCATCTCAAAATCCCGCTGGTTTCGCGCGGAGGCGCTGAACCAGCTTTGCACAACCCATTTACGGAAGAGATCTTCCCTCTGCTCCAGCGCCGACTGTTCCATAATTTGCAACCTCGCTCACAGGCTTTGCCCAGTATAGCGCGTCCCGGCGCAGGGATGCAAGAAACACATTTTTTTGTAAAGTTTTCAGCTTAAATGCCGATAATCTGCCAAAGGCTTGTTTTTGGAGGAAACCGATGAAAAACAAAAAAATCGCCTTCTGCGCTTTTCTTGGCTTTGCCCTTATACTCACCGGCGGCGCTCTGCTCGCCCAAAATCACTCTCCCTTCGCGCAGCAAGCAGAGGTGCCTTCCGATGCGGCGGCAACGGAAGAGGAACAGGCACCTTCAGGGGAAAATTTCAAGGGCTTTTATTTTGGCGCGAAGCTCAAGGATTTCAAGAATATCCTGAAGATCCGCCCCGCGCCCGTGATGATAGACTGGGACGAAAACGGCTGTGATTTTTACAGTCCTAAGGCGGATATTGTCATCGGCGATTTTACCGTCAACCGCAGCGATATCTATCTGGTGTTCTACAAGGAACAGCTCGTTCGCATCCGCCTTGTCAACAACTTCCGCAGCGTGGATGATCAGGACTATCGTTTTTTCAACGCCCTGCGTACCGCCCTCATGGATAAGTACGGAAAGGTGCAGAGTGACGAACCCGAAGGCACACGCTTTGACGGCAGGTACACCTGGAAAACCGACAAGCTCCGGATCGTACTCACCTATTCTGCGCTGGACTATAACTGGCTTGATCTGGAACGCGAATTACGCAGCGAGTTTAAGACGCCAAGTAAGATCACGAGTACCGATCTGTAGAGGCGCTGCAAAGCACTGAATTTTTATTTACGGAAGGTCAGCGCTTTGGGCGTTGTATGCTTGGAACACGATGTGGAAACCCCTCGCCGCCACGGATGGCGATTTTGGCGAGGGGAGTACATTATGGCACCGTTCGCCCTGCTCGGCGGAAAATTCGGGCGCATTGACAAAAGCCGGAGCTGTTGCCGCAAATAAAAAAGACGAAGACTTAGTTCGCGGCTGAGTGTCTTTTTCGCGGCTCTCTATAACCACCCGTTTTCCGTATACCATCTGTATGTTTCGGCGAGGCCGTCGATGAGACTTATTTTCGGATCAAAGCCAAGCTCGGCGCGCGCGCGTTCATTCGAGGCTATCCAATATCGGGGGCGGCCAAGCCGCGCCTTCTCGCGGTTGATGATAGATGGCTTTTTGGTCAGCTTTGAAATGGGTTCGGCACACCAGGCGGCGAGCGTGGGCGTGCATCCCGGCAAATAAAGATCAAGGGCGCGGCGCTGCATGGCGGTTTTCATGGCGGTCTGCAATTCGCGCCAGGAGAGCGGCTCGTCGTTGCACAGAAAATAGGCGCGGCCTGCGGCCTGCGGAGAGAGCGCCGCGCGGATCATGCCGTCAACCAGATCGCGCGCATGGATGATGGAAGTATATTTTTTTGCGTTGCCGTAATAAGGGTTGACGTGTTTTTGGATCAGGGCAAATACCTTCAGGAAGTCGCGGTCGCGCGGGCCGTATACCGCAGGCGGGCGGATGATCGTAATGGGGACGCGGTCGGAATACGCGCGCGCAACCAGTTCCGCGATCAGCTTTGATCGGCCATAGGCCTCCACCGGACGAGGGACGTCGTCCTCGCGGACGGGTTCGCCCAAACCGGACGCCGGACTCATCACGGCGAGCGACGATACGAGTACAAAGCGCCGGATATTTTTTTCAACAGAAGCCGCCTCAAGCAGAGCCTTTGTGGGAAGCACATTTCCGTCGATGTAGCCGTTCGGCGTCAGCGCCTTCGTGACGCCGCCGGCGTGGAACACAATATCGACGCCGCGGAGCGCGCGTTGCAGCGATTCGGGGTTGGTATATTCCGCTTCGGCGCATTCCAGGGGCAGATCTTTGAGCCAGGGCGCGAAGCGTGCGCCGCCCCGCAGGATCACGCGAACGGTACAATTTTGCCGGACGAGTTCCTCCGCGAGATGGCTCCCCACAAACCCCGATGATCCTGTCACCAGCGCGCGCATTATGACCCTCCCCTTTTATATTTATATTAGGGGAGCGCAGGCAGCGGATCAAGCCTGTAGCAGACGCTTCGCGTTTGACAGAAAGCTTTGTTTTTGCTACATTTTTCTATGGAATTTACTCTGGAAGTATACAGCGGAGGGATACGATGCTTACAAAACAATCCGGCGGCGCAAAGCGTGAGCCTCTTACCATCATGGTCGTGGATGATACACCCGCCAATCTGGTTCTTCTTCAGGAAATGCTTCAGATTGAGAAATACCGGGTGCTTGCTTTCCCGCGCGGCAGCCTTGCGCTGAAAGCCACAGAAACGCAGGTTCCGGATCTGATCCTGCTGGATATAACCATGCCGGAGATGGATGGTTTTGAGGTTATCCAGAGGCTGAAGGCCGATGAGCGGCTCAAGAATATCCCCGTAATTTTTATCAGCGCGCTCGCGGACAACAATTTCAAGCTGCGCGCTTTTACGGAAGGCGCGGTGGATTATATTACAAAGCCATTCCAGATGGAAGAGGTACACGCGCGCGTGGGTTCGCATCTGCGGCTGTCGCAGGCGCAGAATGAACTCAAAAAATACAATGAACAGCTCGAGAACATTGTACAGGAAAAGGTGAAGCAGATTTCCGGCACCCAAATGGCTTTGATTGAGGCAATGGCCAATCTGGTGGAATGTAAAGACGGCGATACGCATCAGCATGTCGCGCGCACAAAGAATGTTTGCCGCATCATCGCCGCAGCGCTGCGCGAAAAGCCGGAATATGCGGCAGTTGTCACCGAAAGGTTTTGCGAAAATATCCATGACGCCTCGCCTCTCCATGATATTGGCAAGGTGGCGATTCCGGACTCCATACTCCTGAAGCAGGGAAAGCTTACGCCGGAAGAATTTGAGATTATGAAAACGCATTCGGCTGCGGGCGCAAATTGCCTCAAGATTGTTCTTGAGCGCGACAAGCAGAACGATTTTGTCGCGATGTGCGTGGACATCGCGCGCTCCCACCATGAGTGGTGGAATGGCACGGGCTATCCCGACGGACTCTCCGGCGAGAATATCCCTCTGGCGGCGCGTATCGTGGCTTTTGCGGATGTGTACGACGCGCTGCGTTCCAGGCGCCCCTATAAGGATCCGCGCACCCACGAGGAGAGCATCGACATTATCGAGAAGGAGTCGGGCGAGCATTTTGATCCGGCTTTAACTAAAATCTTTCTGGAAAAAGGGAAAGAGATACAGCAGGCATTCGGCGGCTAAGCTATCTGTATTGCCGGGCTGTGGGATAGCTTTTCGCAGGAACTGCGTATACCTCGTTTGCAAGCAGCCAGGCAAGAAGGTCTGCCGTAAAGAGCCAGTTGCTCATGCGCGATTGAAAGAGTTCATTGGCGATGCAGTCGGCGTCCCCGATAAATATTGCCGCTGGTTTTGATCCGGCCGTACTCACCGCAAAGCCGAAATGCAGCGGGCCGGGTATATCCTTGCCGGGTTCATATTCGGCCTCGTCCGGTTTTTCGGGATCAAAGTCAATCGAGGCCCAGCCATTGCTGCTGCAGGAAACTATTGGCTGCGCTCTGAAATTATCTGAAGTAAAATCTTTTATTTGGATCGAGCCAACCCCTTCTCCGATCAGGAAGCGAAAGGAAGGGCGGTGTACGTAATGCAGCGCGGCTTCGTGCTGCTGGATGAGCGACTCAATCCAGCGCGCCCCCCGGAATGAATCCTTATTGGTGGGGTCGAGTATGGTTACACCAAGAGCCCGGAAGCCGAAAGCGGCGGCAAGCCGCATACCCCAGGGAGTAACGGGCGTATCAAAAAGGAAAAGAGCCTGCACCGTTCCCGCGCCGAGTGCCTGCAGGAGTTTAGCCTCCTCGTCCGGTGCCGGCGCATAGCGCGGATCCGCAAATATCAAAATTTGCCGCGCGTCCGCCGCAGCCTGATCAAGGGCGCTGCCAAGACGCTCGCGCTGCACGATATATCCACTGTTGGAAAGCGCTGCGATGAATCTGGAAAGCCCGCGCGGCGTGTTTCTATCAAGGTTCCTCTCGCCCATGCCCTCAATAAAAACGGCATACACAGACGGTCCCGCAACGCGAAGAAAGGCAGCCGTCAGTTTTTGCTCCGCGCCCAGTACGCGCTCGGGGTTCGCCGTTTTTTGCTCCTCCCAGGAGAGATCGGATATTGGGATGATCGCCCTGCGATTGCCATTTTCAATGACGATATGCGGGGAGCGCGAAATACCATAGCTTGCGGCCATGCCGCGGTCGATATCGGGGTCGTGATATGAAAAACGTATGCGCGCGGGTATGCAGGCGGCGATCTCGCGGAGAATATGAATAACAGGGTCTTCGGAAACGCGCCCAAACAGCAGAACATCGGCGTCGTTGCTCAGGGTACTCAGGAGACTGCGTGAGGCGGGACTCAGTTCAATGAGCCTGAGCCAGGCGTCCGTGTTTTGTACAGGCTGCGCGGAAAACGCCATGTCGTAGAGCATCCATACAGAATCTTTGCCGTCGGGACTATGGCGTTTCGCGAAGCGCGCAATGAAGCCCTTTTCCGTGGCGGCACCGGTTCGCGGGATCTCGCGCAGCGAGGCGCTTACGGAGAGGCGTTCGTCTTTCTCCTGCTCCTTCATGCCGGAAATTGTACAGTCCCTGATTTTGTCGGAGAGACGGCCTTGTCCGCCGTACACGGGGAGGCGTTTTTCGCGGACGTCATTGGCAAAAAACGGGAGCATAGAGGAAAGAAGCGGATCCACGCTCTTATCCCTGTAGAGCGAATCAAAAAAGGATTCGAGAATTTTATTTTCGCGGCTCATTCCGCAAGCGCCTGTAAGCCCCGTGAAGATCAGCAGAAGGCAGAAGAGCGTGAAAACTGAAAAACCACGCATCATTTCCTCCGGGGTTTAATATTTCTCGGTTTTGGGAAGATTTGAGGTGTCCAGGATCGAATACACATACTGAATCAGGCTATCCTTCTGTTCGTTGCTGATTTCCTCAAATTGCAAACCCACTTTACGCCCCTGAACATTGCGCACCACGCACCAAATATCGATCTTGGCGCTGCTGCGGGGCAGATCGGCCTTGATGCGAATCAGATCACCCGGAACCAAAAGCTGGTTGGTGGTGATGGCAATTCCGTTCACCGAAAAATCGGTGATCACGCACTGCACTTTACTGCCCTTATAATGATAGACGCCATATATGCTGGAAGATATTCGCGTCATTCTCTCATTGACTTGCTCGGCCATGGTTCCATCCAAAGTTTTATTGGATCGCAAACGCGCTCGGTATACCGATACAATAGCATATACGGATCTATTTTGTCTATCCGTTTGTGTTACGGTTTTGCTGTACTCACGACGGCAATTCCAGGGAAATACTGCGGGAGAGATGCCGGATGGCGCGCTTGAGCTTTTCGGCATCCTCGTAGCGCTCGGTATAGATCGCGATAAATTTCCGGTGATACAGGCGCGAGAGTTCTTCCACGCGCTCGTCGGGGCAATTCAGGAACTCAAGGAGATCCTCTACGTCGTATTTATAGGAGGGCGAGTTCAGGGTCGCTGCGATCTTGCGGATACGCAGGAGGGCGTTTTGCGCCTGAGCGGTGCCCGGATGCGCAAGAAGGGACTGCCGCGCCTCTTGTGTGAGCCGATCGATATTGTTTATGTTCTCCAGCTCACTGTTTTCCGTCCCGACCGCTTCATGCTCCGGCAAATTTTCAAACGCGACGGCATAGCGTTTTAAGTAAGCGGCGACAATTTTATTAAAGCGCGCGAACTGGGTCTTGAAAAAATTGTCAAAATCAAAGTCATCCAGGGGAATTTTTAATTCATCGACAAAAATAAGGTCGATTTCCGCTTTGCGCGCGATATCGAGCAGCCTGTCGTAGGTTTCTATAACCTGAGGAGGAAATGTCGCCGCAATTCCCTGATGACCGATAAAGAGGGGGGAAATTACAAAATTGGTCGCGATGATGCGCTGGAAACTCTCGCTTTCAGCGTCTGTGAGCAGCCGCCAGTAGGCGAGGGCATTTCCGCGGGGTTTGTTCGGATCACCGTATTCAAAGAGGATATCTTTATTATCTTTCATGCTTGAATCCTTATCCTTTGAGTATATCATATTCTGTATTGCTTGTCATTTTTTCGTGATGTAAGATAGCTGAGTTCATCAGGAAAGGGTTCGCAAAATGGTGTGTACGCCCGGGTTTTCATCCTGCCGGGGGTATAAGAAGCCGCAGAAGGAAGCATGATGGATTCCGATAACAGACCGGCATCGCCCGTTGAGCGCCAGGTAAACGCCCTTGACCGCTCGGAGCGCGAGCGTCTTGAGCGGGAGTTCCGCGAGGCCGGTGCATCCATAAGCGAAAGCGCGGATGAAACGCAGCGTCGGCCGGGCAAGTCAAATTCTTCCGTTGGCAAGAGCAAAAAACAGGGGAGCCTGACTCCCTGGCAGCGTTTCAGTCTGTTCATCCAGCAGCTTTTTACGGGCATCACAGAAGAAGAATTCATCAAAAAGCAGGCAATTGCTTCGCTCGCCGCGCGTGCCCGAACCTTCAAGCCCCAGCTTTATAATGTGCGGTCAAATCAGCTTTTACCATCTCTGGCGGAAATCATTTACAAGATTTCCGAGATTATGGGCGGACTTAGACAGATCTATGAAGATTGCCAGATGTCCGGTCCCGATACGGGAAGCCGCGGGTTTATCGAATTTTTTATTCGCCGCATCGAGCCGGAGTTACCCGATATCGAAAAGCGTTACACGTATGAATATATCAAGGAAAACCACAAGCTCTTTGAAAAGGCGCAGATTAAGGCAACGATAGACCGCGATCTGGATAAAATGCTTACTTCCATGAGTCATGACAAGCGCGGTATGATCAATCTGCTCTGTTCCAATTTTATAGCATACCAGCGGCTCGCTTTTTATAATTTTTTTGCGTTTCTGCGCCGGTTTGGGGATCCTGCTGTTTTTGCCTCCGCCGGAATGCCTGTTTTTTCGCCGACCGACGCGAACGAAGCTCTTTTTGATTTAACTCGTCTTGAGGAGCTTGTCTGCTCCATTGACTTGTCCATAAATATGGACGAAATGTTCTCGGCTCTCGCGGCCTACGCGGATATCATAAGCACTGACAGCGGCACAGAGGAGACAGGCGCGGGGGGCAGTTCGAGAGAAGCATGGAGAAAGGGAATGGATGCGCGCTGTGTTCCCTTGATTACGTCTCTGATCAAAGACGAACGTCTTTCTACGATCATTCGCATCATAACCCGCTCGCCCGACCGTTCCTTCAGTATGCGCCGAATCTCTGTAAACCCCCTGGAGGAAATGGCGGCCTCCCTGCGCGTACGCCTTTTGAGCAAGGCGGAGGTGCTGCAGCACCAGATCGATATTGACGAGCTGGGAAAACGTATCTTTGAACTTTTCGGCGATACGGAAATACCTGATATCGAATTTTATAACGAAGAGACAAACAAGAGGCTGCAAACATTTGGTCTTCCGATATTTCTGTATTGCAGGCAGATGCAGGCTGCAAAAGCCTTCAATCACAGAATGTTTGAGCCGCTTGTGCGTCCGGCGCTCAATTCGATAGTGGTTGACGGTGAGTTTGTCAATAAAATGCTCCATGCGAGCCTCGGGGACTATTTCTATAAGTTCAGCGATCTCTTTGCAAAGGTGCAGGATTTTGAGAGAAGAGTTTCGGCTTCTGAACCCGAGGGCGAGAAGACCCAGAACACGATTTTGCGGTATTCGGGCGATCAGCCTGCGTATAAAACAGTGAGTGACAAAATTCATCTTTTGAATAATCTGGCGGCGAAGGCGCTTCGATCGCTTGGCGAAGTGGTCGTCGCTTCCCTTCCCGCGCTTTCCGCCATTATCAGGGATGTGCATGAGATTCGCAAACCGGAGTTTGTGCGCAATATATATCAAATAGGCGGGTCGCGGAATAAGCTTATCATCAAGGCCGTGCAGCATGTATACGAAGTAACCAATTCGCTGGCCGGAATCCTTGAACCCTTTGTAAAAGGCGATAAATAGCCTGTGTCTGTTTTTACCGCGCGGGGAAGTACGTAAGGAAAAATTGAATGCGAATTTATTTTCATCTTGATCCGGATGGTTGCTGCGCCGGAGCAATCGCCGCTCTTTATTATGCGTCAGCAGGAATTTACTGCGGCTGGCGGCACGACATGACCTTCCGGTTTCAGGATATCGCGCCTGGCGAAAAGGTCGTTTTTCTGGATATAAACATTCCCGACCGCGATAGCCTCTGGGCGATCACCCATGATATCGTTTGGGTCGATCACCATATCTCCGCGCTTGAAAAGAACGCGGTCTGGGCAGGGGAACACGGTGTTTTGGGTATCCAAAACACCGAAGAGGCGGCCTGCGTTCTTGCCTGGCAGTTTTTTTTCCCGAACGAAGCAATTCCGCTCATCGTGCAGATGATAGGCGATATGGATATATGGAGATTCAGTTTCGGTGAAGAATCCATAAATCTCAATTACGGTTTGGAGTTGTATGACATTCTCCCCACAGCGCCGTTCTGGAAGGAATATCTTCGCCAGGGGCTGCTGATGCGCGATCTCGAGCCGATCCTCGCGCCGGGCCGCGCGATCAACGCCTACGAAACCAGGCGGCGCGCGCGGCTGATCAAGGAGTATGCCTACGAGACAACCCTTGCGGGGTACAGAGCCGCCGTCTGCAATCTGCGCGGCAATTCCGCAATGTTCGGCGAACTCGAAAAGGTCTACGATATTTGTATTGCCTATATGTTTGACGGCGAACGCTACCACATCTCCCTGTATACCGCGCGCGCGGATATCGACGTCTCAAAGATATGCGCGCAGTTTGGCGGCGGGGGGCACGCCAAGGCGGCCGGATTTTTTGCGGACGTCCTGCCCTGGCCGCCTGGCGGCAAGCGGCTCAAACACTCGACGTGAGGAAGTCAGCGCATATCTATCAACGGGTACGGTCATCTGTGTTTGGCGTCACTATGTCCCTGCGGTTTCACGTTTAGCCAGCGCCAGGGCGGCTATTTGCTTGGCGGTTAATACAAGCGGGATCTCGAGTTTCTCGGGGTTTCTGACCAGATCGCTGACCATATCGACCGCCCGCGCGCAGTAAATTCCATCGGCTATTCTGTCGTCGAAGGTATAGGTGATTTTTATTACGCGGCGCGGCGTGGGAGTGCCGTCGGCGGTAAAACGGTATTCCTTCCGCAATTTGCCGATGGCGCAGAATATCCCGCAGTTGCCGATTTCAAAATTGTGATGAAAGGGAGCGTCTATGCCCACGCTGCCCACATGGGTGAAAAATATGCTGCTGTAAAAAGGCAGCGAATCAATGGCCGACATGGGCAGAGCGTTGTGCCTGTCCAGAAATTGCACACCCCGCATCATAAACCTGATTATAAAGCGGGGCAGCCCGGCGACAAAGGAATTCAGTTTTTCAGAGTCTGAATTTTCTCCGGCCTTCAGCGAAAGGATACAGGCGTCAATTTTGGCGCAAAAATCATGCAGCGATATAAACGGCGGGAAAGACTGCGTGACATTCAGTTCCTCGCCGTCGTCTTTCAGCCCGCGTTTCGCCACAAAGTTAAAGGAAATTCTGTTCCGCTGATAGTATCTGTACCCCGATACAAAACGGTTCATCTTTGGCCTTTGCGCCAGCACCCGCAGACTTGCGTACAGTATGATGTAGAACAAACCCAGGTTTTTGCGCGCGGGATCCTCCCTCCTTTTTCGGTGGATATATTGCAGCGTCTCCGTGACGTCAAATTCAGTTTCAAAATATATAACGGCGTCCGATCTCGTTGGCATGAGATAGGGCAGCAGCCGATCAAAAAAGTGCATATCTTTTATATACGTTCCGTCAGGACGCTTTTTTGTAAACATTTTTCCATCCGCCCCCCGTGAGATATGGTTCTCCATTATAACACGCGCGGCGTCATTCTTCCATGAAAACAAAGCCCTTCATTGAGTAAAAACAGGGGAATATCCCGACAGTTTTCCTCAAAAGTTCATTTTTTATTTGAAATTCAATCCTTCAGTGTGTAGCCTTGTATCCGAGAGTGCGGTAGTATGACAGCATCACACACTACTCCCAATCAAAAACAGCCCCGCACTCTCCGCCGGATAAAGAGGAAACAATAATGAAAATTACTGCCAAAATTTATAATTATCCGGCGATACCGGTACTCATTTGCGTTTTGCTGCTCGCGGGTTGTAAAGAAACAAAACCGGATCCGCCTGAAAAAAAGCCCCAAAGAACGTTAAACTCGCTGCATATAGGCGTTGTCGCCTTTGACAGAGAAGCAAGAAAATATCCTTTGTCAGCAAATTCAGACGGCGCAAAAAAATTCATAAACGCCCAGAATAATTTTGAGGACAGCACCGCGCTTTGCTACGCGGTATCTGAGTCATTAAAACTGTTTGACGATTCCGCGCTGCCGCAGTTTGATCACAAATTTGTCCTCACATTCACGGATGGCGACGACAATTACTCGACCGATAAAGAGTCCTACGCGGATATACCCTACGGACAGGAGTATGACAAGGCGCAGAAGGATCTGCGGGCAAGAAGGGACATTGAAGCCCATGCGATAGGCTATGCTCCCGAAGGCAAGCCCCTGGCGCGCGAAGCGGAATTGCGGACGAAATTGGTATCCCCCCATGGCGGCGAGTACGCGTCGGCAACAAATTCCACCTTGATTCTTCCTGCCTTTCAGCATATCAGAAATAAGGTTATGACCACTGTAAAAACGGTGGAATTGTTCACAAACCCGGGAAATTTTACGGCAAATAACCCAAAATATTTCAGAATAACCATATATCCTTCGCATGGAAGCGGGCAGCCAACAGCGCCGGCGGCAAGAATGTTTTGCAGTCTGGTGGGCAGTAAGTTCTCGGTGGTGGAGCCAAGAAATCAATGGATATCTTTTGACGAAAGTCTCAGTATCGGAACTCGCGACAGCAGAAACGGCAAGATCCGCATACCGCTGCATAAACTGACGTACAAGGTACCCGAAAATCCCAGAGAAGAACTCATTATCGACAGCATACAGGTGGAGATAAGCTCTTCGCGCGATACAGGGTACAGGGTGGATACGGAAGATTCGCTTACTCCCGATGACGCAGGAAAGGCAATAGCCGTTGTTCTTGTTCTGGACTGCACCAGGTCGTTAGGTCCCGTTTTTGGGGTAATGAAGGCAGCCGCGAGGGATTTTATCGAAGAACTGGAAAAGAATCTGCGATAAAAAATCAGAAACAGATCTGAATGGCATGAGAATCGAAATAGCTCCGCGCCATGTACCAGGCGCTGGTCAAAATTCAGCGTTTTCCCAATCCACATTGGCAAGCCGCGTAAGCGCGCCTTGTAACACAGCGCGGGGGCAGGCAACATTCATGCGCGCGAAACCCTCGCCGCCTTTGCCAAAAGAGCGGCCGGCGTTCAGCCAGAGCTTTGCCCCGCGCGTGAGCGTCTCGTCCAGTTTATGCGGGGGAATTCCGGTCCCGCGGAAGTCCAGCCACGCGAGATATGTACCCTCCGGCTCGATCATTTTGATCGCGGGGATGCGCTCGGCAAGATATGTTTTCAGAAAGAGCATATTCTGCGCGATGTAATCCAGCAACTCCGCGAGCCACGCAGCGCCGTGCGTATATGCCGCCTGGCAGGCGATCATGCCCATAATACCCGGCTGGCTTAATCCGGACTTGGTATATTCGTCGTTGAATTTTGTGCGCAGGATTGCATCGGAAATAAAAATATTGGCGTGCAGCAGTCCCGCGAGATTGAATGTTTTTGAGGGGGAGGTAGTGGTTACGGTTATCGCGGCAAAATCGTGACCAAGCGCAGCAAACACAAGGTGTCTGTGCCCGGGAAAAATAAAATCCTGATGAATCTCGTCGGCGATAACGATAACACCGTGCCGCAGGCATATTTCGCCCATGCGCATGAGTTCATCGCGGTTCCATACGCGCCCCACGGGATTATGCGGATTGCACAAAATAAATAATTTAGCCTGCCGGATTTTATCTTCGAAGTCGTCAAAATCGATGCTGTAGCGTCCGTCGCGGAGAATAAGCTCATTAACGAGCAATCGTCGTCCGGTTATCCGTATGCTCGATTCAAAGGGATGATATACGGGCTGCTGTATAACAATGCCGTCGCCCTGCTCTGTGTACGCGCGGATGGCGATGCAAACGGCGTTGACCACGCCCGGCGTGATCGTGAGCCACTCGCGCTCTGGCCGCCAGTCAAACCATCCCTGTACGGCGCTGAAATACGCGGCGTCCGGTTCGGAGTATCCGAAGATCCCATGATGGGCGCGCTGGATAAGCGCCTCCTGTACGCAGGGCGGCGCGGCAAAATCCATATCGGCGACCCACAGGGGCAATATGTCCGCAGGCCTTCCGCGCCAGACAGGTTCATATTTAATACTGCACGTACCGCTTCGGTCGATGATATTGTCAAAATCATATTGCATGGTCAAATTTACCCAAATGCCGCCGCGAGATCGTCAGCCGCTGACCGCGCCGGGCGTGTTAATTTTTCGCATCCATGCACGCAGAGTGTGCTTATGCTTATAATAATATATACTACAGTTTTCAAGTCCGGGGCAAAATGAGATACACCTATACTCCGCAGGGAATCTGCGCAACCGAAATCAGCTTTGATATCAATGAAGATATTATCACCAATGTTGCATTCGCGAATGGCTGCAATGGCAACCTGCAGGCCGTATCCCGCCTTGTTGACGGAATGACCGTTCGCGGGATACAGGAAAAGTGCAATGGAATTATATGTGTGCAAAAAGGGCAAAGCAAGGGAACCTCATGCGCGGATCAGCTTGCGCTTGCTGTGGAAAAAGCGTATCTGGAAAGTACGCAGGGGGAGCGGCGGCAAGGAGAGTATGCAGATAAAGTCGCGGGGGTCAAAAACACACTATCCTGAAAACTTGTCCGAAAAAATATTTGACACCCCCGTCCATGTTTTTACCCGCGCAGGAGCGTACCTCCTCGCCTTGCGCGCTTCGCGTGTACGCGCGCGGGATAGCCGCTTTGCGCGCAAGCGACGTCCATGTTCTTATCTGAATTGTACATTCACCGACTTGCTTGCGGTATTGCCCGCATAGTCCGCCGCGAGGATGCTGATGGTGTGCTGCCCGCTCAGGTTGCGCAGTTCCCCGCCGATGAGAAAGCCCTCGCCCGACCAGGTTTCGGCAAAGCCCGTGCCGTCCGCCAGGAGCAGGCGTCCGTTCTTTTTGAGGAGCCGGTCAAAGGTGATCGTTTTCAGGGTGTTCCCGTCAAGCGAGAAGCTGACCTGATAGGGCGCGAGTACCCCTATCGCGCGAATCTCCTCATGCGTGTCCCAGGCGCGGGCGAGCAGCGTGAAAATATCCAGGCCGCTTACGCGGTACTGATCGGGAACCGTGATCACGCGCCCGTCAAAGTCAAAAAGGATGGACGCGATCTCGGGCGCGCGCGCGTCGGGGTAGTCCGGTAAAAGGCTTAAGGGATTGATATAGCCCTTGTCGTCGGAGACGCTGAGGTGCAGATGCG
This sequence comes from Spirochaetota bacterium, assembly GCA_031283155.1. Classification (GTDB taxonomy): domain Bacteria; phylum Spirochaetota; class JAGLSM01; order JAGLSM01; family JAKPMW01; genus JAKPMW01. The sequence continues at coordinate 34,611 of JAITCI010000020.1, read as the reverse complement.
CGCCGAAGGATCGCCCGGAGTTCCCGCTGAGTCCAATCGTTTCATTGTGCGCGAGGGATGCGCGCGCGTTGGCGACGGAGGCTTTGCGCATATGATAGTAATAACTGCGCATCGCGTTGGTGTGCTGCAATACCATAAAATTGCCCACGCCGGATTCGCGGTAGAGCGGATGCTCCCCCTCGTCAAAATAGTAGACGATTTCGCCCGGAGCGATGGGTACCACCCGCTGGCTGTCGCCGCCCATGTCAATTCCGTTATGAAAATGGTCGCTGCGGGTTTCGCCGAAGCTCGCGGTCAGGAGAACGCGCGCGACCGGCCACTCAAAAACAGCGCCTGTTATCGTCGCCGATATGGAGAGGATCGCGATGAGCGCCGCAGCGCGCATTTTTTGCAGGGGGCGTTTTTGGGTTCGCATTACTCCGCCTCCCCGGGATTTTGGTACAGGTTCAGCGCATCGCGCGTTGTTATGGCAAGGAGGACGTCCGCAGTGAGCGCAAGCTCCGCCCAGGGCGAATCGACAACCGCGCAGTCGCGGACGCGGCCATTTGCGGCGATATGATAGATCGTGGTGCGCGAACCCTGCGAAACGGAGAGGTACAGAGCGCGGGGCGATTCCGCGACTGAAATCCAGGTGATGCGCTCGTCCGCAATCGGTTTCAGCGCGGCAAATACCCTGCCCGTATCGAGGCACAGAATGACGGCCGTATCCCGCGTGTGCGTAACAGCAAAATTTTCGGTTGCGCATACCATAACGCGCGTGCGCAAATCGCCTTCGGTTTTGCGGTTCCAGAGTACCTGCCCCTTGTGGTCGATCATGGAGATATACTCCGGGTCGGAGCCGCTGACCGCAACCACGCCGCTTAACGCCGCCGCAAGCCCTTTGATCACGGGCAGACTGCCCGCAGGCGGCTCGATCCGCCAGAGGCTGCGGTTCTCGATGACGCTGATCTTTTCGATGCTGCCGTCCATCATCCCCAGCACGGCGCTCTGATCAGCTTCCGTATATGCCCAGGCGGTTACCATAGAGGCGAATTGCTGAAAACCGCCGCCCATTTCTCCGCCCTGCCGATCCAAAAAGGCGACCCCCGACTGATCGCCGGTAAAAAGAAATATCCATTCTGCGGAACCCGCAAGCCTCGGCCATGCCGCCCCGGAGTGTTCAAAAATCAGCTCTCCATTGGGCGCGTATATGCCCATTTTCGGATCCGTTTTTGAATATATTACATATCCGAATTGGTCGGCGACAAAACGCTCCTCGGGCCGGAAAAAGCGCTCGGAGAACACCCCGAGCCCGCCGGAGAGATAGAGCAGCGCATCCGTCCATACAGCGTGAACAGTCGCCGGGCAATACTCTCTGTCGGCGGGATAGGTAAAACTCCCCGTGATCTGATCGCCTTCCGGCGTGATACTCGCGGCGAGGCATTTTCCTCCGGTGTCGGGAACCGCCCTCCGGCATAGCACCAGAAGCGCGATGATGATCACAACCCGGAACATCCGCGCGGTATAGATTGCGAGCGGGGAAAGTTCGCCATGTGTTTTATAGCGTTCGGATGGGAGTCGCATATATATGAAATATACGGAAAAATGTACAGCGAGCGCGCCCGCGCTGTACCATAAAAAAAGAGCTGCCCCCGTCGTTGAGGCAGCCCTTTTCTCTGAAGATCCTTAAGCCGGTGTTATTCCGGCTTGTTCCGCACCGCCAGTTCGCCCTCATGCTGCTTGATAAATTCCTTAATTGAATCCGAGATCTCAAGCAGGCGCTCCCATTGCTCCTTGTACAGGGTTACGGGGAAGCGATTCAGGCCGTACACCGAAAGCGCGCCCTTTTGGCTGACCCTGAGTTCCAGGGTCTTTCCTCTTTGAACTTTTTGTTTCAGCTGTTCATTTTCGCGTCGAAGCCTTTCCAATTCTTCCTGTTCAGCATCGGTCATTGCACACCTCCTAATCTAAGCTATACTATAATATAATAGTATAATCGTTTTGGAACACCGGAGGGTTCTGTGGAAGAGAATGGCTTTTGCGTTGACCATATAGCGGAACCCTTTCCCCAGGTCTACGAGTTTTGTCTCTCGCGGTACCCTGAGCGCATTATTCTGTTCATTCTCCCCGATGGCAGGGGCGGATTTTGCGGCGCGTACCACAGCGAAAAACTCAAGGGGGCAGGCGAGCATCCACGGGGCGCGGTGATGGCTCTGCGCAAATACCTTGGCGGCGCGCGGTTGGATCGTTTGCTTGATCGGCGCGGCGAGGTTGTGTTTTCCGCTGCGCGCGTGCGACACGCGGAGGATGCGCGCGAGCTGCCGGATAATGCGGCGCTTACAGATGTTATTTGTATGGGGGCGGAAGAGCGGCAAGAAGAAATTGAAGATAACGATTCTGTGTATTGCGCGTTCTCCCGCCGGGCTTCTCCCGCTCTTCTCGTGAATGGGAAGCAGATAATAAACGGGAACTCGTTTCCCGTTTCCGCGCAGGAAGAGCTTCCCACATTCGCCCCAGGCGCGGACGATGCAGCTCTCCGCCGTTATTTTTCTCTCTGCCAAACGCGCCTCCTCGCGCAAATAGACGCCCGCATACGCAAGCAAACCGCGCTGATCGAGCGGGTGCGCCTGGATCAAAAAGAGTACGCGCGGCACGAAGAGATCAGCCGTGACGGCGAACTCCTGAAAGCGCAGCTCCGGCTCGTTAAGCGCGGCATGAGAGAGGTCGAACTTACCGATTACTTCGCGGACGCTGTCGGCGATCAGTCCGCGCCTCCGGCCAGGCGCGTGGTTGCGCTCGATCCGCTGCGTACGCCGCAGGAAAACGTGGCCGGCATTTTTCAGCGCGCGGCGAAATATCGGCGCGGGCTTGCGGCTCTGGATAAGCGTATGCAGGAACTCGAAGCAGCCCTGCGCGCGCTGCAAACGATTCGTGCCGAAGCCGGCACGCCCGCCTACCCTGATTTCGCGCTCCTCCTGCCATACATCCGGCGTTTTGCGCCGCCGCAAGCCCGCGATTCCGGTGGTGCCCAAAAATCTTCGCAAAAGCCGATCACGGGGCGGAGTCTGCCGTACCGCGTTTTTAATAAGGAAGAAACGATCATCTGGGTGGGTAAAAACGCGAAGGCGAACGCCCTCATCAGTCTGAAACTCGCCGCCGGGAACGACCTCTGGTTTCACGTAAAAAATTACCCGGGGTCGCACGTCATACTCCGGCGGCGGCATAAGGGGTACGTTTTTACCGAACGCGAGATCATGGACGCCGCGCTTCTGGCGTTATACTACAGCGAGGCGCGCTCCCACGCGCGCGAGGAGGTACTCTATACCGAGGCGAAGCATCTCCGCGCCGTGCCGGGAGCGAGCGCGGGGACAGTCCATGCCGCAGCCGCGCGCACGATAACCGTTACCCTCGATGAGGCGCGTCTTGCCGAGGCGCGGCGGAGTCAAAACCCAGATACGTGATTTCTTCCTCAAGCATAACCCCGTATTTTTCGTTGATGATATCTTTTATCCGCGCAATCAGTTCGCGCACATCCGCCGCGCGCGCGTCCCCGTGATTCACGATAAAATTGGCGTGTTCCGATGATACCTCGGCGCAGCCCGCGCGCATCCCCTTTAATCCCGCGTCGTCGATCAGCTTGCCCGATGGAATACCTAAGGCATAATCGTTTTTGAAAACGCAGCCCGCGCTCGGCCGACGGAACTGCCCCATAGTAACGCGTTTTGTGCGGTTCTCTTCGGTTCTCGCGCGGATCATCTCGCGTTCAGCTTCATCGCGCGCGCAAAGAAGCGCGAGCGTAACCGAACACGCGATTTCGCCGCTCTCCATCAGCGCGGAGTGCTTGTAGGCATAGCGCATATCCGCGCGCGTGCGCCGCATGATTTCGCCTCCCGGGGTCACAACCTCCGCTTCGATGAAGATATCGGCGATCTCGCTCCCGTACGCGCGCGCGTTCATACAGCTTGCGCCTCCGATGGAGCCCGGCAGCCCGCCCGCAAATTCCAGCCCCGAAAGCCCGCGCCCGGCGGCCTCATCCGCGAGTACAGCGGTCGCGCAGCCCGCACCGCAGCGGACGACGCACGCTTGCTCAGGGAGCGCCGCGCAAGCCGCGCCCTCCCACGCAATCGAATGCATCCCCAGCGTATGGATGATGAGACCGGGATAGCCCGCATCGGCGACGAGCAGATTGGAGCCTCGTCCCAGCGCAAACCAGGGGAGCGCGCGCTCCCGCGCCCAGGCAAGGGCGGCGCAAATTTCATGGCTTGTTTGGGGAGCGCAATACCAGCGCGCGTTTCCGCCAATGCGGAAGGTCGTATAGGGGGCGAGCGGGACGCTTTCCTGAATCTCCATACTTCAGAGTACGTTCATGTTTGCGAATTTTTCGAGCAATGCCGTGATGCTCGCGGCGTCTTCCGCGAGGCGCTGCCAGGAATATTTCGTCCTGAAGAGGTGCGCGGCAAATTCATGGAAACCCTGCAAGATCTCGCGCCTGCATGCCGCAAGATACTCCCCGGGAGTTGCGTACTTCGCCCCCATAACATTGCGTTCCTCATTCGCCGCCTGCGTGCAGAGTTCGTCATTCAAGCCCTGAGTCTGCGCAAGAAAGGATAGTGTATCCTCCCGCACATCCGGAAAGACGCAGCTTTTTTGCTGCAAGGCGTTTTCCTGTTTTACGCAGGCATCAATCGCCTCGCGCACAAGCGCAAGATCGTATTCGCCGCGCAGCAGGGTGGACACATCGAATATATGCTTCAGGCGCTGCGCCTCTTTCCCTTTGCCCAGGGGGATGCCGAGGGTTGCTGGTCCCAGCGTTAAGAGTTTATCCCCGATGAGCCCCGAGGTGCTGGGCGTTTCTATCTGTAGATCTGCGGCATATATATCCCCGCAGACCAGCGGCCGCATCACCCCGGGATACGGGGCATTCTCCAGCACCGCGTCCAGCATCACAAAGGCGTCTTCCTCGCTTTGGTATAACGAATTAAAATGGAGGTTAAAACTGATCATCGGAAGCCAGGGTTTGGTTTTATGGGGGCGCACCTCAAAGCGTTTGAAGACGGAGGATCGCGCGGGGGAAACGATTTCGGTCATGATCTGGTTCAGCTCCGCGCGGCTTGCCTCGGTGACTATGTCCACGTCAATCGAAAAGCGCTCCGGCTGCGGGAGGATAAGCAGCAGCGAATTGCCGCCCTTAAAGCGAAAGGAGAGACCGCTCTTCCAGAGTTCCGCCACCAGTTCGAGACAATGCACCACCAGCTCCGCGAGCGCGGGATTCGCAAAGCCGGAGGCCTTTTCGTAATGCTCGCGCGTAAAATAGCTTTCTTTAGCTATCGGCATATGTGTCTCCTGCACAAACCCCAATCCCCGGCATTTCGCAACCATTCAGTATATACGAATACAAGTTCCAGATCAAGCGTGGTGTCAAGCGGGACTCATTGCGATCCTGTTTCCTGCCGAAAATTAAAAGGCACCACTCTTAAAGGAATCGGCATGGATCGCAGCAGATTTGAGGGTATGTTTCGGCGGCATATATGCGCGGTTTTGCTGCTTTTGCTGGCCGCTTCTATTCTGACCGCCGACGCGGACGATTTTGGATTTATACCCCAGCGCCGAAAGCTCAAATACGTGGAAGAGTTTTATGCCCTCTTTACCCAAAATCATATGCCCTCGACCGATTCGACCGAGCAAAACATCTATTTTTTGCAGGTCGCGCTCAATGCACCCTACAAGCACCCCATCCAGGCGCTCTGCGTCATTCGCACCGAGGCCGAGCATGAGCAATATAAACGCCTCCTGCGCGCGCGCATTGCGTTTCTGATCGCGCAGGGCTACCTCCAGCTTGGCTACCGCTACGACAAGGAAGAGATATACTTCTTTAACCTTGAGTACGCCGACGAACTCGCGAAGGGCTTTCAGATCGCCGAACACTACTACCGCGAAGCCATCGTTTACTGGGACGAAGCCAAACGCCTGGCGGCCATGATCTACAAAAACCGCTCCATCCGTCTCTCCGGCGGTCTGATCGACGCGATCCTGGACGAGGCCAGACGCATCCACGTCGGCGATATTGACTACCGCAAGACCATCAATTTTCGGATCAAGGATCTCGAGCGCAAAAAGAAGATCATAGCAAATTGGGGGCAAAATCCCGCGAGAGGGCGGCAAGGCTGAGGATTTTTTTGTTTTTGGGAACGGTTATCGCATACTGAACAAAACAACGAAGCCATATGAATTAAACAACGCCCCGCCGCTCTACGGATGTGCCGCAGCTCTTGTTCTCCGAATTGCCGTTCCGCTGCCGCAAAAAAAAGCACATTTGGCCACGAAAAAGACCGAATAAAGGCTCGAAATAAAAGCCTAAAAAAGTTTTGGGTAAAAGACAAAGCCAAAAGCTGTTTTTCGCAGCACCCCTGAGCCCTATGCCTTGTTTTTGTATTTACCCCCAGTTTGGTTTTTTGTCTTATTCGAGTCTTTCATTCGCGTTATTCGTGGCTCAATGCCTTGTTGTGGTTCAGACCCTCGACAATCGCAATCTCCTCCTCCGTCAAACCGTAGAGGGCGTATACCGCCGCGTCGATTTCCTTATCTATATCGTTTATAAACCGCAGAAGAATATTTTTTCGCTGCGTGTCTTGTTCGGAAGCCTCCTTCTGCTTGAGTTCCAGCATCTTATCAACAAGAGAGACGAGATTATCGTGTTTTTGTTTATCTGATGCGTTATCTAATCGTATATGGGCAATTGGTAAACTAAGCAGAGCATTTTTCAGAACATCAATAGTTACAAAATATTCCTGATAGTAATAATTCATCAATCGCGAATTGATTAACGCTAAAATATACTTCAGAGATATGCCGCTTTTTTTCAGCAAAAGCATTGCATCCTTAACAAACAAGCCCCCATTATCATATGAGGCAATCAACATATTTCCCATTCTTGCAACAATAATTTTTTCTGATAAAAATCGTTCAATATTGCCTGGTCTTGCTGTGGATTTATTTTTAATCATAACTTCCGGTACGTACCATACATATTCGCCGGGCATATTAAATCTGTACCTGAAGATATCCGCGCTTCTTATAAAGGGCTTATAGTCTTTGTTTATTTTCTTTTTTGAAAGAAATTTTTCGTCATCCGCCGTTTTGAAACCATAGGTTAATGACACATAGTTATCCAATGGCATTCCAATATTTTTGACTTTTTCGATTATCTTCTTTCCGAAATCTCTTCCGTATAACTGAAAATTACTGAGATGGCTGTTTTTAATTTCACTTTGTAAAAAACTTCTGATCGGCGAAGAGGTGGAATCTGAATTAACCCTGAAGATATTGATTATTTGATTGCCGTCGGTAATTTGCTTCTTGAACACAAAAATGCAGGTTTCGACGGTTGCTTTATCAAATACCTTTTTAGGTAATTGCGCCATTTGCACAATTGCGCATTTATCAAGTATATACTCTCTGATAGAGAGGAAACTTTCCAGTGACGTCCATGTAATCGGTACGATAAAACCAATCAGCCCATTCCAACGCAGTATATTTATCCCTTTTTCCATAAAACAGCTATACATATCAGATTTCGCAACAAAAGTTTTGTATTCTTTCCAAAAATACTTTTTCCAATATTCATCTATTTTATGCGGGCGTACATACGGCGGATTGCCCAGCACCACGTCAAAGCCCCCGCGCACTACCGCGACATCCTTGTCGCTGCGCGGGACAGGACGTCCTGTTCTAGCCCCCTCTCGAAAAACCGCCGGGAACTCGCTTATCCAGTCAAAGGGATTCATCCTGCACAAGGCGTCGTCATTGAAAGAAAAATCCTGCTGCTTGCGAATATCTGTCCCGATTAAACTATTTCCGCACTTGATATTCTCCTCGAGCGAGGGCAGAAGCGCCATAGAGGAGTGCGCAAATCGGTTCTGCTCTTCGGCCTCCATGGTCTCGCCCTCCAACAGCTTCAGGTACAGCGAGAGCTTGCTGACCTCGACCGCCTGCGCGTCAATATCCACCCCAAAGATGGAATTTGTCAGAATACGCTGCTTCTCCGCTATCGTGAGCTTGTATGCCCCGGAAGACGTATTGTACATCCTCCTGTCCTTGATCGCGGCCTGCACATTCTTTGCCTGCGTATAATACGCAAGATGGTAATCCAACAGGCATTGATACGCGCCAATCAAAAAAGAACCTGAGCCGCAGGCGGGATCGCAGATCTGTATCTCTGCAATCTCTTCCGGGGTTTTGCCCTTGATCTTTTCCCCCACCGTATTCTGTACGATATAATCCACGATGTACTGCGGGGTATAGTACACGCCGCCCGCTTTTTTGACCTCGGGCTTCTCTTCAACCTTAACCTGTTTTGCGGTTAAGCGTATTGTCTTTCCCAAAAAGCGTTCATAAATACTGCCCAGAATCTCCACCGGCAAAACGTCAAAAAGATACGGCGACCGGGGGTAATAGAGATTTTCGATGATCTCTTTCAGCTCTTTATCGTCGATATACACACTATCGATGCAATCATCTTTCGCGAACAATCCGGCGTTATACTTTGTAACGGCTTGCCCGAAGATCTTTTTGAGTTCCGCATAGACGTCTGCGGCTCTGGTTGTTTCCAGCAATAAATTTTCTTTCTCAATGCCCCTGTCTTCGGCAATCCGCAAAAACATGATACGGTCGATCATCTTCTGCACTGCAGTATTGATGTCAAAGACGGAAAGATTCTCATTGTGTTTGTATATATTTTTTGCGAGGCTCATTCGCCAGATCTCAATCTGCTGCAAAAGATCTGCGTCCACCTCGGACGAACCCTTTGTTTTTCCCGCGAATGCGTCCAGGCTGCCGCCCGCGACGGCGCCCCGCGAGCAGAGGGCGTATATCTCGTCAAATTTCTCCTCGTATTCCCGGAATGTGCAGTAAAACGGGCGCGCTACGCTTGCGGGTTCCTTTTTTGTTGCGCCGGATTTGGGTTTAATGCGCGTGTCGTATACCGCAAATTCCTCAAAGTCGGTCAGGATCGAAATGGGCAGCTTTTTGTTCCACCCATAGAGCCGTATCTGTTCCGCCGGGCTCGCGCCGCCCTTGATATCAACGGCGGGCTTTTTCGCCTCCAGAAAAAATTTGAGGTTCTTGCCGATATAAAAGCCATAGTCGGGCTTTTTCGTTCTGCCAGAGATTTTTACGTCATCCTGCCGTATAACTTCGCCCGTGCCGGTATCGTTGCCCATATCCCAGCCGAGGAGCCTGAAAAATTTATCAATGAACTCGCTGCGCACCCGGTCTTCGTTGTATTTCTGATCTTTATACTCTTCTATATTTTCGCCAAATTGAGCAACGAGCGCGCGCAGCTCCATGCGGTCGGCGTCCGAAGGCACGAGGGATGGTTTTCCATTTTCCATGAGTACAGTATACAGCATGGCGCTTGATCTGGAAACTCGCGCGGAACTTCTCTGCGCGTATACATAAGGCGTTTTCTGCACCAAATTCGCTCGGCGTTAACAAGTGTTGCTTCCCGCAAGTTCACGTCTGCGATGCTGTTCGTCGCGATAGCGACGATACAATCCATCCTTTCAGCAATGCCCGAAGGGCATACCCCCCGCCGACTTTTTGCGGCGGTGCGAGCAGATTGCCCCGCGCTATTCGCAATCCTGGCTAGCGCGGGGTCTTCGCGTCCATGCTACGAGGAATCTTCGGGAAGTACCCCGCGCCGGTCGCGCCATCCTTTTCCGAAGCACGTACTCCTACTTCGGAAGCGCGCGGCGCGAAGCGTACAAAGTAGGCGAAAACATCCTTGTTTTCGAGCGACGCAAGTAACACGCCGTATTTGTTTTGCATACAGCGCCTGCGCCAATTTTTTGTACACGGCGGGGGGGAAGCCAAAGAGGCTGAACGCTCTCCTCGCTTACTTGCGACATCCTGTCGCAGCTCGGAGTGAAAACATCCTTGTCAGCTCCGCAGCTACCGCCCTCCTGGCTCGCGCGGAGTGCTGACATCCATGTCAGCAGGGAGGGGCTATAAAAAAATTTAATGTTGACAACCACCCCAAAAGGTGTGTACCCTATCAATACATACGAATATCGTATGTTATCTATGTAAAGGAGAGAGACGCCATGCCAAAAATTGCGCATAGTCTGACGGAACTCATTGGGAAAACCCCGCTGCTTTCACTCGACAAATATGCCGAGTCGCTGAAACTGGACGCAACGCTGATCGCGAAGCTGGAATACTATAATCCTGCGGGCAGCGTCAAGGATCGTATCGCGTACGCCATGATCGCGGACGCGGAAAAGAGCGGCAAGCTGAAGCCGGGCAGCGTGATCATCGAGCCCACCAGCGGCAATACTGGGATTGGGCTTGCGTTTATTGCGGCGGCCAAAGGCTATCGCATCATCCTGACAATGCCCGAAACCATGAGCGTTGAACGTCGGAAGCTGCTTGCGGCCTATGGCGCGGAGCTTGTGCTGACCGAGGGCGCAAAGGGCATGAAGGGCGCTATCGCCCGGGCGGAAGAGTTGGCGGCGGAAACGCCCGGCGCGTTTGTTCCCGGGCAATTTGTGAATCCCGCCAATCCCAGAATTCACCGCGAGACCACAGGCCCCGAGATATGGGAGGACACGGACGGCGCGGTGGATATTCTCGTGTCGGGCATTGGCACGGGCGGCACGATCACCGGCGCGGGCGAGTATCTGAAGGGGAAAAAGCCCCAGATAAAAATTATCGCGGTTGAGCCCGCCGACTCGCCGATGCTGTCGGAAGGCCGCGCCGGATCGCACAAGATCCAGGGTATAGGCGCGGGTTTTGTCCCCGAAATCCTGAACACGAAAATTTATGACCAGATCATCCCCGTCAAAAATGAGGACGCTTTTCGGACAAGCCGCGAGATCGCGCGCGCAGAAGGGCTGCTCGTCGGTATTTCGTCGGGCGCGGCGCTCTGGGCGGCTGTGCAGGCGGCGCGGCAGGAGCAGAGCGCAGGCAAGAATATCGTTGTGGTGCTGCCGGACACGGGCGAGCGGTATTTGTCCACGCCTATGTTTGAGTGACGCTGGATTCTATCGCGCCCTGCGGAATTTTGCGGGGCGCGGTTTTGGACGCTTTATTTGCCGGTTTTTTGAGTCGTGGTTTTATTCGTCGGCTGGCTGGTGGTTTTTCCGACCGCCTGATTAACGGCCTGCCCGACCGCCTGATTGATGGCCTGCCTGCCTGTCTGCCCAATTATTTTAGAGCCCTTCTGTCCGAGCGCTTTCCCGACCGCCTGATTGGCGAATTGCCCGAGCGCGCTGGCGGCTACGGTCTTCAGTAAAGCCATGAGATCCATTGAAAATTCCTCCTGTATGGTTTTAATCCATAATATGGTATCTACGACACTTATATATACATAATTATTACCGTAATTCTGAACGCCGGAGTCTCTTCCGGTTGCGCGGCGTCATCACTCAGATAGAATACTCATTCCCGGCGGCGTCCTTTTTGTTGTCAAGGATTGTTTGCAGGGTCACGCTGTCGAGGTATTCATTGGTGATGCGCTGCAATTCTTTCCATACAGGCAGGGTTTGGCAATGGCCGCTGCGTTCGCATTGGATGGGGTCGTCCTTCAGGCACGCCACCGGGCACAGGCCGCCCTCGGTGATCCGGAGTATCTGCCCTATTGTATACTGCCCGGGTGCTTTGGCGAGCATATAGCCGCCCTGGTAGCCTCGGTTTGTACGCAATATATCCGACTGGTGCAGGAGCGTGACGAGCTGTTCCAGATATTTTTTGCTTATGCCCTGCCGATCCGCAATTTCTTTCAGGGAAATAAAGCCTTCGTCTTTGTGTTCCGCGAGATCCAGCAGCATCCGTATGGAATAGCGTCCTTTGGTGGATATTTGCATAGTTGCATCCCTTCGCCATTGCTCACATTGTATAATAGGTACTGTATGTTTTGAAGAGTATGCAAAATTATCTGAATTTGAAAAAATTTATTGCCATACCGTCTTATTTCCGATACTATTATAACATAGTAAAAATATAGGTTTTATATGTAAAAATCACAAGGAGCGTACCATGGATACCCAAAAAAACTACAGATTCGAAACCCTGCAGGTACACGTAGGGCAGGAAGCGTCCGATCCCACTACGGACGCGCGGGCGGTGCCGATTTACCAAACCACTTCATACGTTTTTAAGGACACAGCGCAGGCGGCGGGGCGTTTTGCGCTCAGCGAGGGCGGCAATATCTACACCCGCTTGATGAATCCCACAAACGACGTATTCGAGAGACGGATTGCGGCGCTTGAGGGCGGCGCGGCGGCGCTCGCGACAGCGTCCGGTTCGGCGGCGACTGCCTATGCCATTCAAAACATCGCGCGCTCGGGCGACCATATCGTATCCGACAACGCGATCTACGGCGGGACCTATAATCTCTTTGCCAACACCTTCGCCGAGTTTGGGATAGAGGTCACGTTTGTGGACGGCGGTACGCCCGCGAATTTTGAGAAGGCCATCAAGCCAAACACAAAAGCCATTTTTATCGAGAGCCTCGGCAACCCCAATTCGACCATCGTGGATATTAAAGCCGTCGCGGATATTGCGCACAAGCACGGCATTCCGCTGATCGTGGATAATACTTTCGCGACGCCTTACCTGCTGCGCCCGATAGAGTACGGCGCGGATATCATCGTTCATTCCGCCACCAAGTTCATCGGCGGGCATGGCACAACCCTCGGCGGGGTTATCATTGACAGCGGTAAATTTGACTGGACGCAAAACGATAAGTTCCCCGGATTGACGCAGCCCAACCCGAGCTATCACGGCGCGGTGCTTACCCAGGCCGCCGGGAGTCTTGCGTATATCATTAAGATTCGCGTGACGCTGATGCGCGATACCGGAGCGGCGCTCTCGCCGTTTCACTCCTTCCTGTTTTTGCAGGGGCTGGAAACATTGTCATTGCGCGTTGAGCGGCATGTATATAACACCCTGAAGGTATTGGACTATTTAACAAAGCATCCAAAGGTGCAAAAGGTGAACCACCCATCGCTTGCGAATCACCGGGATAATGCCTTATACAAAAAATATTTCCCAGAGGGCGCAGGCTCGATCTTCACCTTTGAGATCAAGGGCAGCGCGGATACGGCGCGGGCTTTTATTGATCGCCTGAAACTGTTCTCCCTGCTGGTCAATGTTGCGGACGTGAAATCACTCGTTACCCATCCCGCGTCGACCACCCATTCGCAGATGAGCGCCGAGGAACAGCTTGCCTCAGGGATCAAGCCCAATTCCGTCCGCCTTTCCATCGGCACCGAGCATATAGACGACATCATCGAGGATCTGGAGCAGGCGTTTCGCGCGATTGCATGAAATTTTTGGGAAGCCTTGCCCGGAAGCCGCGATTGCGGCTTCCGGGATTAAGCAGAGGAATTTGAGTGTTTACATCCAGGAAAACTACCAATCTGGAAATAGTTATAGCATTCACGGAGGCATTGGACGCCAGAGATCAGCATACCGCCGGACATTCGCGGCGGGTTATGGAATATGCCCTAAGCATAGGGAAGCGTTTGGATTTGAGTGCAGGCAGCATTGAACACTTAAGAATGGCCGCGCTCCTGCATGACATCGGGAAAATTGGTATACCGGATGCGATTTTGCATAAGATCGACAAATTATCCGATGCCGAATACGGCACCATTAAGGCGCATTCCGAAATAGGGGCCAATATTCTTAAATCCATGCAGACTTTTGAGGATCTGGTACCCGCGATTTACCACCATCATGAGCGGTATGACGGCAAAGGGTATCCGCAGGGTTTGCGGGGAGAGAACATTCCTTTACACGCGCGAATCATAGCCATTGCGGACAGTTTTGACGCCATGATATCCGACCGTGCATACAGGGATGCGCTGAATGTTGAAACGGCATTGGCGGAGCTGGAATCCAATAAGGGGACGCAATTTGATCCCGATATCGCGCATATTTTCATTGAAATACTCCACCAATCGCCGCCCGATATGAACAAAATTATGGAACCGGAATGGTATTTATAGCAGCGAAAAGAAAACAGAGTGTTCCGGTTTCCTGCGCGGGCAGAATACAGCGCGTTGCAGTTCAGCCTTTTTGGGGCGGCACCGGGGGCTTGGGCGCTGCATTTGCCGCATTGAGTTCCTCGGCGAGCGAGGGTTTGCGGGGTGCCGCGCCGGGGGCAGCAGGTCTGGGGGCTGCGTTCTGGGTGCCGGGGGCGGCAGGCCTGGGGGCTGCGCTCTGGGTGCCGGGAGCGGCAGGCCTGGGTGCCGTGCTCTGCGCGCCGGGGGCGGCAGGCCTGTGCGCCTGATTCGTAGCGTTGAGTTCCTCGGCGAGCGAGGGTTTGCGGGGTGCCGCATTCTGCGCGCCGGGAGCGGCAGGTTTGTTCGCCTGATTCGCGGCGTTTAATTCCTCGGCGAGCGAGGGTTTGCGGGGTGCCGCATTCTGCGCGCCGGGAGCGGCAGGCACCTTAGGTTTGGGCATTGGACCCGCGAGCGCCGCCGCAAGTTCCGCCGTAGTCCCGCTAAGACCGCCGGGTGCCGGATTTGCCGCGCCGGGCGTCATGGTTTCCACTGTTGGCAGATCTGCTTTGGTCTCATTTTTTGCTGAGTCACGAGGTTCGGCTCGTTCCGCTTCGTCCGGTTTTGGCCGCTCCGGTCTTGTGACGCGCATATCAAAGACCATCTCCTGGGCAATCTCTTTACCCGAACCGGCAAGATCGCCGATGACCAGCCGTGTGCGCATGGCGGAGACGAAACCGTATGTTTCCTCAATCGCATCCATAATGGAGCAGCCCTCAAGCCTGCGTTTCTCCGCGTCGGAGAATTTGAAGTGAATGATCTCCTCGGGGTTGCGTATCATGTGCCGCGCGTCGATCAATAATTTGAGCGTTGCCTCTGCGCGCCCCAGGGCGTTTCCAAGATGGCTCCGGGTTTGCAGATCGGCACGCTCCTGCGCCTGGGCGAGTTTATCGAGGGACGCCGCTCTTTGAACCGGGGTCAGCCTGGTTGAACTCTGAATGTTGTGATGCTCCATCGTGATTCGGTTCAGCTCCTTCAGGTTATTGCGCGTTTCATCCAGCGCATAGAGCGAATCCTCCAGAAGTTTATGCGCGTCGCGGCGCTCTCCGTCCTGATAATCAATGGCAGTCTTGATTCTGTTGCCCGAAAACATACAGGAGTATTCGCGGTCGAAGATCTCGAAGAAAATCACTGTATAAAACATCTTCGAATTTTCACCCATATAGGCGACCGGTATATCGCGCCCGGAGGCAATTTCCGTTTCTTCTTCGAGGGAATAGCTCTTCATAATAGCCAGGCCTAATTGCACATTGGACGGATAATGGGATGCGTAGATCTTCGGAAGTTCCTTTTTTCCCGGCTGGCTCTTTTCTTTGCCTTTGGATTCGGATTTTTCCGCAGAATCGGATTTTTCGCTCTTTGGATTTTTCAATTCGCGCATCAGTTTTTCGGTCATGGAACCGACGCGATCCTCCGGGCCAAGCTTCAGCATATCTTCCAGATCTGGATGCCCATAACCCCAATAACGCCTGGGGATATTCAAAATGGCGATATGGAGGCTGCTCTGCAGTTCGTCAAAAATAAAATCGATGCTCCTTCTCGCGCGCTGAATATTGAATGAAAGCACCGAATTGGATTTGCCTTCCGCCTGCGCCTCAATCTCGAGGGCGCGTATAGCAGCGGTTTCCGCGCTCTGGGCATAATCGCGAAGAATATAAATGCGCTTAAAGAGCGTTATGAGTTCCGGCCCTATGGTTTCCGGCTTAACCAGCTTGGGGGTACCCGGCGAGTAGAACTCCGCCAAACCGTTCAGCAGAGTTTTGTCGTGGAGTTCGTCCAGGCGAACGACAAGCTCGTAATAATTGGAACCCAGGTTTGCCATTGCGGCGACCAGCCTGGGTTGAAATTCGTCTGTCGGATGCGCAAGCGAAGACGTAACCAGCCCAAGATCGAAAAGCCTGTCCCGTGTTTTGCCATGCAGGAAGCCGAGGAATCTTTGCGAAAGATACTCGCCCTGCATAACGCCCGAGGAACGAAAGCGCAGGAAGAGGCGTTCAATGAGGTGTCCGCGCTGTTTTTTGACCGCAGGCGTCTGTTGAACCTGCGGCTTTTTGACTTTTTGCGGCTGAGGCGGCGCGGTCGGCCGACGAACGGCTTGAGCGGGTGCCGCGCCTGGCGCTGCGGCGGGACTCGCCGCCGGACGCGCTGCCGCCGGGCGCTGTTTGTTTTGTTCCGGCGCGCGAGGCGGGGCATTTTTGGCATTTTCGCGGATATTTTTGATTTTGTCCCGCTCCTGGATCTTGTCGAGCAGGGCTCTTTTTTCAAAATCATCCATCCTGTCTGTTCCGATGGAGCGAATTGTGTCGTCGATGTGTCTATCCATGGTATCCTCCGCGGACACATTATTTTTGCGCATTACAGGATATCGAGCAATGCCGATTCGTCCTATAATAGTATACTTGACCTTCGGCATGATCAAGCCTAGACTTAGCTGAGATGTTAAGCAAAGGTCATGGCTGACCGACATTGCTGTATGGATATGCGTATCGGATCATTTTCTCGGATACGGGATACTGACATGAAGAATACTGTATTGGCGCAGGGAGATCGGAAATCCTGCCCTGCTGCGCATATGCGGTACAAACATGATGCTGCCCGCAGCCACGGGTTTTTTTCGCCGAGACTCATGCTTGTTGTTTTTGCTCTTGGTTTTTTGTTCTTCTGTGTCTTTATGACCTGGGCTGTTTCCGGCGGGCAGCCGCTTTTTGGGGCGCAAATTGCCGGCGTGGATGAGAACGATCTCTTTTTCAAAATGTTCCTCGCAGACGAGGCGCGCGCCAATCTTGCCGGTCCTCAGGGGGGGCCGGAACCTGCCACCTTAAAACTCTTTTCCTACACGGTCAATAAGGACGATTCCCTTTCGCGCAT
Source organism: Spirochaetota bacterium (assembly GCA_031283155.1). Classification (GTDB taxonomy): domain Bacteria; phylum Spirochaetota; class JAGLSM01; order JAGLSM01; family JAKPMW01; genus JAKPMW01. The sequence goes on along the minus strand of JAITCI010000020.1, from coordinate 17,701 downwards.
TGCCGAGAAAACAGGGGTCAACCTGGACGCGCTTATCAGTCTGAACAAGCTCTCCGATGCGCATGTGATCACCATTGGGCAGCAACTCACCATCCCCAACCAAAAAGGGATCTATTACAAGGTGAAAAAGGGCGACACCATCGGGAAGCTCGTCAAGGATTATAAAATTGCGGGTACGGCCATACAGGAGGCCAACGGTCTTGCGCGCGATGAGCTGGAAACCGGGAGCGTCATTTTTCTTCCCGGTGCCAGGCTTTCCGCAGAAGAGATGGATAAAGCCCTCGGTATGGATTTTGTCCGGCCTGCGCGGGGCGGGTGGATATCATCCGTGCCCGGCTACAGGCGTGATCCCTTTACCCTCGGGCATCAATTCCATCCAGGCATTGATATAGCGCTGCCCTATGGAACCGCGATTGTTGCCGCCCGCAGCGGGCAGGTGGAATTTGCGGGATGGAATGGCGGCTATGGGCGGATGGTTATGGTGAAGCATACCGACGGCTATTCAAGCATCTATGGGCATATGCAGCGCTTTATCGTTTCCGGCGGGCAATGGGTGCGCGCGGGACAGGTCATCGGCTACGTTGGAAGTACCGGCTACTCCACCGGTCCGCATCTGCATTTTGAGCTGCGCCGCTACGGACAGTTCGTCAACCCCATGTCGGTACCCGGATTCAGGCGTGCCTTCAGCAGATAAGCGCTCTGGATGTAATTGCTCGACACGTGCCGTCTCGAAAAGCCGACGGGGACGTGCCTCGCAATTCATCCAGAGCTTGTATGTAAAGACAAAAACCGCGCGCTTCGCTGTCAGTCGCAATAGACGCGGTAGTCGATCCCGGGGAAGATGGTGTTTCGCCGCTCAAGGGTGTTCAGAAAATCTTCATCGATATTTTTTCCCTTAATGGCGTAATACAGATCGGTGAAGTGGTTGATATGCCTCTTTGTTCGTTTGACGGCGTATTCAACCATAGTATTTGATTTCATGATGAATGCCCAATCGGAGCTTTGCGCCAGAAGCAATTCCCGCGCGGCCTGATTGAGGGCGCGCATCTCCAGCCCCCCGGCATTGCGGTGGGTATTGGCGAGTTCGTTCATGCGTTCGCAGGCCTTGTGCAAATGGCGGTATATCCAGTCGTTGCTCTCGTTCAGCCATACCTCGGAATAGCCCTTATTGCCCCAGCTTGAGAATGAAGGCTGCGCGACCTGCTGATCGGGGCAGCGCTCCAGATACTCCGATGGAGTGATGAGTTCAAGAGTGCCTGTGTTCTGCGCGATCCTGCGTATAAGCGAATCCAGAAATTCGGGGCCTTCGTACCACCAGTGCCCGAAGAGTTCGGCGTCATACGGAGAGACCACAATGGGAGCGCGTCCGCCCATCAGATCAGAGAGCTGCTCCATTTGTTTTTCGCGGTTTTGGAGAAAATCCCCGGCGTGTATTTCCGCTTTGGCAAGCGCTTTCTCCCTGTTATAGGGTTCCTTATACATGGTTTTTCCGGTGATTCTGTAATACTTGATTCCCGTATTTGTCCTGAGTCCGGATTCATGGATATAAGGTTTGATATAATCAAATTCCAAATCAAAACCGATATCACGGTAAAATTCGCGGTAGTCCGGATCACCCGGGTATCCGCTCTCCGCCGACCATACTGTGCGCGAGGATTCCAGGTCCCGCCCGAAAGCCGCGATACGATTGGGGCAATAGAGCGGCGCGAATACACCGTAGCGGGGTAAAGCGTCGGCGTACAGGATCCCATGCGCGTCGACAAAAAAGTATTTGATACCCGCTTCCTCAAGATGTTTTTCGAGCCCCGGATAATATCCGCATTCACCGTTCCATATTCCGTTTGGCGGACACCCAAAATGCCGCTCGTAGTCCTGCTTCGCGATTTGAATCTGGGCGCGAACCGCATTGGGATACAGATCCATGAGCGGCAAAAAGGCATGGGTGGCGCCGCAGGTGATGATCTCCAGTTTGCCCATCTCCTGAAAGCGCCGAAAACCTGTCAGGAGATTTTTGTTGTAGACATCCTCGAAGAGATAACGGCAGCGGGAGAAGCGCTGGCTGTATACCTGCGCCGTCTTGTGAAATTCGGGCATCCATCGTGTGCGTTCGATTTCCTTCGCGGAGAGTTCCATCAGCCCATGAATGTGCGCAAGGTAGCGATTTTGCAGCATGGGATCCGCGAGCATATTCGCGAGCGGCGGGGTAATCGACATGGTGATGCGAAAATCAATACCATCGCGCTCCAGCCCCTCAAAAACGTCCAGCAGGGGGATATATGTTTCGGTGATGGTCTCGTATAACCAGTTTTCCTCAAGAAAATCGTCATACTCGGGATGTCTGACGAAAGGGAGATGCGCATGGAGCAGCAGGGTCAGGTATCTGCGGATATTTTTTGCCATGGTTCCCTCTTGTTTTTCAGTCCTTGTCAGGATTCACGGGTCGTACGCCGGATAACAGGGGTAATAACGCGGGTCGTATCGCCATGAACGCTTACGGCGCGCACCGGAATAACCTGTTCCCCGTCGGGCAGGGCAAAGCGGATACTGAAGGTTCCGTCGGGACGAAGCCGCACGGGCTTACCCTGAATGGTGAGATCTGCATCCGGTTCGGTGAGTCCAAAAACAATCAATTCGGTATGGACGAGCAGGCGGAAGCCGGGATCCTCGCAGTCATGGCCTGGAATAAGTGATGAACTTGAAAGAATGTCGGAAGAAAGAGACGAAGAAAAGCCGAACCCCATATCCTGCGGGCGGTTGCCGCTCGAGGGTTCGTCGCTGCTTTCGGGATCGCCCCAGGAAAACGCACCCTCCGTTATCGCGCGCATTTTCTGGAAAACCGATTCGCCGGGTATCCAGCTGCCTCCTCCTTCTGTGACCGCCTGCTGTTCCGAAGGCAATTCGCGGGGCGTGACGATGGTATTGGAACGCGCAATGAGGATAAAACTCCCATCCGAGGTTTTTACGCCCAGATCAATGCACCAGGTACGCGCTGCCATGGGCGTATGGATATACCAATTATCCGTGGTCTCGTTGGTTTCGATCTCAAAAAAACTATTTGCGTTAAAGCCGTCAAAAACGACATCGGTGATGTCGTATATCCGCAAAATAGGCCGTTTGACGTTCAGTCCCATCTTGCTCAGGATTGTTTTTTTTTCGTGGCTAATCTCCCAGTAGGCGAAAATCCAGCGGGGATCGCGAACCATGGCGACGATTTTGGTATCGCCGTACCCTCGGGGCAGTTCGCGATCCTCATTATGCAGCGGAAGGGGCGACGGAGTGCCTTTTTTCGGCTGCGGGGACAGAGCGGCTGCTTTGGGGGATTTCTGCGCGGCGGGTTTTTTTATGGAAGGCGTTTTCTCTTTTGCGAGTGCCTGGAGAATTTCCTCTATGAGCTTATCAATGGTATGCCTGGCTGTGGTCTTGAGACCAAGCTCAGCGGCGATATTGAGAAGCTCTTTTTTTGATTTTTGTTTGAGCGTTGTTTTGTCCATTTATCTACTCCTCATGGGGAAGCGTATTCAATGCTTATGCAGTTGTCCAAAAACCCGAAAAGGGACGCGAAAAACGCCCGCTTAAAGCTATATAGCTTTAATCTACTCAAAACCCGAATGAAAATACTGTAGAATTCGCCAAAAACATGGTTTTTACGGGTCGTTTTGAAGATTTTTTACACCTTTTTATCTGCCGTATTGCGCATCTCAAAAATTTATATGTTCCGAGTCGGTCTTGAAGGATGCTGTAGCTTAAAAAGCTTCGGTCTGGCGCTGTTTTCGTGCTTATCTTTCTGGGTAGCAGAAACGCAATCGGGTCTGAACGAGCAAGAAAGGCTGTATCATGGCGGAAGTACACTCCACTCTGCTCGATTTTTTTATCGCTCAGCTCGGGAGCGTCGGCAGTCTCGCGAAATACCGCAAGCGCGGCGAATGGCTCCCTGTCAGGGTTATCAGCGAATTTACGGAAGCCATGAAAAAAAAGGGGCGGGCATATCTCCTGCTGCGGCAAGCCGGGCAGGATTTCGCCGCCCAGTTACGCGCGGAGGGTACTTTTGGGGACGATTTGAGTTTCGACGAGGCCGTTTCCCTGCTGCCAAAGACCTTCATCCGCTATATCCGCGGCGACGGCTCCGGCATCATCAAGCTGGAATCCGTCGGCTCCGGATTCGTGCGCGTACTCGAAAACACCCCCTTCCCCTGCTCTTTTACGGAGGGCGTCTTTTTGGGTTTTTTGCAGGGCGCGGGCGCGCGCGGCGCTATGGTACACCAGATACTCTGCCGCGAAGAAGACCCGAAAGAAATATTCTGCGTCTACGAACTCAAGTGGATGTGCGCCAACCGTATACAACCTAAGTAGCTGCGACCCGGATGGGATACCCTTGCCCCCGCAGGGGGTAAAGGCACAGGTCATCCACGCGCGCGTACAGGGCTTGTGCCCTGTGGGTAATGTACGCTCTTGCGCGGGGTTGCGATGCGGGGGATATATGCCCGCGCCTTAAAGCATATCCAGGATTCTGACCTTATCCGTGCGGATTTGATAGAGTTCGGGGCGGAATTCCCTGCTCACCTGGGCAAAGCGCGCGAGATCGATATATTTTACGTGCAGATCCCTCTCAAGCTGAATACGGGAATGCTCATTTTGCCAGACGGTGCGATCCTGCCCAAGTATCCGTGAGCGGCCATATTTTTTTTGCAGGGCGTTCAGGAGATCAGTGTAGCTGAACTTTTGCGCGTTAAATCTGAGGATAATATTATAGAGTTCCTCATTTTTATTGAACACGAACCAGGCTGTGTCGATCAGGGGCGGACCAACCGCGATCAGCACCGTCCACTCCTCCTGCTCAAACCCTTCTATAAAATCCGCGTCGTAGGCGACAAGATTTGTATCCTCGGAGACCAGGCGGATAACCTCGCCGCGCTTCATGCCAAAGAGATAACGCTCATAGCCGTCAGGAAGTTCCTGACCCGGTATCGCGTAGCCGGGCCTGGGCGGGGATGGTTTTTCCGGGAATGGGTTGTAGTAGTCTGTGCGCTCCGCCGCAAAGATTAAGCCAGTCCAGACTATCAGCGCGGTGAAGGAAACCAAAAAAAGGATACGTTTTGACATGTACGCGCTCCCGGACTCAAAACGCCTCGCGTATTGCGGGGCTTCAATAAAAATATCGGCACACGCCGGGGCAAAGTGTATTGCCATGGGGCTTGGGAGCAGGCACCACGCGGGGCTCGCTGACTTTGCTTTGCACGCTCCGCGCCTGTCAGCGTGAATTTTGCTTGTGCAATTTTGTACAATATGTATACTATATTCCATGGCGACCGGATGCGCAGAATGTACCCTTATAATAAAGAGGTAAGGTATGGCTGAGTCCTGCGTATTTTCAGCAAAAAGCGTAATAATCTGCTGCGCCGTTCTTTTTATGCTTTGCGGTCTGGCGGCCTGTAAGGGGTCGCTGCCGGTTGACGATCCCGACGACGACGCTGCCAGTTATCCCGGGAACCAAGAAAGCAGCCAAGCCGTCAATTCGGCGGAAGCAGGCAATGATGCAAGCGCCGGGGAGAACAGCTCTGAAGCCGAACAAAGCGGCAGTACACCCGGCGCATCCGATATATCCAGCGCGGGTACATCCAGCGCCGCAGTCAGCGCGAGCAGCATGGGCGCATCCAACTCCGGGGAGGATAGCTCCGAAGCCGAACAAAGCGGCAGCACATCCGACGCAGCCGCATCCAGCGCCGCAGTTGGCGCAAGCAGCGCGGACACGCCCGGTGCCGGGGAGAACAGCTCCGAAGCCGAACAAAGCGGCAGTACACCCGACGCAGCCGCATCCAGCGCTCCGGTTGACGCAAGCAGTGCGGACACGCCCGGCGCCGGGGAGAATAGCTCCGAAGCCGAACAAAGCGGCAGTACGCCCGACGAGGCAGCCGCATCCGGCGCTCCGGTTGGCGCAAGCAGTGCGGACACGCCCGGTGCCGGGGAGGATAGCTCCGAAGCCGAACAAAGCGGCAGTGCGCCCGGCGTATCCAGCATAAGCAGTGCGAGCAGCGTGGGCGCATCCAGCATTTTCAGTATTGAAAGCCACGTCATGGTTCTTATTTCAGCCGGTTCCTTCAGCATGGGTAGCCCTTCCACCGAGACAAGCAAGGGGAGCGATGAAACGCTGCATCAGGTTACGATCACAAAGAATTTTTATATTGGCAAATATCAGGTTACGCAGGAATTGTATCTCGCGGTGATGGGAGAGAATCCGAGTACTTTTAAGACTTCCCCGGCTTCAGGGGAAGTCCAGGCAAAGCGCCCTGTGGAGCAGGTAAGCTGGTATGCCGCGCTTGTGTTCTGCAATAAGCTGAGTGATTTGGAAGAGCTGACTCCCGCGTACACCATAAACAACAGCACAGATACCGCAGCCTGGGGAACAGTCCCCGCTACGGACACTAATGCAACATGGGATGCGGCTGTGATAAACACGGGCGCAAACGGGTATCGCTTGCCGACCGAAGCGGAATGGGAGTATGCCTGCCGCGCAGAGAGCCAAAGTGCCTGGAATCTCGGAACTGCCTGGAGCGCTGCCTGGGGCTGGTATGGCTTCTATGAAGAAGGCAATGCCGAAGGGAAGACGCATCAAGTTGGAATCAAGTTACCGAACAACTGGGGTTTGTACGATATGCACGGAAACGTATTTGAATGGTGCTGGGATTGGTATAATTTCGGCTATTACACGGTACCCGGAGCAGAAACGGATCCCCTGGGACCGGATACAGGCACATCCCGGATCAGCCGCGGCGGCAACTGGCAAAGCAGATCTCCGTATGATAACTTGCGATCAGCTTTTCGGAACCAGAACAGCCCTGGGCAAAAAGGACCCACTCTTGGTTTCCGCCTCGCGCGCAATGCCGAATAACCGCTGTGCGCAGGATAGATACCCCGCCCTCGACAGGGGGCGGGTTTTTTGTGCGAACAGGCGTCGCAGGGCTTATTAAAGGCACAAATCGTGCAGAACAGCCGCTCCATACCCTTGCTGTGGCAGAACGAGGGACTGCCATGCTGTGCGGGGGAAAGCCTCGCAACAAGGACGTTGCGCTCCTCGCAGCGACATGGATGTCGCGCGTTTTTGCGAGGAGCCCCCGCGCGCGGACGCCGTCCGCGCTCCCCCTTCGCCTGGGGGCTTTGCCCCCAGGCCCCCGTCTTTAGCCATATAGCCGCAAGTACGATTCTTAGTGGAGAACATTCATGCTGCTGAATTTTGCCGCGCCCCGATGAGGCTTTCCCCGAAGATGGGAAAAGCCTCAGGCGGGCATATCGCTACAGCCACGGGCGCGTCAGAGCGCTTCTTGCGTGGTACCGAAAGTACCACCGGATACGGCGGTACCATTTTTTTTGAAAGTGCCGCCGTCAGATCCACCCGCCACATACACCGCATGCCCGGAGTCGGAAGCCGTAGTGCTGTTTGCTGTGTTGGAATTGTTGTCCGGCGTCCCTGCCGATGTGGTGCCGTAAATAATCCCACCGCTGTCCAAATTCAATGTCCCGCCGCTGCCCACATACACCCCGCCGCCATTGCCGTTGGTTGCTGTATTTTTGCTGATAACAGCATTCCCGTTCATGGTAAAGCTCGCGCCGTCGATACATACGCCGCCGCCGCCCTTGTCATTTCCGGCAGCTGTATTATCGCTGATGGTTCCGCCGGACATGGTGAAATACGCGTCGGCGGTTGCAAATACACCGCCGCCATTCTGCGCTGTATTGCCGCTGATGGTTCCGTTATTCATCATAAAGAATGTGTTGCCGCCGGGTGGGGGAGTAGCCACAAACACCCCGCCGCCATATTCGGCCTCATTTCCGCTGATTCTTCCGTTGAGCATTATAAATACCGCGCCATCGATATATACCCCGCCGCCATATTTGGCCTCATTCCCGCTGATTTCTCCGTCGTTCATGGTAAATTGCGTGCTGTTGCCCGTAAGATACACCCCGCTGCCATAGCCGTTGGATCCCGTGTTTTCATTTCCGGTAATTTTTGAGCCTTGCTCCATAACCAATGACGCCCCGTTTTGTACCACCACCAGCGCAGAGGTGTTAGCGGTACGCCCCTCCAGGGTAATATTTTCGCCGAGCGTCAGATTGGCGCTGTATCCGTCCACCGTAAAGAGCGCGCCCTCGCCGGAAAGGGTTATCGTTCCGTTCACAGAGTCCAATCCCTGGATGGTGAGCTGGGAACCGGCGTTCAGCGTTTGCGTCCCGCATACTGGCTTTCCGCTTACAACCAAAATGTATGGGTCGTTGAAGGTTGTAAGATCATTCACGTAGCCCACAGCTTCGGAAACATCGTTTTCGGGGACAGCCGTGATGAGGTTTGGAACATACCAACGGGCGGTAAGAGTGATATTCTCTGTAGCTTTATCCTCTAAAAAATCCCATTTTTTATTACCGTAGTACCAACCATCAAAATCATATTGCGGCGGCATAGAATCTTTATAGAGTCCGGCTGTTGGAGGGTAATCTTTGATTGGTGTCGTCGGTTCAGTTACAGAGCCGTCCTGTGCGGTTGTGTCTGTGGAACTGCCTGATCCATTATCAAAAATAAAAATCACCGTGAAGCGGTCATCCGGTGTTGGCGTCGATGAACCGCTGCCGCTCTGTCCTGATTCGCCACTGCCGCTTTGCCCCGATCCGTCGCTGCCATCCGCAGATGTGCCGCTCGACGCGCTCCGGCTTACCGGAAGCGGCGCTGCGCCCGTGTCTTCGCGCAGATCCCAATCGGTGCGCGGAAAACACGCCGTCAGGCATAGCGCGAGCAGGAAAAACATATTTGTACAAAATGATCTATTGGGTAAACGGATACGCATCTTTGAACCTCGCTTATTATGGACGCGCGAACGTCCATTTCTCAGTATATCGCGGAATTGCGCGGGCGACAAAAGTATTTCACGCGCTGACAGGATGTTCGCACCCCGCGTCGGCAAGGAGGGCGATTTTGACGCGGGGCATCTCCGACCTCTCCGGCAGAACGATAATATCGAGGCAAGGCGCTTAGGTTAAGCGCGGAGCGGCAGAACTTTCACCTGCATGGGCAATTTCGCAGATACTCCGTATGCGATATCTGCTCCACCAAAAAGAAAAATATCCCCGCAGAGCGGCACCCCGCAGGTACGAATGTTTTTGGCGTGTTTTGGCGGGGGTGTGCGTATTTTTTTGAGAGCGCATACGCGCGTCGGAGACCATCATGCACGATATATTCGGAACCTATACCCTGCTCAAACGACGGGACGATGAGCCGCAATACGCATATCACGATTTGAAAAAATACGCTGCGGGCGTCGATGCGCGTTTTGAGGAGATGCCGTATTCCGCGCGCGTACTGCTTGAGATGCTCCTCCGCAATGGCGACGACGCGCAGGTGTGCGAGGCGGCAGCGCGTTGGGCAAATTCAGGGGAAGCCCTCGAATTTCCGTTTTTGCCCGCGCGGGTGCTGCTCCAGGATTTTACGGGTGTGCCCGCGCTCGCGGATCTCGCGGCGATGCGCGACGCGGTCGCGGAACTGGGCGGGGATCCCGCGCGCGTGAATCCATTGATTCCGGTCGATCTGGTGATCGATCACTCGCTCCAGGTGGATCATTCCGGCAACGCGGAGGCCTTCGACGCGAACCTGAAACTGGAGTATGAGCGGAACAGCGAGCGCTACCGTTTCCTGCGCTGGGGGCAGCAGGCCTTTCAGAATTTCCGCGTGATCCCCCCGGCCTCGGGGATCATCCATCAGGTGAATCTGGAGTATCTTGCGACGCTTGTGTGCCGCGCGCCCGCGAACGAAAACGGCGAAATACTTTTGTACCCCGATTCGCTCGTCGGCACGGATTCGCATACCACCATGATCAACGGGCTCGGGGTGCTGGGCTGGGGCGTCGGCGGCATCGAGGCCGAGGCGGTTATGCTTGGGCAGCCCATCCCGACCGTGGTGAGCGGTATTGTGGGTGTGCGGCTTTTCGGCGCAAAGCGCGAGGGGATAAGCGCGACGGATATCGCGCTAACCCTGACCGAGGCTCTGCGCAAACACAGGGTCGTCGGTAAATTTGTTGAGTTTTTTGGCCCCTCCCTCGGCAGCCTGAGTCTCGCGGATCGCGCGACCCTCGCCAATATGGCGCCCGAGTACGGCGCGACGACGGGCTTTTTTCCTGCGGACGCCGAAACCCTCGCCTATCTCCGCTTAACGGGGCGCGCGTCGCGTGATATTGATCTCGCGGAACGGTATTTGCGCGCGGCCGGTCTCTTCCGCGAGGAGGGAGCGCCGGAACCCCATTTCTCAAGCGTACTGGATTTCGATCTCTCGCGTATAGAGCCTTCGGTTGCGGGACCCAAGCGCCCGCAGGATCGCATCCCCCTCGCTGCGCTCGCCGAAAATTTCAGGCAGTCGCTTACGCGGCCAACCGCAGGACAGGGTTTTGGCGTACCCGCAAGTACAGTGGATACAAAGATCACGCTCGCGGACAAGAGCGGCGTCATTGGGCACGGGAGCGTGATCCTCGCCTCGATCACGAGCTGCACGAATACCTCCAATCCGGCGGTTCTTCTGGCGGCGGGGCTTCTTGCCAAAAAGGCGGCGGCGCGCGGGATGACCGTGCCCAAATATGTCAAAACAAGTTTCGCCCCCGGGTCGCGCGCGGTGCAGGCCTATCTTGAGCGCGCGGGCCTCCTGGCGCCGCTCGCGGCGCTCGGCTTTCATACGGTCGGTTACGGCTGCGCAACCTGTATCGGGAACAGCGGGCCGCTTGCTCCCGCCGTGGTTGACGCCGTGCGCGAGGGTGCGCTCGTTGCGGCGGCCGTCCTTTCCGGCAACAGAAATTTTGAAGGGCGTATCAGTCCGCAGGCGAGGGCGAATTATCTCGCCTCGCCGCCGCTTGTGGTTGCTTTCGCGCTTGCGGGCAGGGCGGATATCGATTTTGCGTCCGAGCCGCTGGGCAAAGACAGCGAGGGCAAGCCCGTGTACCTTGCGGATATCTGGCCGAGCGACGCGGAGATCGCCGAAGCCGCGCAGGCGGTCACGCCGGAAATTTTTGCGGAGAGCTACCGCTATCTCTTTCAGGGCGAAGCGGCATGGGCGATGATACCGGATTCGGGCGGGCTCCGCTTTAACTGGGACGCAAGTTCCGGCTACATCCGTCGGCCGCCGTTTTTTGAGAATACATTGCTGCCGGTTACGCGCGCGCGTGTGCTTGCGATACTCGGGGATTCCATCACGACCGATCACATCTCCCCGGCGGGTTCGATAGCGCCGGAGAGTCCCGCAGCGCGGTATCTCGAGGGGATGGGGGTTGCCCGCGCGGATTTCAATTCATACGGTTCGCGGCGCGGGAATCACGAAGTCATGATGCGCGGCACTTTCGCGAATATCCGGCTAAGGAATTTACTCTTGCCCGGAAGCGAGGGCGGCGTCACCAAATTTTTCTCATCACAGGGCGCAGCCGAAGAATTGCCGATATACGAAGCCGCGATGCGCTACCGCGAAACAGGCACGCCGCTTGTCATTCTCGCGGGCCGCGACTACGGGATGGGGAGTTCGCGCGACTGGGCGGCCAAGGGCACACTCCTCCTCGGGGTGCGCGTCGTTATCGCCGTGAGTTACGAGCGCATCCATCGCAGCAATCTGGCGGGCATGGGCGTACTCCCGCTTGAGTTTGTACGCGGCGAGGATGCGATGCGTCTCGGACTGGATGGCAGCGAGGTTTTCAGTTTTGAGGGGGCCGGTATCTCTCTGCGGCCTGGTTCGCGTGTGCAAGTGACTGCGCTGCGCGCATCCGGCGAAGTTCGGAACTTTGAGACAATCGCGCGGATCGACTCCGCTATCGAGGCGGAGTATATGCGCGAGGGCGGCATCTTGCCGATGATGGCGCGGCGTCTTGCGCGGGCGCAATAATGGAGATCGATTTTTTTCGCAGCGAGGATTATAACGCGCTTGCGGATCTCACGAAGCGCTCCTTCGCGCTCTCGGCCTATACGGTTGATCGCCACCTGCCGCGCCCGCTCTATGGACAGGTGTTCTTTCAAACGGTGGTCACGCGCGCCCTGCGCGAGAACAGCAACGCCTGCCTCGTCGCGCGCAAAAAAGACGTCCCGCTGGGCTATATCATCTATGGCGTTGATCTGGATCTCTCCAAAAAATTCGGCGCGACCCTCGCGACGATCATCCTCTTTTGCGTGGATGCGGCGTACCGCAGGCAGGGCGTTGGGCGCAGCCTGCTTGCGCGCGCGATTTCTTTATTGAAGAGCCGGGGCGTGGATCTCCTGACCGTCGGCACCGATTGCAATAACCTTCCCGCGCTCACGCTCTATCAGCAGGCCGGCTTTATAACGCGCCTTACATGGGGGGCGTGGCGGCTCTATCCCGCGTTTGCGTCCGCGAATGGAAGCGCCCGCGAGGGCAAGCCGGAGTATCGCTGCACGCCCTGGGCGGGCGAGGAAAACGCGCTGGAACTTTGCCGGCAGATAGAGCGCCCGCTCTCCTATTTCCGCGATTCGCGGCTCTCGCTGCGCGGGCTTGTCCATCTCCGCAAGCTGCTTGCCGCGAACCTCCGGAAGGATATCGCGGATCAGACTACCCGCGCCCTGATCGCCTCCGGTACGGGTTTTTGGGGGGAGCGCCCGCTTGGCCTGCTCGCGTATGAGGAAGAGGGCGCGATTGAAAAATTTTATAATCTGGAAACGCTCGAGAAGCGGGTCTACCGCGTCAGCGACGTGATTATTGCGCGAAACGCGCGCGGCCAGGGCATAGCGGGCCAGCTTGTGCATAACTTCTGCGCGCAGGCGCTTCCGGGCGCATTTTTTATCGAGGCCTGGGCGGCGATGGACGACTGGGCTGCCATGAATGTACTCGCGAAAAATCACTTCCGCCCGGCGCATATCGCCGTCGTGCTGCATCTTTGGCTATAAAAAACATTAAGAAGAAAAAACATTTGGCCGCGAAAAATACGAAAAAGACATTGAGCCACGAATTACACGAATAAAGGATCGAATAAAAGCCTAAAAAAGATTTGGGGTAAAAGCCAAAACCAAAAACCACGAGCCTGTAGTGAAACCCTTCTTGATGTTTTTTGTCTTATTCGTGCTTGCACGATGCAAGCACCCCACGCGTTTATGCCTTTACCCCTTTACACCCTGTGGGTGCCAGGGGGCAAGGGTACAACAGGATGTTGCGACCGGCGCGGGGACTTTATTCGGCATTGTAGCGCTCTACGAGCGCGGCTGGATGGAAAATTATAGGTATCGCTTGCGCGACGATACTGTTCGTTGCGAAGCAACGTTAAAATCCTTCCATGCAGTCACGCCCGTAGGGCGTACCGGCGCGGGGTGGCTTTTCCCGCGCCTACTCCTCCCCCGCGCGGGCGGGGTGGAGGGCGTCGAGCCGCTGCTTTTCGAGCTGATTTTTCCGGAGCATCTTATTCAATATGCGGTAGAGATCGTTGCGATCCTCGGTGGGCAGGGAGAGGATATCCCTGAATTTTTTGACGCTGCGCGGATCGATATCCGAGAGATTGGCCTCCGCGCTTGCCGTATAGAGTTCCTCCGCCTCCTTAAAGAGCGTATACACCGGAATGTTCAGCGATTCGGCGAGCGCCTGAAGCCGTTCCGCCGGAGGGATGATGCCCTCGGACTCATAATGCCCTATCATGCGCCTGCTGATCCCCGTTAAATCCGCGAGTTCGTACTGCGACAGCCCCTTGCGCTTCCGGAAACCGGCAAGGTTCCGGGCAAATTCGAGGCCAATGTTGGGCTTTTGCATACCACAAAGTATAGTTTGATTCTTCAAATAGGCCGTTTCATGTCCCCATATCGGCAGACATGATGATGCGCACCTCGATCTGCGAATCCTGAAACACAGCTTCCCTTCCGCCATTTTTATGGAAGAAAACAACCAAAAACGGAAAAAATCAGAAAAATTTTGAAATTTTTAGGCCATGCAGCGTCCTTATAATGTTAAGTTTAGGCCTTGACAGTGCCCAAAAGCGGCATTGTCCAAACGGCCCTCGGGAAGGGCAAATGAGAAAGGAGTTATGTATTTATGGGAATCAAGTATCTCATGTTGGCAATATGTGTATGTATGCTGGGCTTCGCGGCTTGCGGGTCGGACGAAGAAACGACGGGCGGCGGCGAGACGCAGGCATTATATGAGCCGAGCGGCAGCTCAAAACTGCTTGTGAATAACACCTCGGCCACCGAGGATATCCTGCTCTATAAGGAAGCGCCGAGCGCGGTCAACAAACCCTTTGCGGGGGTACGTTCGGGAAAGCAGGGGCACGGCGTGAAAAACGCTCCCGAAGGCTTATATGTTCTGTACGCGGTTACGCAGGCAAACTACGATCTGGATAATAACGATCCCAAGGTGGCGATGTCGCTTTTGGTGTACGTGGATCAAACGCCCCAGACTTATGATGTGGGCGCGGGTATGCTGGGTACCGCCACGATTATGATCAAAAACCAATCCGCTAATTTTATCGAGGTGCATACCGAAACCTTTACGGGGCCGCTCTTTTTTACGGTGCGTCCCTGGGAATTTGGCGTTACAAAATATGTCCCCGACGGGAACTATAACCTTTTTCCTGTAGCCAAGATCGAGCAGAAGGCGGGCGGCAAAACCGTCGCCGTGTATTCCAAAGTAATGATGAAGGGGCGCAAAACCTTCGGTCTGTATACCGGAGAGCCCACCCAATTTTTTGACGTGACTCCGGGTGCCGAAGATGTAGGAACACTCAGAACTGTTGAGTGCCTGATCTACATCCAGAACAATTTTGACAACGGCGGCGGCGGTTCGTACATCCATCAGGGTGGTGCGGGCGGTCCGGTTATCAAGAACACCCTCGGGCGCGAGATCGCTAACCTCGGCACAACCTTTGGCATATCGTGGCGTCCTGAGATCAACCAGACCACCGGCGTACCCTTGTCGGAAAATTTCAACGCCGTATTTGTGTTGGAGAATGTGCAGGGAAGTTCTCAGGTTTGTACTTTAGCGGCCACCATCGGTAACTCGTATACGATAACCTGCAAAGCGGATGGCTCGTGGGATCCGCCGCAGACCATGTCTTTGGACTGAGCTGTGTACCCGCTACTCCCCACAGGGCATAAACGCGGGATACTTGCGTTGTGCAAATAAGTGGGGGTGACGTAGGCTGCGGCGAAGTGCCGCAGCCGAAGGGCGAGCCCCGCGCTGTTCGCGCCATCCAGGCGCGCGCGGGGTACTGCCCTCCGTGGCAGTTAGGGGAGGCTTTGCCGACGATTTTCCGGCAAAAGCATTTACTTCAAGGAATAATAACAACCGCCTCCCCCTTCCTTTTATCGCAGTGAATTTTGTCATTGCGAGCGCAGCGAAGCAATCCATTAAAGCAAATGACAACATGGATTGCTTCGACCCTGCGGGTCTCGCAATGACATGACGGATAGGTATATTGAGGTGCGGTATGAAAATTGTGCATATAGTATGCGCGCTCGCGCTCTTGGCTGCGGCCTGCGGGGGCGCGGGTGATGACGATCCGCTGTACGCGAATGTTGCGGGATCGAAGCTCCGCCTGAATAATGGCTCCGATCAGGATCTCCTGCTGTACAAGGAAGCGCCTAAGGGCAATACGCCCTTTGCGGGAGTGCGCGCCGCGCAGCAGGGCTGGGGCGCGGCCAATGCCGCGAGCGGTCTGTGGGTGCTGTATGTGGTGGCGCAGGCCGAGTACGACGCGCGGCCTGCCAATCCGAAAGTGGCAATGTCGCTTATGGTATTTGTGGACAGCAATGCCGCGACCTACGATATAGGGTCGAGCGCCACGGGTGGGGTGCCGCTGGTGATACGGAACACTTCCCTGAATTATGTGGAGGTGCATACCGAAACATTTACGGGGCCGCTCTTTTTGACGGTGCGTCCCTGGGAATTTGGCAGTACTAAATATGTGCCGCAGGGGAGCTATACATTTTTTCCTATAGTCAAGGTGGAGCAAAAGCAGGGTGTTCAAACGGTCGCTATTTTGTCGCGCTTTTTTCTGGACGGCAGAAGAACCTTTGGCCTGTACTCCGATAACCTCGTTATTCTGGACGTCACGCCCGGTGGCGAGATAGGCGAGACGCGCAATATTGAGTGTCTGATTTATATCCAGAACAATTACAACAACAATGGCGGCGGCTCGTATGTGCATCAGGGCGGGCGGAACGGTCCCCTGGTGAAAAGCACGCTTGGGCGCGAGATCGCCAATCTGAATCAGCGTTTTGATATATCGTGGCGGCCTGAACTGGACGAGACAACCGGCGCGCCGCTTTCGCAAAATTTCAATGCCGTATTTGTACTGGAAAATGTGCAGGGTGTTTCGCAGTCCTGCAATATTAGCTGCGTCATCGGCAACGCCTACTGGATTACCTGCGGCGCGAATGGCGCGTGGGGCGAAGTGGTTACAGCGCCTATAAGCTAGAACAGGAGGTTCTGTCCCGCGCGAAGCGTGCAAGGCAAGCGCGTACATGGAGGTACGCTCTTGCGAGGGGCCGGAGAGTGGAGAGTAGAGGCGCGAACACATATACAAGAAGTCCGGTTGGAAAAAGAGAAGAGAAAAAAATCACGAAAGGATGATATGCAGTGAAAATCAGATATGCGTTTTTTGCGCTCGCGGTCTGTACACTCGTTGGTGCATCGCGCGCGTACATGGATGTACGCTCTATGCCCTTGCTGCAGCGCAACGAGGGTGAACGAGGGGAAAGCGGAGAGTGGAAATAAGAGTGTTTGCATACTCTTTTCCTACAAGCTCCACTTATAAAAAGGCATTTGGTCGCGCAAGGAAAACGAATGAAAGCGAAAAACATCAAGGGTGCGCTATTCTGTTTCGCTCTTTATTATAGCGCGCACCTGCTCCACAGGCAGCTCGGCGATGCGGGCTATTTCTTCTATGGGCATACCTTTGGCAAGAAGATTACGCACAAATTTTTGATTCGCCCGCGCTTCGCCTTCTTCAAAACCTTCCTCGCGCCATACGGCCATAGCTTCCTCGGTATTCCATTCGGTGATCCGCATACTGAACACCTCCTCTGCATATTCCTCCAGGTACGGATCCAATATACCATGTTCCCGGCAATATTGTACAGCCGCTTTCATGCCTTCCATTTTGTCGCCCAGTTGCCGGGTGTAATATCGTATCTTGGCGATAAGCGTGCTGTAATCGTTCAGCATTGTGCACCGGGATACAATCTCCGGATTCCTGCCTGCATTGATGTTAAACACGCGAACGATAAGATCGAGGGATGGCGCTTGCTCTTTTGTAAGCCCCAAAGCCTCTGTGTCCAAAAAGGAATCCGAGAGCTTCAGCGTCTGCTGATCCGGAAAGGACGCAAGCCCATTGTACAGCACGAAAAACTCCGGCGTGGGGATACGTATAAGGGCAGTCGAGAAAAGTTTTCTGCGCTTGTTCATTTTCTCATAAAGCTTCGAGACGTACATCAACAATCGCAGCGCCATATTCGGGTTAATTGTACTCTGATGTTCGATCAATACGACCAATCTTCCGCCTATTACAAACGAGATGTCGTTAATCTGATCGCTGATCAAAACGTTTTTCAAGGTATTCATCTTCACCGGAGTGTCCGGAGGGAGCGTTACGCCCTCCAGAGCGCAGTACAGCTCGCGTAAAATATCCGGTTTGCTGAAGAGCAGCGAAAAAATGCTGTCTTTGTGCTGATGATTGATTTTTTCCATAAGGAGCCTCCA
>JAITCI010000024.1 GCA_031283155.1 Spirochaetota bacterium | reverse complement strand
ATGGAAACGGTGCTGCTGCGCAAGAGGAGGGAGATTTCTATTCCCGCCCGGTGGAAGTGGCACCATAGATCACGTACTCCGCGAGTAGAAACACTCACCTTCTCCTTCTGGAGCTTCGGGCGCGAGCTGATCTGGCGATTCCATCCCCCAAGACCCTCGCAAAAGCGACATCCTTGTCGCGCTCGGGACAGTACCTCCATGTACTAGCCTAAAAAATTCCCCTTCCCGCCACTTTTCTGGGAGGATTGGGAAGATTAAAACCATTTGCGCCGCACAAAGCCACAGCGCACTGTAATACAAACGGTGTATATCTATCCAGACAATGCTCCGAAAATAATAAGGAGCGTATTCGGCAGCGGACAGAGCGCAGCAAAAACAAAAAAGGGGCGCATAATTGAAGACATACAAAAAACACCTCGCGTACTGCGCATACAGACGCAGCCTTTTGTGCGTACTCGCCCTTTTCATTGCGAGCGGCCTTTTTGCGGAATCCGTCATTTTCTCCGAATACGATCTGCCGCAAATACAAACCTCTCTCAGGGACAAAGCGCACCTAGGCTCGGTCAGGGAATACCGGAATCTGGCGACCATCGAATGCGAGATCTTCAATAGAAATGGATTTCTGACCGAAGAGATTGGTTCGATTTCGCTTGCGGATATGACAAAAGACAATAATGTCCGCATTCTCTACGCTTACGATGAAAACAACAGGCTCACGCAGATAGCATGGAACAGCAACAAAATTGTGTACAAATATGCCGCCAAACCAGACAACGAGCCCTCCGCTGACGAGTCCCCAAAAAATATTTCGCGCGAAATTATGGAAGAAGAGCACTATACCCAGGACGGCTTGGACCTGAAAATCTTTTACATCTATGCCGATGGCAAACTCTCCGAGAAACGAGTTTATAAAGGAACAGGCGATTTCCTCCACTCTTATGTTTTTCGCTATAACACACGCGGCGACGTGGAGGAGATAAGCAAACGCACCAGTCGGCCCGATTCCGAAATCGTCATAAGCAGTAATTTTATGGAATACTATTACGAATATGACACACAGGGCAGGCTCGCGCTCCGCGCCTGGGGCTCGGGCGGCAGCGCAAACAAGACAAAGGCGACGGTTGAAACCTTCTCCTATAACGACGAGGGCAAACTCGCGGGCAGCAGCCGGGGTGCCTACGAAGCCAATATCTCCGCATATAAAAATGATAAGCTGAGCGCCGCGGACGCCGCCGTTGTCCCGGAAAAATTAACCTGGCTGACCGAGGTCACGCGGCGGCAGTACGCCCCCAATGGAAAGACGCTTGAGGTAACAACCCACGAAAACAGCCGCCATACCAACCGCTATCGCGAAAAATGGCTCTACGAATATGATGAAAGCGGCAGTCTTATAAAGGAATCCTGGTTTGAGAACGGTGTGCAGCTCCGCGAAAAAATCTACACCCTGGATATGTACGGGAATCCTGCCCGCGCGCGCGAGTATGTCTATAAAGACGCTTTCGGCGCAGTCACGCGAAGCCTTGCGCGCGAGACGCAGTTTGCGTATACCTATTATTAAATCGCTGATGCGCCTGAGATAAGGGAATAAGCCACACGCTTATGCACGATGCACAACCACCCTTGACTTCAGAGCCACGCGGTTATTATAGGCAAGACCGTTTTGGATCACCCGGAAGATTGTGCCATCGAGATCCACCCGCGAAGGTTTTGAGTCTACCTCATCGTGCAAGAGCGGATCATATTTATCGCCCGCAGCGGGTTCAATGATTTCGATATGCAGCGCCTCCAGGCGGCGATCCAGCTCGCGCGTTAATTCCTCTTCGTCATAGAGGCGCTTTTTTGCCGACGCCTGCGGCTGCGGAAGATCGTCCATCCGCTTTGCAAGTTTTTCCATCTCCGCCATGACGCGCGCGATGGCGGCGTCTGTCTGTGTGCCGGACTCCGCCCTGCGCGATCCGGAATCTTCCGGCTGCGCGGACTTTTTGGCCGCCCCCTGTTTGTCCACGTCCATGAGATAACGCAAGGCGTCCTTGGTATTGCTCATATCCCGCGCGGATTTGACAAGGGAATTTCGTATGCCGCCCAATCGGAAGAGAAGCAGCAAAACCAGAAGCATGATTGCCGCGGCAATCGCAATGAAAACGACAGCAAAACGGGTATTGACGTCGATAACCTGATTAACAAGACTTGAGAACTGCTCCTGCGCTCCCTCGCCGACAGCCGCTATCCTGCTTCCCTGCCCGGGAAAGACTGTGTCATAATCCGCTTCATCGGCGTCCTCAAACGCAGCAAATAAAGAAGGCAATCCGGCGGTTGCGCTGCACAGCGTCAGACACATAAAGACGGCAAAAAACAATCTATATGCCTGCCGGGTCAGAATGCGCCTCATATCGATCCTCGTAAATTTTGAAGGTGCTTAATTTTTCTTGCCTTCCTGAAGCGCCTTGTCGTCGATCCGCTGGAGGCTGAAAGCGCCTGCGAGCGGCATCTCGCCCGCCTTGCCGTTGAACTTTCCTGTAACCAGCTTGCCTACTTTACCGAATTTGGCGATATCGATATCCACGGGACCGACATATTTCTTGCCGTCAAGCCAGAAAACGACGTGTCCTGAATTTTTCCCGGCCCATACGGGTTCTTTGGATGCACCCGCTTTTTTTATTCCAAGCGAAATCGAATTATCGCTTACCTTCTCGCCGCTCTTCAGGATATCACGGCTGGCGATCATGCTGAGCCTGTATACATCCTCTTCTTTGTCCTGGATCGCTATTCCGGATTCACTGAAAATCTCGGTTTCTCCCCTTGCCCAGATATAACTCTCATTTCCGGCCTTGAAGGTAAACCCTGTCGCTTTCGCTGATCCGCATGACGCCAGCACTATAAGCATAAACGGAATAAGTAATTTTTTCATGGCTCCTCCAATAAAACAGACTCTATACATAAATAATATAAACGCCGGACAGACGCGCTGCTACGAATTTATGAGCTGTTCCCGGAGTTCCGACAGAAGGCGCAGCGCATCCATAGGGGTGAGATAGCTGGGATCGATTCTGCGGATGCGGTCAAGCACCGCTCCCTCGCCTGTATGAAAAAGAGAAAGCTGCGGATCCTGTCTGTCTGTATTTCCCGCATCTGCGGTTTGTATGATCTCCGGACTTGCCTCGTCACGGGTTTCCAGCTCCTGTAATATTTCCCGCGCGCGCGCGATAACCTGCGCCGGTAATCCTGCCAGGCGCGCAACATGGATGCCATAGCTCTTGTCGGCAACGCCGGGTATAACGCGGCGCAGGAAGATAACCTCGTCGTTCCACTCCCGCACCTCCACATTCAGATTGGATACCCCGGACAGCGCATCCAGAACCGTCATCTCGTGATAGTGCGTCGCAAACAGGGTTCGCCCGCCGATGTGCGGGGTATTCGCGAGAAATTCAACGAGCGCGCGAGCGAGCGAAAGCCCGTCGTATGTACTCGTGCCGCGGCCAATCTCATCCATGATGATAAGCGAGCGCTTGCTTGCGTTATTCAGAATCGCTGCCGTTTCCAGCATCTCCACAAGAAAAGTACTCTGCCCGCGCGCTATTCTGTCGCTCGCGCCGACCCGCGTAAAAATGTTATCCACTATACCAACCCGAGCACTTGCCGCCGGTATCCAGGATCCGATCTGCGCCATGAGCGTCAGGAGAGCGGTTTGCCGCAGATAGGTTGATTTTCCCGCCATATTGGGACCGGTGATTATCAGAATGCGGTTTTCGCCAAGATCAAGATGGATGGAATTCGGCACAAAGGGTTCGGCGACCCTGCGCTCCACAATCGGATGCCGGCCATCGGTTATGGAGAGTACGTCGCCTTCATCGACAACCGGACATACATAATTATAATCGAGAGCGCTGCGCGCAAAAGCGGTCACCAGATCAACCTCGGCCAGAAGCGCGGCAAGACGCGCGATCCCCGGCGCATACCGTCCGATGCTCTCGAGAAGCGCCTTAAAGAGTTCTTCCTCCATGGCGGAAACACGCGCTTCTATGCCCAGAATTCGTCCCTCGTACTCGCGAAGCTCTTCCGTAATAAAACGCTCCCCGCCCACCATGGTCTGTTTTCGTATATAGTCTTTCGGAACATTGGCGAGATTGGCGTTGGTCACCTCAATGAAATACCCAATGATGCGGTTATAGCGAACCTTGAGCGAAACGATACCGCTGCGTTCGCGCTCACGCTGCTGCATCCGCGCGAGATCATCCTCGCTTCCCGTAAGCTGCGCGCGCAGCGTATCCAGTTCGGCGTTATACCCCGTTCGAATCACGGCGCTCTCGCCGCCTGCGGCGGGGGGTTCGTCAGTCAGGGCGTTTGCGATAAGCGCGCTTACGGTGTCAAAATTTTCGATCTCCTGACAGAGTTCGAAAAATTCAGGCTTTTCCAGAAGGATTTTGCGAAGCTCATACGCGGCAAGAAGGGAGTTGCGAAGCGAAAGGAGATCGCGCGCGCTCGCGTGCATCAGCGCAATTCGCGTACCGATCCGCTCCAGATCGCGCATCGCGGCAAGATGCTTTTCTATTATCTCTACCTGCGATCTGCCGGCATAGAGCGCGCTCACAAGATTCTGCCGTCTCTGTATGGGTTCGAGATCGGTAAAGGGGGCAAGGATGCTGCGGCGCAGGAGGCGTTTCCCCATTGGGGTATGGCAGCGATCAAGGACGGCGATAAGAGTATTATCCGCCTCGCCGCTTAGGGAGCGCACCAGTTCCAGGTTGGTCTGTGTGCTTGCCGGGAGAATGCCGCGCGTACCCGTCCACCGGATACGGATAATATTGGAGAGAGTTTCCTTGCGGGTTTCTCCAAGATACCGGAAAACCAGAACAGACGCCGAATACGCGGTCTCGCTTGTCCCGCAGAGTGATCGAAGCTGCTCCTGAATCTGCGGAATCTGCTTTGCGATGATCTCATCAGGAAGAAACTGCCTGGATTGTACCTGCTGTATATGACATGAAGGATTCAAAAGATGCGCGCAGAGCGCGTAATGCGTATCCAGAAGCACAAGCTCCGACGGATTATAGCGGGCAAGCGCATCCTCAAGAAAACCCAGCGAGTCCTTCTCCGACGAGCAAACAAGAAATTCGCCTGTCGAAATATCCACAAGCGCTATGCCAATGCCGGAACCCTTGTCGCGAAAAAAAACCGCCATGAGAAAATTATTCTCATCCGAGACGATCAGTATCTCGTCTGTAACGGTAGCCGGCGTCAGGATGCGCGTCACGTCGCGCGGAACAAGCCCCTTGCATTGCGTCGGATCCTCAAGCTGTTCGCATATCGCAATGCGCTTGCCGCATTTGAGAAGCCGCGCGATATAGCCATCGGCCGCATGGTACGGGACGCCGCACATACTGACCCCGTTGCGCGCCGTCAGCGTCAGACCCAGAAGAGCGCTGATCTCCACCGCATCGTCATAAAAGAGTTCATAAAAATCGCCCAAACGATAAAAGAGAACCAAACCAGGATGCCGCTTCCTGATCGCAAGGTATTGCCGCATCATGGGGGAACTCGCGGCGTCAGTCAAGCGCATCCTCCGCGACTCGTACCGTTCGGGTGCGGATAAAACCCGGGTATCCTTTCGCCGCGAGTTCCTGCATGACGCGCTCGGCGTCATTCCGTGTCCGGAAATAACCCATGCGTACGCTATACTGTTTGCGGCCATTCTCCATCGCCTCGTCCACAAAAGAGACGTACCCCTTTGCCGCGAGCTGGGAAACAAAGGTCTCCGCCTGTTTGGGCGCAAAAAAGGCGGCGAGCTGCACCTCCCAGACGCGCACCTCGCGTGTTTGCTTTGTCTCCCCCGGTAAGGCATTTCGCCGCCCGCGCGCGAGGCTCGCCTCAAAGGAATTCGGGAAGGCCGCGATGAGCGCGTCCAGATGCGTGCGCGCTTCCGGTATATTGCCGGTATTGCCCGCTATTTCGGAAAGCGCAAGATGCGCGGCCGCTGCAAGCGGATTCTGCGCATATTTGGCGAGTATCTCTTCATAATCTTTTTTTGCGCGCTCCGCATTTCCCTGCATCAGCTGCAGCTCCGCGCGGCACAGCAGCATTCGCGGTATCAAACCGGATGTGTTATTTTCATGGAAAAAAGAGTCCAGATACGCCATGCCCTCTTCCACTTTGCCGAGTTCAAGCGATACCACAGCCAACGCCGCAAGCGCGCGTTCGCGCGACTCTTTTCGCTCCAAAAGCGGAAGAATTATCCGGGAGGCCTCGGAATATGAATAATCGCCCAGACAAATATGATAGAGATCCCAGCGATGTTGAATGACGCGCTCATGATCGGGATAGGTTTCAACGAATTGTTTCAGGAGAAGTTTTTTTTCGGCGCTCTCCGATTCAAGCATAATGAGCTGACCGAGAGCTTCGGCATGGCGAGCACCCCTGGGAAGATCCCGCACCGCCTTCTGAAAAGCGGCCTTTGCCTCCGACGTATCTAAAATCTTTTGCGCGTCATCCAGGCTGTCCGCCTGAGCCAGCGCAGACAAAAAAAGCAGCGAAACACACAAAAGTGCGCGCGGCGTCATTTGGCTTCACCCTGCTTCGCGTCATCCGAAGCAGCCTCCGCTTTCGCCCTGCGATGAGCGCGCACAAACCGCGAAAAAAAGACAATCGGAATGGTAATCAGCATACCCGCCAAAAACGAAAAAAGGACGATAATGGGCGTGGAGATATTGCTGAAGAGCGTATACCCAAAGAGGGACATACTGCTCTGATTGTTCGCGTTTTCCTGTACGAAAAGCGCCAGGAGAACCACAAGAGCCAGAATCAGAATCAAGCGAACCCAACGCATTTCCACTCTCCATTTCCTATTGAAAAGCCTTTCATGTAGGATAGACATCCTGCGGTCAAGGGTCAAGAGACTCGATTGCTTTAACCAAAAAGAATTTTTAAGTTTCACCAGGCGTAACTTTCATCGCATTGAGGAGCCGAAATCATGAAAAAATGCGTTGGTATAAGCGTTTCTCTTTTCCTTTTCTTCTGCTGCACAATGTGCGCGCGGGACTCCTGGTCTGCCGATCTGGACGCCGCGATACGGCTCGCAGGCAAAAACAACCGCCCGATCCTCGCCATTTTCTCCTCGCGAAACGCCAATCCGCTCTGCGAACGGCTGGCGGCAGCGGCAATCGATTCCCCCGGATTCACACAGGAGGCAAGCAAAAGTTTTAACCTCGCCTGGATCGATATGTTTGGCGCAATCAAGGAAGGCGCAAATCCCGCAAAAAGCCTGGCGCAGCGCTATGGCATCTCTCAGCTGCCTGCGGTTTTCCTGCTGGATACCACAGGCCGGAGCTATGCTCTCTGTGATTATACCGAAGAGGATGGGCATATCTGGCTCGCAGAGCTTCAGGCCATGGATGCGCAATTGGAAGAACGGAACCTTCTGCTCAAAAACGCGGTACGGGAGCAGGATCCCGCAAAGCGCCTGACCGCTTTTACGCTGGCTGTCGACGCCTTTACAGCCTGGGGAATAATCAGAGACTATCCCGAACTCAAAGCCGAGGTCATCCGGCTGGATGCGGATAACGCCGCCGGATTGCAGGCGAAATACCTTGTCGAACACGCGATTGGCGAGATCAGTTCGATATATCTCGCGACAAACGGGTTTGAGGCCGGACTCGCAAAACTCGGGGAGCTGCTCGCGGAGTACGCGCAGGGGGAACCGGCGCAGCAGATATATTATACCATGGCCGCGCTCAAGATACGACTCGGAAGCCATGCGGAGGCGCGGGATTTAATGCAAAAGGCGCTCTTTGCGGCACCCGCAAGCAAACAAGCCGAAACCATCCGCGCGGCGCTGGCCTCGCTTGACTTTAATCCGGACTGATTTTCTTTCCCTGGGCAAGCCGATCAAGCCAGGCCGCCGCCTCGGCATAGCGCGGAAATTTGCGCTCCGCCTCGCGAAAGGCTTT
Organism: Spirochaetota bacterium; assembly: GCA_031283155.1. Taxonomy (GTDB): domain Bacteria; phylum Spirochaetota; class JAGLSM01; order JAGLSM01; family JAKPMW01; genus JAKPMW01. The sequence continues at coordinate 7,348 of JAITCI010000024.1, read as the reverse complement.
GTCATGCGCGCGCCCAAGACCCCGCAGAAGCGCCAGGCGGGACTGCTGGTGCAGCATCTCATGGTACAGCACAAAGGCCACCACAAATTCCGGAACCTCCGGAGAATTTAACGCGCGCGAAATGGTAATGCTGTTATCCATTGGGTTATAATATCCTGTCCGGCAACAGGCCAGACGGGGCGACCAGCATAATTCCGACGGAGCAAGAGTGCCTGAAAAATATGTATCGTTGTTGGCGGCATACATCGCCTGAAGATCATGCGCCGCATCGGCAGGTTTTTGCTGCGAAAGATCAATATGCCGTTCCAGCGCGAAAAAATATTGCAGCACCGGCTCCGAGCCCGTCCATTGTTTCAGAAATCTGCTCTCCTGAACTTCGCGCCGCCTGCGGCTCGTCAAAAATCGCGCGAGACGCTCCGTCATCTCCCCGGCTGCATCCAGCAAAAATATGTCGCCGATCGCGATCACAAGCCGCCCGCGTCGGCTCGTCACCCGCCAGAGACTGCCCTCATGCGGGAGATACTGTATCTCTGCGGAAACTGCCGACGGGCTTAAACGCCCCACAGCCGTCTCAAAAGCGAGCGCCGTCTGCGGAATGATTGTGCGCCAGGGTTCTTCACTCCAGAGCAAGGTGCGCGCGAACAGGCGCTGCTGTTCTGCGGGAAGAGCCGCCGGCGTCACTCCGTGCCGCTCAAGCATGATCGCAACCTGCGCGCGCCAGGCTGTAATATCGGCGGCGAATACCTGCATTGCTTCATCGCTTCGCGCGGCGGCGAGGCGCTCAAGCCAGATGGAAACGATCTGCTCAAGACGAGGTATCCGGCCGCGCTTCTCCCGCGCTGATTGCTGCGTTTCATGGAGCGCTTTTTCACCCGGTACTGCTGTGTGCGTCTGCTTCGCGGAGCGCGCCTTGCGATGCGAACGGAGAGTACGACGCCGCTTCGAATTGGACATCACGCCTCCATTTCCGGCGATTCGATGTACACGCTCTCGCCGTTTTCGATATTGCGGAATATATACCGTATCTCTTTTTCAGCGTTTTGCCGCGAAAGCAGGCGGCTTGCCATATACTGCATCTTGCCGCCGCCGCCGGGCAGATCAAGCATGAGCCGCGGAATGGCCATCCCGCTGGTTGTTGCCGCAAGCGCATCCCATATCTCCGCCGCGCGCGCGAGGGGTACGCGAAAATGCGCGGTTCCGGTGATCCGATCCATGGTATGCAGATAATATGGCCGCACACCCATGCCCAGCAAGGCGTAGCCTAACCTGCGCAGAATAGCAGCGTCGTCATTCACCCCGCAGAGCAAGACGCTTTGATTGGCAAGGATGAGTCCGGCACGGCGCATCCGCGCGCAGGCAGCCTGCGCCTCGGTCGTGATCTCCGCCGGGTGATTAAAGTGGGTGTTCACGTAGAGCGGCGCAAACGGCGCGAGGGATGCGCATAATTCTTCGCTGATCGCTGCGGGCGCAAACGAAGGCAGACGGGTACCGATCCGAATCAGCGCAAGCTGCGGAAGACGCTTCAGCGTTTCCAGCCAGTGCCGGAGTTCCGCGATGGGCAGGGTCATCGGATCCCCGCCCGAGAGAAGAACGTCCCGCACCTCGGTATGCGCGCCAAGATACACGAACACATCGCCCGGCGAGGCCGCCTGCATACCAGCGCGCCCTACAAGGCGTCTTCGGGTACAAAAGCGGCAATACCCCGCGCACTGCATCGCCGCCAAAACCAGAACCCTGTCCGGGTAACGATGAATTAAGCCGGGCAGCGGCGAAAAACGATCCTCGGCGAGCGGATCAATGCTCTCGCCCGCAGGAGAAGCCGTAAGTTCGCGCGTATCGGGAACACACTGCCTCCAGAGCGGATCGCCCTCGCGCATAACGTCCGCCCAGTACCCGCTGATCGCAAACGGATATTTTTGCGCGGCAGGAATCAACTCAAGCAGTTTCTCTTCAGGCAAAAATTTCCCGAGAGACGCGCGAAGCCTGGCGTGTACAGCTTCCGCCGTTGGATTGCACAAAACGATACTCCCCAAAAATTACATTACAAATGAAAAAAGCGCCCGCTCGGATGCGTCTGCGCAAGCACGTATGCCAATTCCCCTGCAATAAGCATTTCTTTTTGCGCGTGTGTACACTGCTTAATGAGGCGCTCCAGCCGAATCGCGCGCGATTGGGATCCGGCATAGCATTGCCAGGCAAGCCCGCCCGGTCCGCGCATACGGGTATACCGTGCACCCCTCCCGCTGTTATGCGTTTTGATCCGGTGCGCAACGTCATTGGAAATACCGACATAGAGGCTTCCGTCGGCGCAGCGCAGGAGATACACAAACCAGGGAGCAGTCAGGGGTAAAACCTCCATGTACTCACCCCGCGCGCTAGGGCGGCATCCGTTCCGAAGCACGTACTCCTACTTCGGAAGCTTCGCGACCTCCATGTTTTAAAAAACGATATTGAGCGTAACACCAAAATTGTCCAGCCGCTGCTGTCCCGGATACCTGCCCAGTTCTTCGCCCCAGTAGGCTGCGTCAATCTCAAGGGGCAGGACAGGGATATCAATGCCCAGACCCCCCGAGAGATAGCCCTGATAGATACCTCCGCGAATCTTGAGTATCTTGAGCAGAGCAAACTCAAATCCCGCGTAGACTTTCAGGAAAGGAACTATATCGTTGTCAAAAATATCGCGGATATCCATGGACAGGATGAGATCTTCCATGACCAACGGAACAAGCGTCCCCAAATTCAACGCGCCGCCGATACACAGACTCGGATTGATATACGCTTCTCCCGCACCCTCGCTATCGCCGAAAATACCTCCCAAAGAATCCGTTTTTACCGGTCTGCTCCACGAAAATTTTGTTCTGAAAAAATCATTCAGCGTCAGAGAGAGAGTCAGAGCGCGGGCGCTGCCAACGGTTGCCGCAAATCCCAGATCCATACCAAAGGCAAGGGCGCGGCGTACATCAAGCTCCTCGAAATTACCGCCGCCTAAATTAACAAGATAGAAAATATCCATTTTTTCCTTGCCGAACTGAAGACGATGGATGAGCTTCGCATTGACGCCAAAATAGAGGGAAAAGACGTCCTTGGCATTAAAAAACTCAGCCGCAAAATTGAGAACCACAGCCGTATCGTTATAGGCCAGAAAATCCAGCGTGGGGACAGGCACATCGGGGTTCGCTTTTGCCCTGACGTTCAGGGAATCAAATATGGCGAGATTAAGATTAAGCGGGAGGATATTGAGCAGGGAAATATACACCGGCGTTGTACTCATCGTCAGTTTGAGGCGGGAGAGATAGTTCCAGGTTCCGTTATCAATATTGATCTGATCCTCGCCCGTAAGAGCGATTATGGCGTCCTTATGATCGAAAAAATCAATAAAATCCCCCGAAAAAACCAACTGAGCCTGGATCAGGGAAACCCAGGCGCTATCCACAACCGCAGGCCCGGCGGGATTATTCATAATGGCATATTGGTCGTCATAAATAGAGAGCTTTACCCCGCCCATCCCCTTGGAGCGGAGATTCTGGATGTTTATTTGCGGCGCGTCCAGGGCAAAAAGGGCGGGAGCGCCAAAAATCACTATTACAATAATCAAGAGAAGTTTTTTCATTGTGCGCGCCGCCTTCAAGGTTCCAAAGTATACGGGTACCAGGAGTGTTTCAGCGTTATACCGGTATCCGGATCGACTATAACGCGCGCGCCGAACTCTTCAACTTCTTCCTGGAAAGCCTGAAGTAATTCAAAACCCTGCATTATCTGGCTATCGGCGTCATTGAATGATGATTGGAGGGTTTGGAGACCAGTATTTATTCTTTTAACACTGTCTTGCGCTGTAGTTACAGTGGTCTCGTTCATTCCGGAAGCCGGGTTGGTGATAATAGCCAAAAGACCATTCGCAACGTCAACGAGGTTCAGCAGTGATGTATTTGTACTCCTGCCAAGGAACAAATCGCGCAACACATCAAAGGCTTCATGTAAATCAGCGTATTTTTTTATGAAACCTGCATGAAAATCAATAAACTGCGCTTCATAAATGCTTTCATCGTAAGTAAGAGGATCTATTTCGTTTATATTGGGAAAATTGTATGTTGCGAGCGCGGCTGTATCTATGCTTGCCTTGAGATTCTTTGCCACAACAAATTGATCCTGCGCCATAAACGCAGCCTCAATGGTTTTACAAATGATATAATTCAAAATAGAATTGCAGTTGGTCGCTGCGATAACGCCATCGCTTTTACTCGGATCAACAACAGGCAAACCACTGCCATCTTCCATGATCGTCATGGCTCCGGTTTCAGGGATAATCGAATTGACCGGTGCCCGCAAATACGCAGCCTTTCCCAGCGCTTTGATTACCCTATCCCTGTATTGCACGGCGGTTTCCCCCGGTCTGGCGCCTGCAAGCCCCTCCAAAAAATTGTTGGTGGCGTCGCTTATGTCCATATTGAACACGGAGTTCATCAGAAGCGGAATATCCATCAAATGCACTTCGTCCATAATTGTGGCGGATGCAATACCAATCATCGCAACGGAGGACGTCGGCTTGAGATCAAGCGCTTTCTTATATAATTCTATAGCGGCGTGAAAATCGTCGCGCTTCATCGCGGCTTCCGCATTGGCCAATGCTCTCTCAAAATTATTGCTCCCGTCGTCGGGATAGAAAGCGTCGAAAATGTTGCACGCTCCGAGCAATATCAGAAAACTGAACACCAGAACCAGATGTACAGCAATCTTCATATATACCTCCTTCGTTTACATACGAACGTAAAACATTGTATCCTGCAACAGAACATCCTTAGTATAGCCCAAAAACGATTGTTTTCCAAAAATTCCGCCTGAAATATCATTTCTTACGCAAAAGCCGCGAGGCGGAGAGCCGCCAGCATACTGGAGTGGCTCGCGCGCCCGCTTCCGGCAAGATTGTATGCGGTCCCATGATCCGGAGAGGTGCGTATATACGGCAAACCCAGGGTGAGATTGACGCCCTCGCCGTTGTCGATAGCCTTAAAGAGTACCAAAGCCTGATCGTGGTACATCGCAAGCACACCGGCATAATTGCCCGAAAGCGCGTCGCGGAAAATACTGTCCGCCGGCCAGGGACCATCTGCGGCAATCCCTTCTTGCTGCGCAAGGCGAATCGCCGGTGCAATCGCGTCGGATTCTTCGGTTCCAAACGCGCCTCCTTCGCCGGCATGGGGATTCAACCCGCACACAGCCAGCCGGTTTGCTGTACCCCTAACGCGCAGCCAATCTGCCAGCCGCCGGATATGCAAAAGTACCCGCTCCCTGGTTATGAGCGGAGCAATATCCTTCAGCGCGGTATGTGTGGTGGCCAGGGCAGTGACAAGCCCTGGGCAAACGAAGGTCATGGTGGGTTCGGTTACTCCGAAATGGCTGCCCAGAAATTCGGTGTGCCCGATAAAATCAGGCTTGATCTCATGGATCAATGCCTTATTGACCGGGGCTGTCACCAGCGCGCGAGCCCGCGCCTGCAGAAGAAACGCGACGGAGGCTTTCAGGGTATCCAGAACCAGGCGTCCGCCTTCGGGAGGCGGCTTCCCCGGCGCGCCTCCGATGGCGCCATCGAATACAGAGTGGAACGAGGACGAGAAACGCTCAAAATCAGGGAAGCGCTGAAGCAGGGAAGAAAAACTTTCCCGCGCGCCCGCAATAACAAGATCCGCCGCGCTTCCCTCCCATTCCAGAAGCGCGGCTGCCGTGACCTCGGGGCCGATACCCCAGGGATCGCCCAGACTTATGGCAAGCGGGAGAGGCACGGCTTACTCGGCGGAATTATAGAGATTTTCGATGAGAATACGCGCTGATTGGTTGAGATCGTTGCTGATGATGCAACGACCCTCGAGGATCACCCCATTCTGGATGATGAGTTCGGGGGTACGAATATCGCCAAGAATGCGCGCGGTAGGCAGCAGCATGACGCGCGTGGACGCCTTGATATTTCCGATAACCAGACCTTCGATGACCACATTGATGGCATTGATATTTGTTTTAATGCGTCCGGTGGGACCGACAAACAACTGGTCGACCTCAAGCGCCTCGCCCTCAAATTTGCCGTCGACGCGAAGCGCGCCCTTGACCATGAAGCGCCCTTCAAAGAAGGACTTTTCGCTTATTACCGAGTTTGCGATCTCACCCTTGGAAACAACTGCCATCTGGCATCCCCCGCTTCAACCAAACTCTGCCCGGTCGGTTACTGATATCCCGGTACGTTAAGATATTCAGCAAACTCGCCCAAAAACAAGTATATCCGCTCAACGCCCTGCAGCATGGTGAAGTTATTCAGTTCGCGCTCGCCGTGAATCTCGTCAAATTTAATGGTATCATCGGGATTGAGAATAAGGTTCCCGCCAGCCTGGCAATCGCTCAGCAAATTGCCAAGAAAATTGTACATATTTGAAACAAATTCTCCGCACTTCATAATAAGATCCATGTAGGTTTTCCGCCGAATCTGCCGCATTCTGTCGGCTTGATCGTTTTGCATGATGCGGCTATGGGAAACATCGATGAGATCCTGAAAATAACCCTTGATCGCGAGCTGAAGGGAGCTGAAATTGTTGAAATATACATCGCGTCTCTGAGAATGACTGAAATCGAGCTTGAGCTGATGCGATCCCAGTACCGGTAAGTATTCGTTTTCAAAATGCTGAAAGTAGGAGTGAATCGCGTTTATTTCCTGCGCTCCGGGTTCTTCGCTTGCGTTTTGAATACTTATCTGTGCAAGCAATGGAAAACGCTCCGTCCAGTCCTTCCGATCCTCCTGGGAGCTTTCTTCCTCCTGCTGAGGGGTTTGTGTTTGCCCTCTCAGTAAACGGCGGACTTGTTCATCGGAGAGTTCGCCAATCTCAAGCGCGGCCAGATTCCTCTGGAGCTGCCCCAACTGCACCGAAACGCGCTTTTTTTGATTGGGATCCTTGGTTGTTCGCAGCACCAGCTCAAACTGCCGAGAGAGCTGACGCAGCTTATTTTCCGCCTGTTCACGCAACTCGCGATCCATAACACCCTCCGAAATTCCGGCAAATTATTTTTTACTGCGGTACCCCGGCTCTTCCTCTGTGATTACGAATAATGTCGAAGTTTTTTCGCGCCTCTTCAAGACCGGGCATTTGCTCCAGAGCTTGATTGAAAGCGCGAGCCGCAGCCTCATATTCCCCGCGCCGAACCAGAAGAACGCCGAGATTGTTCCAGCCTTCCGCAAAAGAAGGGAGCCTGGCTGTCAGTTCACGAAACCCCTCAAGCGCAAGCTCTTCCATCCCCGCGCGCATGGCGGCATAGGCGTAGAGCATAACCGGCTCGGGATCGTTCTCTGAAAAACGCGCAAGCCTTTTAT
>JAITCI010000066.1 GCA_031283155.1 Spirochaetota bacterium | reverse complement strand
TGGTCGCTGTAGTTGCGCAGCTCAATGTAACACTCCGCATTTCCCGAACCGTATGTCTGCGCCCACTCGGAGATAAGCAGGTTGTTCACCACCGTATCATACACATAGGCGCTGATATCAACCGAGAAATCCGGAACTTCCGGGTTGTCTGACGTTAATGTAAGAACGGTTCCGATTCCCTCAAATTCTGTCGGATTCAGGTTCATCATTACGGCTCGCACTGCTTTTGGCGCAAGGTTAGTGGTAATCTGCCCCAGAGGGGTCGCTATCCCCCACCCGCCTTCAGCGGCGATTGTGCAGTTGCTGAGTTCCAAATCAACATATCCCGCATTGGAAAGCGTAACCGCAAAACTCTTGGTCTCGCCCCTGGTGGCGTTTCCTATATCGATCTCTTCACCGTTCAGAATATTCCGGGTTCCCGAAGCGGTGGTGTACAGCAAAGCGATAATCGGGTACGGAGACGAGGAAGCGATTCTGACAGTATATGTCACAGAAACGCCATTTTCTGCTGTGACGGTATATAACACGTCGCTTGTAAAATCTTGCGCCACGCTTGCATTCGTCGATATACGCGCCCCGGGCGAAACCTCAATAACAGGCAATCTGTTTGGACGCCCGTCATACCGCGTATTATCCGCATTTGTCAGATACACCATTCTGCCGGTTATCAACTTTATCGGATCATCTATCTTGCACACCAGCCTTTCCTGCTCACTGGGGAGATTCTCAAACGTGAAAGAGAGTATCGCATTTCCGGTGCGCGGCACCGCCCTCGTTACGGAGACCGTATAGATGCTACTACTATTCTCTCCCCTTGCGGCAGTATGAATGGAGATGACAGTCGTGTTGCCCTCGTACAGGGCGGTACCACCGGCAGTCAGATCAATGTTCTGCGAATCCACAAGAGCAGCGCCAAGCATATACCTGATACCGACAGTTTTGCCGCCGGCCGCTATAGCGGTTAAAGAGATACTGGTCGCGCTGAAAGGCACCGATATCGCGTAATCAAAGGTACCGTAATAAAAAGCCTTATCAAGGGTACCTATTGACGGGAAAATACCTATTAAAGAACTGTTGTTGTCTGAAACGCGCGTGAAATCAAGGGTATAGGTTTTTGTACCCGTATATGAACCCTTACTCACTCTGACGTCAATCTTGATAGGGTTTGTGTCCACGAGCAGCGGTACCTCATACATTCTGTCCTGCGGCACTTCCTGCCCGTTTATATACAGTTTGGCGTTGGGGTTAAAGCAGGCGGCGGTGATAAATACGCTCTGCGCGACTTCGGACGCGCTATACCGCGTCTGCTGGGGATCGAATACCGGAATCATGTCCAAATCTGGGCTGTTCGGGTCGTCTGAATCGCTTATAACAAGTTTGCTCAGGCGCACATCCGTATCAATACCGCTCAGAATGACCTCTTCAGCCGATGAACACGCGCAGGCGATGAGCATACACGCTATGAAAAGGAGTGGAATTTTTTGCACACAAATATTCATTTCTCATTACCTCCTTTATTTGACGCAGTCTATTGCTTATCCGAATAACCCGGAGTCCGCGTGTTTCTGTTTCCGCTCTTCCATTTGGAGATGTCGGCGGTGTCGTCCACGCCATACTCAAAGCCAAATTTGAGCTTGGAAACCGTTCCGCTCAGGCTGTACTGAAGCATTATCTCGGGATCGGGAGTAAATGACCATTTAAATTCTTCAATTCCGCTTTCCGACCACAGATATGCCTGGCTCTCATGGAGTTTTTTCCGGGTTCCGATCAGTTTTGACTGGTCGGAAAGGAAAAATTTCGTTTGCGGTGGAGTTCTGAAATCCTCATTCTTGTTGGTCATAAACAGCTTTAAGTAATCGCTCGTGATCCCGCTCTTCACAACCATAACGCACTCTCCCGGCTGAATGGTGCGATTGCTGATGGCGGTGGTGCTGACATTCGCAAACGAACTGAGGTCGCTGCTCGTTCCCACTTTGGTCAGCGCTATGGCGGTTGTACCGATGAATATCCTGAAATTGGTCGTGATCGTAACCGCTTTGGTGCCGTAATTCATCAGCTCGATATAATCTTCGCAGTCGTCTTTCTGGTAAATGGCGGCCCACTCGTTGATCAAAATCCCGTAGATATCCGGCGCAAGCCGCCGGAGGTTGAACGTATAGACCGTGCTGGAGAGATCGAGCGCAACGACCTGCACCTCAATGCGATTCAGGCCAACCGAGAGGTCAAACTTAACCGTCTCTGCATCCATCTGCGTACCATTGATAAAGACTCTGCTGCCGACTGCGCCCGAATTGACGGTGGGGCGGATCATTACCGCATTGTTGGCCGACTCGAGTTCAAGGTCGTTGAACACATTGGTGGCAGGGGTAAAAACGAAACCTGGACTGTTGGTAATATTGACAACCGGATTCGGAGAAAAAGTAAGGCCTGTAAGATTCGAGAGATAGTTCTCGCCTCCCGCCAGCCCAACGGCATTCACTATATACTTCATAATCGAGCCATCAAGCGCGGTTACTATAACCTCAATGAAGTTATCGCCCCGATTCACCGGAATAACCGGCGACTCAGCCCCTGAATCGACCGCATATCCGCCTATGGTAATGCTGGATTTTGCGGGATCGGCAACCTCAGCCTTCAATTTTACACTGCCCGTTCCAAAAGGAATGCCGACTTCATACTGCATCACTTCGCTGCTGAAATTGGGGACGATAGGTCCTCTGGCGTCAGACGGAACGGCTCGCACAACTTCCAGCGAGCTGAGAAAGACCACAGGTATTTCCTTGCGATTATAATCATCCTGTAAAATCCCGTTTGGATCCTTGAACACCTCATCAACCGCACATGAAAGAAAGAGTGAAAGCAAAAAAACCGGAATGACAAGAAAGCGTTTTCTCATACCGCTATTCCTCCTTGGTTCCTCAAACACACATCCTTACGTCGTCATGGATAATTGGTCCAAACGCTGTTGATCTCGCCGGGCGTCGCCCATGTCATATTTTTGGCTTCATCCAGCACACTGCTTCCGGCGCGCGTGGCCAAGGCCCAGCTTTCCAGGAGCATCCCGTCCGTAATGGGGTATACCCGCTCAAAGGAACTGTATGCCGGATGGCTTGCTGTGGCCGGTTCCTTCACCATGCTTACGCCCTGTGTTGAATTGCATATATCCTGCGCATCGCCGTGGCGGTCAAGGATCTCAAACTGGAAACCGGCACTCGTTGAAGCGACAGAGGGTATCTCCAGGTTCAGGCGCGTATGCAGCGGCCATGAATACGGATCAAAGGCGTTTTCAATCTGGGCGCTCTTGTTCGCAAGAACCAAAAAACCCTGCGGAGGGATAACAAAACCAAACGGTATATCCACATGATCCACCGGGCGCGGCACTCCGTTTTTGTCGGAGATCCGCAACGTCCATCCGCCCACGTCAACGAAATATTGGGTATTGTTATAGAGTTCGACGAAATCGCCGTTGGAATAGTATTTCCCGTCATCTCTTTTTACGCGGTAACAGACCTCGCTGATGACAATGGAGAGCGGATCCAGTTCCGGATTGATGGCGTTGGTAACACTCCAGACTTCCGCGCCGTCTTCCCTGTCGCCGCGAACCGCCCAGAAAACGCGCGCCTTATCGCCCGTCGTCAGGGGAAGCTCGGTATTGATGAAAAGATCCTGCATAAAGGAGGGGTCGTCGAATGACCGTTCCACCAGCGGATCCGCGAGATCCTCATTCAGGGAAACATACAAAGTGAATACATAGGGTACGTTCGCCGCCCATTCAAAAACAAACTTATTCGTGTGATCGGCGACAAGCCCGTCGCGCGGGGCGAAGAGCGTGATCGAGGGTGGTTCGTCGGGACGAAGCCCGCCCGAATCGATCTGCAATTCCACCTTGCCGCACGCGAACACAAAGAGAAGCGCTATACAGACAATGAACAGAACAAACTGGATATATCTCATGGCCACACCCCCGGAACGTCTATTGTCATTTTTGGCTCCTCTCTGCTTACTCATAACGGATATCGTCGATCAGGAGATTGTGGCTTTTACCTTGTGCGCCGCGTATCTGGAAATTCTTGCCACCAACATTCGTCGACGTCAGACTGCCAAATTTAAGCGTGATCTTTTTCCAGCCGTTCAGCTCTATCGTTCCCGTGTAACTCACTGTCCCGCTCGCCGCCATTGTAAAATTATCTGTACTCGCGTCGGTAATCCCCGCAAGAGATACGCCCGGATTGGCGGCAAAACCGCCGCCTGTACCCAAAAGGACACTCACTCCGGTGCTGGTTCCTTTCATCCAGAACGTGATCATTGTATTGCTGCCGGGATCATACGTTGTGTCCGGTGACATATATAAAGCTCCGCCGCTTGATGAACCGCCCGCCGTTCCCGTAATGTTCAGGCAAGTTCCAAAATCTCCGTTCGGATTGTCTGCTGTGGCATATACTCTGACACTGCTGGCTGTGGCTCCAAAACCGGTCGCATACGAACCGCTCGCTGTTGGCACAGCACTCCCAGCCGAGCCCGCAAAATCAGCGCCCGGGAATGCCAAACCATCGGGAGAAGCCACTGCGGGAGCCGAACTCGCTGCGCCCCCGCCGCCGGAACTGCCAGGCGCTTCGCTGGTTGGCGGGGGTACCTCGCCTTCTTCGTACCGAACCTCGTCAAAATAGAGATCGTAGTCGGTACTTGAGCCGCCGCCGTATATAACGAACGGCTTGCCGGTTATGTTATACCCGCTGGGCAGAGTCGATAAATCTATTGTAATTTCCTTCCACTCGTCTCCGGTATTGATTCCTGCGTTGGTGTTTGCGTTGTTCACATTCGCCGCTGTGCCTGTCGTTTTGAAACTGTAGGTTCCCGCTGAACATGCGCCGGAAAGAATAATGAAAGGATTATCCGCCGCAGGCGTTCCGGCATTGAGGAAATGGATACCGATAGTACGGTTACTCACGGTACCGCGCATCCAGAAGGTGATCTTTGTATTGCTGCCCGGGGCGTATATACCGCTCGGAGAACCCCATATATTGCCATTTGCCGAGATATTCCCATACAGGCGCAGACTGTTTCCCGCTGTACCCTCTGCGTATTTCGCAAAATTGGTGGTACCCGAAATCCAGGATATAGCAGTAATACCGGCGGCGGAAGTCACCGAAGTGGGAGTTCTCCCTACCGCTCCGCCGAGAGTGCCTTCAAAATCCGAACCCTGAAAAACCAAATTGGAAGAACCGACGGAAGTTGTCGTTCCTTCACTCTCCTCGCTGCCGCCCGGCGGCGGTTCCACTATCTCATCCGCGACTTCGTAGCGGAAATCGTCGAAGTAAAGATCCCAATTGCGGCGAATGGTGGAATTACCGGTAACTGTGCGCCCGCCGCGTATCTGGAGCTGTGTATCTTCAATCACGAACTCGTCAGATGCGCTCGCCAGATTCACTGTAATCTTTTTCCACTCGGGAATATCCAACCCTGCGCCATTATAGCTCCAATTACCCGTCTCAAGATTGTAGGTGGCTGCCGAACTAGTGAGGACAAAGCCGGGGTTGGCCGACGCGCGGGAATTCATATTGCCAAACATGATGGCCACAGTGCCGCCATTACCGTCAGCGTCAGCAACAAGCGCCGTTCCGCGTACCCAGAAGCTGAGCCTGGTTCTGCCGTCGGGATCAATAAATTTTGCCGCCGCCACAAACACGGCGCCATTCGCCGTAACATTGGCGTCATTCACATTTTTCAGGCGCAGGCACGTTCCGGTATCATTAAATCCGCCGACGAAAAACTGCGCGAAATCCGAAGTTACGGATGCGCCTCCCGCATACCCGCTGGCATGAGCGCCTCGCGCAACCTTGGTTCCGGCCGCTCCCGTAAAATCCGCTCCCGGGAAAGCCAATATGGCAGCGCTTTCCCCCCCTCCCGTCTCTCCGCCACCGGAACCTGGTTCGTCGCTTTCATCAGGAACATCGTTTTCGTTGTATACGCCAACACGGTATTCGTTCAGCGAACCGTCCCCCGCGCGGATAATAAAAACTTTACGCTTTCCGTCTGAAAAATCGTTTGCCGTTACTCCGCTTGTCTGTATCCTGGTACCCACCCATACAGTCGCGTCCGCTGGATCGGTTCTGAAATTGATAACGATATCATTCAGCGGAAAATCGGCAACACTATTTGTTGTATATGATTCATCCTCATTCTGGGTGACGTCATTGGGGAAAACCAAAGTAGCCAGGTAATACCGCCCGTTGTCTTTATAACTTGCGTCAATCTCGCCAATGCTCAGACTCTCAAAGGACGGCCAGCCCGGGAGATTGTTGAGCGGAACGTCCGGATACCCGACAGCCGAGCAACTCACAAAGAAGAGCGCGAAGATAATCACTATAAAAATTATAACGCAATGGAATCGCATGGTTCCCTCCCTGATCAAAACGTGGGATTTAACGTATGGAACTGAAACGCCCAACAGCGATGCCTTACCATACAGCGATGCCTTACTGTACAGTCACGGTATCACACCATGGAGTCAAATTCAAATTCTTTTTTGTATAAATAGTGTATATTTTTTTATTACCTAACTTATGTTAGGTAATAACAGGAATCCACGCAGGAAGCGCGAGCAGCCTTTCGATACGGTGCGCCGCGCGGAATAAAAGATGCTCCGCATACGGCGCTGTTATAAGCTGCATACCCACGGGCAGCCCGCCCCGCGAATACGCGCAGGGCAGGGAAAGCGCGGGCAGCCCCGCGAGATTTGCGGAAAGCGTAAACACATCGGCAGGATACGGCGGCAAAGGATCGTCCTCTTTCGCGCGCAAGGGAAAAGCGCATACCGGCGAGGTCGGCGTCAGGATCACGTCGATCTGCCGGAAAGCTTCGTCGAAGTCCTGCGTAATACTCCAGCGCAGCTTCTCCGCCTGCCGGTATATATCGGGATACGCCGGATCGCGCATACGGATACCGAATGCTACGCGCTTCCGCACCCCCGCGCCCAATCTCTCTGCATTGAGATCCCCGTTATCGGTGCCTTCAATTCCAAACGGCGGCTTGCCCATGCAGGCCGCGCCGGTCTCCGCGCCCGCGATAATCGCATATACCGACAGGGCGGATCCAAAATGCGGGAGATGTATCTCGCGGATATCCGCGCCCTCCCTGCGTAATACGTCTATAGCCGCCGCAAGCCCCGAGGCAACCTCCGGTTCCATTCCGTCCGCGAAATATTCCGCAGGCAGCCCAAAACGAATACCCCGAAGATCGCCATCCAGTCCCTCGCTATACGCCGGAACCGCCTGCCTGCCCGAACTCCCGTCCCGCGCGTCATACCCCGCAAGCTGCGTCAGAACAAGCGCGGCATCCTCGACCGTCCGCGCAAGTATCCCCAGATGATCCATAGACGATGCGCCGGCGACAAGCCCGTACCGTGAAATCCGTCCGTAGGTGGGCTTAACGCCCACGATCCCGCAAAGCGAGGCGGGCTGCCGCACCGAACCTCCGGTATCGGAGCCGAGCGCCGCCGGAACCATGCCGGCCGCGACCGCCGCTGCGGAACCGCTTGAGGAACCGCCGGGAACCCGCGCACGATCATGCGGATTCCGCACCGCGCCAAAACAGGAACTCTCCCCGGTAGAGCCTATCGCGAATTCATCGAGGTTGGTTCGCCCAATCAAAAGCGCGCCTGCGGTTATGGCTTTTTCAAGCACACCCGCTGTGATACGCGCGCGATACCCTTCCATTGAACGGGAAGCGCACGAGAGACCCCGCCCCGCAAGATGCAGATTATCCTTATAAGCAAGCGGTATCCCCAGAAGCGGCGAAGCCTCTCCGACAGCAATCCTGCGATCCTGCTCCGCCGCCTGCCTTGCCGCCTCTTCCGGCCAAACCTCAATGAAAGCGTTCAGACTATCCTGCCGCGCCTGATCGGTCAGGATGCGCTCCATACAAGCCGCGAAAATTTCGCCTGCGGAAAGCTCCCGCGCATCGAGGCGGCACCGTAACTCGCGAATGGACATTTGGTATGGCTGCATAGATCTTCTTTCGGAATGTACTCCGGTAATTGTGTTCTCTCTGCCCAGGGAAACAGGGGTACTCCCCGCACTTCGGATTAGGGCGTGTCCCTGTCATTGCGAGGGAAGTGAAACTTCCCGAAGCAATCCAGGCTGTAATTATGCAAAAGTGGATTGCTTCGCTGCGCTCGCAATGACAGGGAAACTCTCGCAATGACGGATGGGGCGGGTCTCGCACCCACAGGGCATAAACAATGACAGACTCCTTAGGTAATTTTTTCGAGCGAAACGTAACGCTCAATAAATGTCATCACGCGATTCCCGAACCGAACGCGGATACTCGCGAGTCCGGCTCGCTGCTCCCTGCTAAGGACGACCCCTTCGCCGTACTCCTTATGCCGCACACGGTTTCCTTCCATAAACTTTGGTTCATCACGCGCGGCCCGCGAAACAAATCCCGCATCGCGCGTATGCGCTGACCGCGCGCGATTGTCCGAAGGCCTCGCGCCATACCGCTCCCAATGCACAAGCTGCGCCGGTATCTCGGTTACAAAGCGGCTGATATTGTGCTGCGATACGCCCATATACGAGCGGCGCTCTTCCGCATAGCTTATGGTCAAAAACCGCTTTGCGCGCGTCACCGCGACGTAAAAGAGCCGCCGCTCTTCCTCCAACCTGTCGGCGGATTCTTCCAGGGAATGATGGTGCGGGAACACCCCCTCCTCGGCGCCCGTCAGAAAGATATGCTCAAATTCAAGCCCCTTCGCGTTATGGATGGTCATAAATAGCACACCGGCTTCCTGCTCTCCCTGCCCGGCCTCGTCCAGAAGCGCAATCTCAAGCACAAAATCAATCAGGGTGAACGCGGGATTCGCCTTTTCGCGGGCAGCAAGCGCGTTGATAAATTCCTCAAGATTCTCAAGTTGGTCGGGATCTTCTTCAAGCAGCGACGCGCGGAAACCACTCGCCTCCGCGAGTTCGGCGGCCTGATGCGCGAGATTGCAGGTTTGATCGAAGGCGCGGAGGAGCTGCCCAATCTTTTTCAGTTCCGCCGCCTTTTTTTGGGAGGATGCCGCAGCGCCGAGATACTGCTCCGCCTGCAGGCATACCTCAACCAGATCAAGCCCATCCTGCAGGGAAGCCTGCATCAGCTTTTCTATCGTTTTTTCGCCTATCCCGCGCGTGGAATTTTGTACAAGCCGCGTAAAGGCGGCGCCGTCAAAGGGATTCACAATGAGCCGCAGCCACGCAAAAAAATCGCGCACCACCTTGCGCTGGTAAAATCTGAGTCCGCCGATAACACGGTAGGGAATTCTCAAACGCAGAAAAGCTTCTTCCAGGATGCGCGATTGCCAGTTGGCTCTGTACAGAATGGCTATCTCATTTGCATTGGCATAATCATCCAGAAGATCGCGAACCTCCTCCGCGATCCATGCCGCCTCGCCCCGATCCTGCGCGAAAGCCGCTACGCGCGGCACATTGCCCGAGGGGAGATCGCTCCATATCTCTTTTTCCATCCGCGCGGCGTTATTGGTGATGACCGCAGAGGCCACGCGCAATATCTCCGGACTGGAACGATAGTTTTGCTCCAGGCGTATCACGGGCGGATTCTGGAAGTCGCGCATGAATGTTGAAAAATTGCGCGCCTCCGCGCCGCGCCAGGAATAGATCGACTGATCGTCGTCGCCCACCACACAGATATTCCGGTGTTCTATCGCGAGACAGCGGAGGAGCTGATACTGCGCGGCATTCGTGTCCTGGAACTCATCCACCAGAATAAAGCGAAAACGCTCCGTGTAGCGCGCGCATACATCCGTATGCCTTTGGAAGAGCAAAACGGTTTCCATGATGAGATCCCCGAAATCGAGGGCGCCATTCGCGCGCAGCCGCTTATTATAAAGATCATAGAGTTCCGCAAAGAGTCCCTTCTCCGCTCCGCCCGGAAGATCATCGGTGTCCTCCGGCGCAAGCAGGCGATCCTTGGCGCGCTGAATCAGGCGCGCGAGTTCGCCCGCGAGTTTTGTATCGTAGGGGAGTTTCTCATCGCGGATAACCGCGCGCACGAGCGCCTCCTGCTCGTCCGTATCATAAATCGTGTAGCCCCTCGGCAAGCCAAGCAGGGCGTGTTCCTCCCGCAGGATCGCGGCGGCGGCGGAATGAAAGGTTTTCAGCCAGAGATGCGCAAAATTCCTGCCGGCAAGCTGCTCCGCCCGCTCGCGCATCGCGCGGGCGGCCTTATTCGTGAATGTCACCGCAAAGATCTCTTCGGGACGCGCAGCTCCGCGCGCTATACTCCAGGCGATGCGGCTTGTGAGTACGCGGGTCTTCCCGCTGCCGGCACCCGCGAGCACAAGCAAGGGACCGGAAAGCTGTTCGACCGCCGCGCGCTGCGCGTCATTGAGCCCGTTCAGTATTGCGTGCTGTTCCATAGGATTCAGGATTTTTTCCGTGAAACGCGGGGCAGATGACAGCCGCGCTTCAGAATTTTGGAGAGTACCGAGTCCGGGCGCTTCAGCTCGCGGGAACCGCGCGTGACTTTACAGAGGCTGATGGACAGCCGGGATGCAATCGTGCGCTGGGGAACGCCCTCATACAGGAGGCGTATCAGCTCCCAGCGGCGCTCTATCCGCTCCCTCTCCGCCTGGGTCAGGATCTGCCCGAGAAATAACTCAATTTCCTTCTTGTTCAACCGCGACAAAACCCTGGCAAACTCTTCCATAATATCTGCAACTCCTTGCTCGCTCCCCGCAAAAGCGTACATTACCCTACGGGCACAGGCCTTGTACGCGCTCGGGACGCTGACGTCCTGTCAGCGAAAATAATCGACATCCCCTGCCAAATAGTATACAATAAACGAGCAATGAGCAGATAGTTAAGATAATGCGTTCTCTTCATTAAGAGATGAACTCAAAAGGAAAACACATCTATGTCCGCTGCGCCTCCTCGGCCTTCCGCCGAGAAGATCCTTCTCGGTCTGTATGATCGCATCCTTGCGCGGGAAATCACGGAAATTTCCCAGGTGATCGCGCAGATAAAGGGGATTGAACTCGATCCGCAGCAGAAGGAAATGGTGCTGCAAAAGGCCTTTATCGCGGTCAGAGCCATGAGTTGGGGAGTTTTCGCGGATATGAACCCCCGCGATTATAAATATCTCTGGAACGAATTGGTACTCCCGCAGTCCGGATTCAAGGCCGGCGGGGATCTGAAACGCAATATGACTATTTCCAGCGTTTTCATCGCGATGCTCGATATCCACGGCTATACCGCCTTCTGCCGCGAATCCAAAAACAACCTCTCGCAGCTTCAGGAACTCGATAATTTTGTGAATACGGGCATCAAGGAAGCCGCGAAGGTCTATGGCTGCATCGGAACGCGCGAACGCGGCGACGAGATCATCCTGATCGGCGCGCGCGCGAACGACATCATCAGCGCCAGTTTCGCGATCATTCAGATCTTCGCGCGCGAAAAATTTTTCAAAAAAGCCGAGGGCGAAGAGGATGACGACGATGAGAAAGAAAAGGACTTATCGGAAAGCTTCAACCGCTCCCTTCCGCCCTTCAATGTTTCCGCCGGAATAACGGGCGGCAATTCCAACTCGCCCATGATCATCACAAAAAAGGGGGAGATCTCCGGCTTCCTGCTCAACTCCGCAGCCCGCCTCCAAACGCGCGCAAACAAGCTCGCGCCGAAAACAACAAAAATCATTATCGCCAAAACGGTACATACCGCCTTAAAGCATGAAGAGTATTCAAAAAATTTACGGTTCATCAAATTCTTTGACTGCGGAAGCGTGGAATTCAAGGGAACCCGCATCGCCCATATGGAAATTATTTTCCGCGAGCAGGATATGAGCAAGCTCAAATACGAGAGCCCTTTTCAGAATATGCTGACCTCGCTCGAAGGCAACCTCTGGAAGGACAGGGTGTTCCTGGATTGTCTTGTCGTCATAAAAACGGTACTCGGCATTATGCCGCCGTTTAACCTTCAGGTTAAAATGCCCGGATATAAATTTATGCAGGTTTCCGACAGCTTTCTGAAACGCACGGTGGACGCTCTCTCCACCATTTATAATGTCCAGAATGATTATATCACCGCGATCAAGGGATTCGATGAACTCACCGGCATCCTCGAGCAGGTTCCCGGGTTTGAGCCCGCCGTACTGGAGTATATGCGCGAGATCAGGGATCGCTATACCATGCTGCTCACCCATTACGAACCCGTGATGAACCGCGAGGTCGATAATAAAAAGGGTGCCGTCCTCACGCCGCAGGAACTCAAGGTGTATGAGTATTTCCGCACGAACTCGGATAAACTCGAAGAGCTGAACGTGAAAATACGCAACAGCCCGGTACTCACCCAGCGCAAGATCCTCTGGAATTCCATTATCGAGAACAAAAAGAACGAGCTGGACTTCAATATGTACTCGGGCAAAAAATAAAGGCTGAAGTACTGCTTGTTGTCATTGCGAACGTAGTGAAGCAATCCACTTTTTGCACAGGTACAGCCTGGATTGCTTCGCGTTCTTGCAGAACGTTATGCCCTACGGGCATTGCTGAAAGGATGAATTATATCGTCGCGTTGCGACGAACAGCATCGCAATGACAGGGCATAAACAATCCGCGCTTACTCTCTACAGTGCTCGGGGCATGGACGCCCCATGCACGTATACCCACAGGGCACAAGTGCGCCATGGCGCGAAGCGTGCATAGCAACGGCGCTGTACCACGCCATATTATTTGTCCTTATCCTCGAATATTACACGCTTAAAGTACAGTGCTCAAGTAAAAGTTTGCTGAAGAGTTCCCCGAAATCGGCGGCGTTCTCAAGCCGCCCGCCCTCCGCGATCACCGCGTGCATCAGGAGCGCGTCGGCGAGTTCGTCCGCCAGTTCCTTCTTTTCGTTTGCCGCAAAGAGCGCACGCAGTTTTTCAACGAGCGGATGCAGGGCGTTGATCTCCAGGATGCGCTTGTTCTTAGGCACCTCCTGCCGCATGGCTTTCATGAGCTGCTCCATATGCGCGCCCATATCGTACTCGTCGGCGACCAGGCACGAAATGCTTTTCACAAGGCGCGCGGAAACACGCACCTCCTTGACGCTGTCCGCAAACCGCTCTCCGAGGTACGCCAGCAGATCCTTGTATTCCTCTTTTTGGGAATCCGTTTTTTCGTCTTTGGCGGCGGGGAACTCGCCCTTGTCCAGCGCGCGGAAAGGCTTTTCCTGATACATCGGCATGGAGGGAAGGAGCCATTCGTCCACGGGATCCGTAAAAAAGAGTACCGGATAATTTTGGGCAGCCACCGCCTCAAGATAGGGAGAATTTTCGAGTTCCTTGCGGCTATTGCCGGCAAGCACATATATCGCCTTTTGCCCCTCCGGCATGGCTTTCAAGTACTCGGCCAGCGTGATGGTCTCGCCCGGTTTGGTAGTGGTACTCTCAAAGAGAAGCAGATCCATGATCTTCTCGCGGTTCTCGTAGTCGAGCGAAATCCCCTCTTTCAGGATGGAACCGAGGCTCGTATAAAAAGAGCTGTAGGCCGCGCGATCCTTCTCCAACCGATTCTTGAGCGCGTCGAGGATTTTTTTGACAAGGTTGGACTTGATCTTCGCGAGAATGCGATCCTGCTGTAAAATTTCGCGCGAGACATTCAGCGGGAGATCGCCGGAGTCCACCACGCCTTTCACAAAGCGCAGGTAGCGCGGCATCAGCGCTTCGGCGTCGTCCATGATAAAAACGCGGCGCACATAGAGATGCACCCCGCGCATACGATCCCCCTGCATCAGGAGATCAAAGGGCATACGCGCCGGGAGATACAAAAGCGCGTTGAATTCCGTCGTGCCCTCCGCGCTGTAGTGAATCCGCTCAAAGGCCGTATCGTAGTCATGCGAGAGATGCTTATAAAATTCGGTATATTCCTCATCGCTTATGTCGGCGGGCTTGCGCGTCCAGATCGCCTTTTGGGAATTGAGGGTTTCCGTGACTACTTTGTTCTCGTATTTATCTTTCTCGCCCTCTGTGGGAACCTTTTTTTCAACATCCATACGCACGGGGTATTCCAGAAAATCGGAGTATTTTTTGACGAGGCTCCGGATATGGTACTCTTCGAGATATTCCGCAGAGTCGTCCTTCAGAAAAAGAATAACGTCGGTTCCCCATTCCGAACGCTCACCCTGCGTAATCGTAAAACTCCCCTCGCCTTCGGATTCCCAGCAAAATGCCGCATCCGTTCCGGCCTTCCGGCTGACAACCCGCACCTTGTGGGCGACCATAAAGGCGGAATAAAATCCAACGCCGAATTGTCCGATGAGTTCGGGGGCGTTTTTCCTGTCGGTGAGCGCCTCGACAAACGCGGTTGTACCCGACCGCGCGATGGTGCCGAGGTTCTCTGTCATTTCCTCGTCGTTCATACCAATGCCGTTATCGGAAATCGTGAGCGTTTTTTCCTTTGCGTCCGCCGCGATAGTCACCGCGGGTTCCCGCCCCTCGCGCGCGAGTTCCTTTTCGGAGAGGCTCAAAAAACGCAGCTTATCAAGGGCGTCGGAAGCATTCGAGAGCAGCTCGCGCAGAAAGATTTCGGGATTGGAATAGAGCGAATGGATCACAAGATGCAGGAGTTTTTGGGTTTCGGTACGAAATTGAATGGTTTTTGTGTCCGCCATGACGTCCCTCCAAATATATATACTCAAAGATTACGTAACAAATGACAAGAAGTCAAGGGCTGCAACAGGAGGTTGCGCACGCCTCGACCCGAACGGATATTGCAAACCGGATACAGCAGGCGCTCACGTTGGATCAGCTTCGCGGATCTGAAAAACGCCGGGCAGCCCCTCGCTAAAATCGCCATCCGTGGCAGCGAGGGGCGCTTACGTCGTGTAAGCGCTCTTTCCCATAAAAATCAGCCACAAAAAAAGCTATCTTTATGGAAAGAAAGTTGTCAACAAAACCGGAGAATGGCATTGGAACAGTCACCGAAAAACTGGAGCATTGAGGACGCGGCCAATATATACGGCATTCGCGGCTGGGGCGCGGGCTATTTCGACCTTTCCCCCAAGGGCGAGGTGGTGATTCGCGCGCAGGGCGGAGGCCATAGCGTGAGCGTTATGGACGTGCTCTCGGGGATGCGCGCGCGCGGCATCGAAACGCCTGTGCTCCTGCGGATCGCGAACCTGCTCGACAGCCAGTTGACCAGCCTGAACGAGAGCTTCCGGAAAGCCATCGCGAACCTTTCCTATCGCGGCATATACCAGGGGGTTTTTCCGATCAAGGTCAACCAGCAGGCGCAGGTGATTGAGGAGATCGCGCGGTTCGGCGCGCGCTTTAACCACGGACTCGAGGCCGGAAGCAAGGCGGAGCTGATCATCGCGCTCGCGATGATCCAATCGACCGAGAGCCTGATAGTCTGCAACGGCTACAAGGATGAGGAGTTCATCAATCTCGGGCTGCACGCGGTCAAACTTGGGTACAAATGTTTTTTTGTGATCGAGACGCCCTCGGAGTTTGACCTCATCCTGAAGCAGAGCGCCGCGCTTGGCGTCCGCCCGCTGCTCGGGATACGCCTGAAACTCTCCACGCGCGCGAGCGGCCACTGGCAGGACTCCGGCGGCGATTACTCGCTCTTTGGACTCAGCACAAGCCAGATGATCGACGTGGTGGATCGGATCAA
Organism: Spirochaetota bacterium; assembly: GCA_031283155.1. Classification (GTDB taxonomy): domain Bacteria; phylum Spirochaetota; class JAGLSM01; order JAGLSM01; family JAKPMW01; genus JAKPMW01. The sequence goes on along the minus strand of JAITCI010000066.1, from coordinate 6,539 downwards.
GCGCGAGGGGATGTTGGACTGCCTGCAGCTTTTGCACTATCACCTCGGGAGCCAGATCCCGAATATCCGCGACATCCGCGCCGCCGTGCGCGAGACCACGCGCTTTTACGCCGAGATGGTCAAGGAAGGCGCGCGCATGGGCTATATCGATCTGGGCGGCGGGCTTGCGGTGGACTACGACGGAAGCCAGACGAATTTTGAACACTCCAAAAATTATACCCTGGACGAGTACTGCACCGACGTGATTGAGGTTGTGATGGAGATCCTCGACGAAGAGAGTCTCGCGCACCCCACGATCATCACGGAAAGCGGGCGCGCGCTTCTCGCGTATTCCTCCATACTGATCTTTGACGTTCTGGACGCGAATCTCTTTGAGGCGGGCCCTATCCCGGAAGCGCTCCCTCCGGAGAGTCCGGAGCTTTTGCGCAACCTCTGGCTTACCCGTGAGAGTATTACAAAACGCAATATTCAGGAGTGCTATAACGACGCCATGTACTACCGCGAGGAATGCCGCGAACAGTTCAAGCACGGGGACGTTACCCTGCGGCAGCGCGCGCTGGCGGAAAATCTCTTCATCGACATCATCCGGCGCGTTATGGCGCTGATTGAGCGCGAAAGGATCATCCTGCCCGAACTCGAGGATCTGCGCGATCTGCTCTACGATATATATTATGGTAATTTTTCGGTTTTCCAGTCCCTGCCCGACTCCTGGGCGATCAACCAGATATTCCCGCTGATGCCCCTGCACCGCCACCTCGAGGAGCCGGATCGCCGCGCGATCTTTGCCGATATCACCTGCGACAGCGACGGCAAGATCGACAAATTTGTGGATCTCCACCAGGACGTCGGGAAGAGCCTGCCGGTACACTCGCTGCGCAATGATGAAGAATATTACATAGGCGTTTTTTTGGTCGGTGCCTACCAGGAAACCCTGGGGGATCTGCATAACCTCCTGGGCGATACCAATGTGGTCAGCATCCATATCAACGAAGACGGGAGTTTCGATTTTGTGCGCGAGATGGAGGGCGATTCGATCTGGGATGTGTTAAGCTATGTGGAGTACGAGCCCAAAAATTTAATCGCGCGTTTCCGCAGCAACGCGGAGCGCGCCGTCAAGGAATCGCGGATAACGGCGGCGGAGCGCCGCGCGATGCTCGCAGATTTTGAGGCAAGCATCAAGGGCTATACCTATTTTGAGAGATGAGAGCCGGGGGCAAGGGGCGTTTACATCGTGTAAACGAAGTCGAATCAGCGGAAAATTACAAAGGGGAATTATATGGCAAAGAAAATCATCATCATCGGCGCGGGCGGGGTTGGCCGCGTGGTTGCGTATAAGTGCGCAGCGGCGAAGGAAACCTTTGGCGAGATCGTGCTCGCGAGCCGGACTCCCGCAAAATGCGAGGCCATCGCCGCAGATATAGCGGAACGCCTCGGGCGGGGCATCCGATGCGCGGCTGTGGACGCCGACGACGAAAAGAGCCTGACCGCCCTGCTTGAGAAGGAGCAGCCCGATCTCGTGATCCATGTCGCTTTGCCCTATCAGGATATTACAATAATGGAAAGCTGCCTGAAAACGCGCACCCATTACCTTGATACCGCGAATTATGAGCCGCGCGACACGGCGCGTTTTGAATACGCGAAGCAATGGGCGTATCACGAGCGCTACGAGAAGGCGGGGATCAGCGCATTGCTCGGGAGCGGCTTCGACCCGGGGGTTACAAATGTGTATACCGCATATCTCGCGAAACATATTTTTGATACTATCCGCGAGATTGACATCATCGACGTGAACGGCGGCGATCACGGCAAGCCCTTCGCAACCAATTTCAATCCCGAAATTAACATCCGCGAAGTGACCGCCGCCTGCCGCCACTACGAGGAGGGGCGCTTTGTCGAGTCAGCGCCGCTTGCGTTGCACAGGCGCTTCGCGTGTCCCGAAGAGGTCGGCGAATACGATATCTACCGCCTCTACCACGAGGAACTCGAGAGCCTGGTTAAGAATTTCCCGGGCATTACACGCGCGCAGTTCTGGATGAGCTTTTCCCAGAATTATCTGAAACATCTTGAGGTACTCCAGAACGTCGGCATGACGCGCATCGATCCTGTTATCTATAACGGTGCCGAAATCATCCCGTTACAGTTCCTGAAGGCGGTGCTGCCCGAGCCATCGAGTCTGGGACCGCTGACCAAGGGGCGCACCTGCATCGGCGTACTCGCGAAAGGCATGAAAGACGGCAAAGAAAAGAGCGCCTTTATTTATAATATTTGCAGCCACGAAGAGGCCTACCTTGAGACGGGCAGCCAGGCGATCAGTTTCACCACCGGGGTGCCGGCCATGCTCGGCGCGAAGATGATGCTTGATGGAAAATGGCTGAAGCCCGGCGTGTATAATATGGAGAACCACGATCCCGATCCGTTTATGAACGAGATCGGCGGCGTCGGCCTCCCCTGGGTGCTGCAGGATCCGGCAAGCATCCGCTGGTAAACCATGAGCGCTTCCCCGCGAATAACGCCGCTCACGAAGCAGCTTGCGACGGATCGCCCCTATTTTGCGGGATTCTCGCCGGAAGGTTTGCCCACCCCCTGCTTCGTGATCGACCGCGCCGCGCTTGCGTACAATCTGGATATCCTCGGCGCGATTGGCAAGGAAAGCAATACAGGGGTTCTGCTTGCGTTAAAAGCTTTCGCGCTGCCCACGCTGGGCAAACAAATTACAGATACGCTCGCGGGTACCACGGCAAGCGGGCTCTTTGAGGCGCGGCTCGCGCGCGATCACTTAGGCAAGGAGATTCACGTCTACTCGCCCGCCTATACCGATGATGAACTGGACGAACTCCTTACCTTCGCGCATGGCATTATCTTCAACAACCTCCGCCAATGGGAGCGCGCGCAAACGCGCTGCATGGAGGCGCAGGAGCGCCGCGAAGATCTGCACTTTTCAATCCGCATCAATCCCGAACACAGCGAGGGCACCCACGCCATCTATGACCCCTGCGCGCCGCGAAGCCGGCTCGGGATCACGCGCGCCGAGTGGAACGCCGAAATCGCCGACGCGCGCGCGCGCGGCAGGAGCGAGCAGGATTTACTCTGCGGTATCAGCGGGCTCCATATGCACACCCTCTGCGAACAGGGCGCCGCCCCGCTCGAACGCACCCTCCGGGCGCTCGAGACGCGCTGGCAGGACATCCTCGCGCGCCCCGGGATAACCAATTTTAATATGGGCGGCGGACACCATATTACAAAGCCCGATTATGACCGAACCCTGCTCGCGCGGCTTCTGCTTTCCTTTCAGGAGCGCTTTTCGGTGCATACATACATCGAGCCCGGCGAGGCGGCGGCGATCCATAGCGGGATCCTGGTGACGCGCGTTCTGGACATACACCGCAACGAACTCCCGATAGCGATCCTCGATACCGCCGTCCCCTGCCATATGCCCGACGTTCTCGAAATGCCCTATACCCCCGACGTGTGGGGCGCGCGCGCCGTCCGCACTGCAGACACGGCTGCGCTGCACGCGACGCGCCATGACGCGCATACCTGTATTCTCGCGGGCCGAAGCTGCCTCGCGGGCGACATTCTGGGCACCTATCAATTCAGCGAGCCGCTTAATGTCGGAGACATGATCATCATTGACGACATGGCGCACTATACCTTTGTCAAAACGAATACCTTTAACGGCGTCCCGCTCCCGGCCATCGCGCTTTTCGACAGCCGGACAGGCGAGCTTTCCGTCGCGTGCCAATTCGGGTATGCGGATTTTATCTCGCGGCTGATGTAAAGGGTGCGGACGGGTAAAAGATGTGCCGTACATAGTTACTCTTGATCTGCCGCTTCAGTTTTTTCCACTTGTGTGGTATAGTGCCATTATGTACATCGAGATCAACTGTAACCCGTCGGCTTTTAAGCATGGAGTGACTGAAAATGATATCCGGTGGGCTATCAAAACGCATATTTGCGACGTTCTTATGGATGGATACGAAAACAAGTACGCGCTCATTGGGTTTGACACAAGCGGAAATTTGCTTGAAATCATGTACAACCTTATTGACGAACATTCGATCAATGTCTTTCACGCAATGAAGTGCAGAGAATCGTTTCGGTCGCAATTTGGGCTTTAGGAGGAAATTATGCCTGCAATGACAAATGAAGAAGCCAATGCTTTGGATGAACTCCTGACACAAACAACCCCTCGGCTTACGGATACTCCGGGCGTCTTTGCGCGGCAGCACGCATTGCTCGGCGCTCTGGATGCGCTTGCCGCCAACTATATTCTCACCCAAGCCCAGGCTGCCCATAAAACCCCTTCGGAAATTATCGGGGAAATGGTGCGGGAACGAATGAGTACCGTAAAGTAAAAACAAAAATACTTGCGCCGCGCAGCTCTGTATGCTTCAGGTTGGGTACGCTTTCCATGAATTTTGATCCTCGGAAGGTCAGCGGTTTGGGCTTCGCCTGCTTCCCCGGACGGGATACCCTTGGCACCCACAGGGTGTAAAGGCACAGGCGCACCCCTCGCCTTCCCGAAGTAGGAGTACGTGCTTCGGGAACGGATGGCGATTTTGGCGCGGGGCTGCGCGGTTAGACCCGGTTCCCGCTCCCTTGCGCATATTCTATTTCAAAAACCTGATTTTGCAGACGCGCTCCGTTAAAATTATAAAAAAAATTTTTTATAATTTTAACGGATGCCCCATGCTTCATGCCCTCGCCTCGCGCGTGTTTATGCCCTGTGGGTACGCCCGCTGAGGCGGTCGCAGCTTGCTTCGTCTTGGGCATTCCGCAGAGGCATCCGATTTTTTGTTAGAGGGACACGCGCACCACACGGAAGCCAAGAAAGTAGGCCCTGCCGCCCGGGAAGTAGTTCCCCCCGAAAGGCTGAGCGCACGTACTGCGCAACACTGTACCAACTGCCGCCGCGTAACACGCGGAAAGACCCGGTAGTCGGGCCTCTCGGATCCGTGCCTGCACCATCCGCAGTGTAGTAGCCCGATCCGTACCAGTCCCAGACCCACTCCCATACGTTCCCGTGCATATCGTACAAACCCCAGTTGTTCGCGGGTTTCTTGCCGACTTCATGCGTCTTGCTGTCGCTATTGGCAGAATACCACCCTGTGTTGTCGCTTATCTCCGCTCCGGTGTTGTACGCAGTCGTTGTTCCCGCGCGGCAGGCATACTCCCACTCCGCTTCGGTGGGCAGTCTGTATCCATTCGCGCTGCTGTTCATAATCACAGCATCCCACGTAGAATCACTGCTTGTAGGCACCTCGCCCCAAACTGAAGGATCTGTGCTGCCGCTGATGCTGTACACAGGGGTCAGGTTTTCCAATGCGCTCAACTTATTGCAGAACACAAGCGTACTGTACCAACTGACACTCTCCACCGGACGCTTCATCGCAGCTTCCCCCGCCGCAGGTTCGCGGTTATTCGCCGTGGAAAAATAACTGGGATTCGTCGCCATCACCGTTTGATACAGTTCCTGCGTGACCTGATACTTGCCCATGTAAAAACCTTTGGTAAGCGTGACAGAATGCTGCGTTTCATCACTATCCCGTCCAGACTCGGTGCCGGGGCTGCCCATGTTATAATTGCCGGGCGCTACCCATACAAAACCCTCCAACCCCTGCACATCGGAATCCTTGCCGCCGCACGCCGCAAATACAAGAACCGCGAAAATACATACTGCCAACAAAAAATGCTTCTTCATAAATGAAAACTCCTTTCGTAAAAAAGTTATTTGCGCGTAAAAACACGCATAACTGAATATATAAACCACAATACGAAAACTGCAAAAAGATTTGCGCCAGCAGCGGAACGCGCGATTCGGAGGCTCGGCGCTGCGGTTGCTCCGGTAAACGGCAGAGCGCCCAATAAATACGCAGAGGCTCGCGGATTACAGGGGTATGCAACTCCCCTCGCAAGAGCGTACATCCTTGTACGCGCTTACCGTGTACGCTTCGCGCGGGACACGCCCTCCTTGTCGTAGCTGTTCCCCCAAAAAATGTATATTCCTGCACAATTTTTGGAATAACTGCAAAATATTGCAGTGGGGAGACGTTATAAAAAATGGGCAATGAGCGGCGAGGCACGGCTCGTCAATATCGGCTTACCCATACACGAAGGAGTGTGCCATGATTCCAAAGGAATTTCGCGAGTATTTGTGCGGTTATAAAACGGTGCGGTTCCATTTCCGGCTGCAAAAAGAGGTGGCGGCATACTTCCGCGACCGGAAACGGAACGGGAATTATTTCAGCGGGATGTGTTCGGCGGCGGTCGACCGGTTTCAGATCGCGCTGAGTCAGGGACTCATCAATTTATCGCGCACGAGCCGATTTCGGGAGCGCGAGGATAGGGCGGATAAAATTGAGTGCGTTGCGAATCTGGAGACGGTGGCGAAGGATCTGGTTGAGAAGCTGGCGTTTACGCTGCGGCTGAGTCAGGCGGAGGTTTTACGAATGGCGATGGAGTGGTGGATGGAAACGGTGCTGCTGCGCAAGAGGAGGGAGATTTCTATTCCCGCCCGGTGGAAGTGGCACCATAGATCA
>JAITCI010000072.1 GCA_031283155.1 Spirochaetota bacterium | reverse complement strand
TGCTTCCCGACGGTACGTATATGTATCAGCTCATCGCGCGGGACACGGCGGGCGGCGAGTACGCCTCGGAGAGCAAGCCGGTGGATATCCGCAGCGCGCCGGTAAAGACGGAAGTTTCGCTGGAGGCCGAGCCGGGCGAGGTGAAAGCCTCGCCGGGTATATCTGCAAATTCGGGCGCTTCGCCGGGTACTGCTGCCGGATTTTTTGCGCCGGACGATATCAGGAATGAGAATCTCTTCATCACCCTCAACACCCAGGATCCCTCGCTGATAGAGAGCTGGAAGGTACAGGTCAAGCGTGGGGATACGGTCTTTAAGACCTTTACCGGCAAGGGGCCGATACAGGTCAATGAGACGATTGCCTGGGACGGGCGGAGCAATTCGGGGCGTCTTGTGCAGAGCGGCTCGTCCTACACGGTGGAGGGGAGTACCGTTGACTACTTCGGCAACGTGGGACATTCGGCACCGCTGCGTGTGGACATTGATTTGTTGATGCTGAACGACAAGCGCGGGATCAAGATGGTCATATCGGACATAGAGGTGGACTCGGCGGATGTATTCCCCCGGGGCAGTCCCAATTTCCGGCTTGCGGATATGGTGCGGGAGTATCCTGATCGCAGGGTTGTCATAGAGGGGCATACGGACAATACCGGGGATACCGCCTACAACCGTGATCTCTCCGAGCGGCGCGCGCGGGCTGTGGCGCGGTATTTGGTGTTAAGCGGGATTGACGGGCGGCGCTTAACCGTGCGCGGGCGTGGGCAGGCGTCGCCGGTTGCGAGCAATGCCACGGAGGATGGCCGCTCCCAGAACCGGCGGGTAGAGATATTTCTGGTGAAGGAGTAGGGCTGTAGGGAACCCAACAGAGCTCGCGCTCCCGTCGAATCCGCTTTGGAAGAATCGCGGAAGAGTGGACGCCGAGCCGCGCGCAGCCCCGCGTAAATACAGTGCCGTCCAGGCACTATGCGGGGCGCTCGCGTCCTGCGAGCGGCGAACAAGAAAAAGCGCTTGAGCCACGAATACGACGAATAAAAGCAAAAGCAATTTAGCCACGAATAACGCGAATAAAAGATCGAATTGGACAAAAAACCAATCTGGGGTAAATACAAAGGCAAGGCTTTAGAGGCTTTGGTTTTGTCTTTTACCCCAGGACTTTTTTGGGTTTTTATTCGATTTTTTTATTCGGTTTTGTTTGTGGCCAAATGCCTTGTAGTGGTTTTTTTGCGTGAATTTCGCGGCTACGATTCTACTTAGTTCTTGCACTTTCCCCTTGTTTGCGCTATACTTAATGCGCATTCTGGAGGGGAAATGCGCTCTTTTTTTGTGTCTCTCCTGCTTGCCCTGTCGGTTGTATTTGCCTATGCCGCCGGCGAGCCAGGTCAGGAGACGAATCAAGCTGATTCGGTAATCGGGATATCGGGTATTAACCGCGGTATGCAGGAACTCGAGGGCGGAGATACGCGCGCCGAGTTCACTGCCCCCGGCGGTCTCGGAACCTTTATCGAAACAATCGTCATTCTCTCCATTTTTATTCTCGGGCTGTATATGCTCTTTCGCTTTTTGAAGCGGAAGCGCGATTTCGGTATCGGGAACGGAGAGACGGTGCGCGTTTTGGCGCGGCAGAGTCTGGGCGGCAGCAAAACGGTTGAGGTGGTTGAGGTGGGCAGGCGCGTTTTTGTGCTGGGCGCCGCCGACGCCGCCGTCAGTCTGATCGCGGAGATCAGCGACGAGGAAACCCTGGAATCTCTCCGGCTGGATTTTTCGCGCGAAGGCAGCGCGAACACCGAGAGTTTCATGGATCGGCTCATTCGCGGGCTTGGGAGAACCCGCGCGGAAGGATCGATCACCCGAGAAAAGCTTGATTATCTGCGCGCGCAAAAAGAACGGCTTACGGCATTCAAAAAAAAGCAATAACCTCTCTGGAACTCATGCGGGAATCCTTTCGGAGCATGGATGCCGCGTTTTCGCGCGGAACCATCGGTATGCGCCGACGGTAAGGATGTTTGTACCCCGCGCAGGGAGGGGCGATGTATTTTCCGTCGAAACGCGCGATACGCTTATGCTGCATTGTGATCCTGTGCGTGGCAGGCGCGGCGCAGCTCGCCGCCCAGAACGCGCCCGGATTTGTGCTGCCGAAGATCACCTTTGGGGTGGAGCAGGCCGATACCCCGGGCGAGGTCTCCGTCGCGCTCCAGGTGCTGCTGCTCCTCACGGTTCTTTCGCTGGCGCCGGCCATCATCATCATGGTCACGAGTTTTGTGCGCATCTCGATAGTCTTTTCGTTTACGCGAATGGCGCTGGCCACCCAGCAGATGCCGCCGAACCAGGTGCTCATGGGGCTCGCGCTCTTTCTCACAATCTTCATCATGGCGCCCACCATCAAAAAGGTGAACACCGACGCGCTCCAGCCCTTTATCGCCCAGAAGATCAGCGCCGATGAATTTTATGAACTCGGCATCACGCCGGTTCGGGAGTTTATGTTCCGCCAGACCCGCGAGACGGACGTCGCGCTCTTTATGCACCTCGCGCGCGAGGCCCGGCCAAATACCCCGGCGGATATCCCGACGCACGTTTTGATACCCGCTTTTATTGTTTCCGAAATGACCACGGCCTTCAAGATTGGGGTACTCATCTTTGTGCCCTTTATCATCATTGATATGGTCGTCGCTTCTGTTTTGATGTCCATGGGCATGATCATGCTGCCGCCGGTGATGGTATCGCTCCCCTTCAAAATTATTCTCTTCTACCTTGTGGATGGCTGGAATCTGCTCGTCCGCAAGCTCGTAGAAGGGTTCGTCTGACGGAGGTATATATGGATTTTGATCTCGTCGTTCGCATAGTCCGCGACTCTCTTTTGCAAATTTTGCTGATCTCCGCGCCGATGCTCGGGATCAGTATGTTCGTAGGGCTTTTAATATCGATCTTTCAGGCGACCACCTCCATACAGGAGCAAACCCTGACCTTTGTTCCAAAAATAATATCTATTTTTCTGGCCATTATTGTGTTCGGGAACTGGATGCTTGCCTCGCTTGTGGATTTCTCGCGACGGCTCTATGACATGATCCCGCTCATGACGAGGTAATTATGATCGACAGCGGGCTGCTCTATCAGTTGCAGATTTTTTTGCTGATACTCATGCGGATCTTCGGCATGATGGCGCTCGCTCCTTTCTTTTCATCGATGGTGGTTCCCTTTCGTATGCGCGCCACGCTCGCGTTTTTTGTGACTGTCGTTATGTTTACGCTTGCGCTGCGCGCGCAGATCCGCCCGGAACTCTCCCTGGTTCCCTATATCATGCAGCTGGCGGGCGAACTTCTGATTGGCCTCGCGATTGGTTTTATCGTGGCGACCTATTTCGCGGCATTCGCGTTTGCGGCGGAACTCTTTTCCGTGCAGATGGGACTTTCCATCACTATGGTCTTTGATCCGCAGGCGCAGATTGAGGTTCCGGTTATCGGGCAGCTCCTCTCGATGTTTGCGGTGCTTATCTTTGTGGGCATTGGGGCGCATCACCATCTCTTAAGCGCGATCTGGAGCAGCTATGCATCCCTTCCCGTGCTGGAGTTAACGCGCGAGGCCGGACCCTTCGCCCAGGGCGCCGCTTCGGCCTTTACCGCGATGTTCGGCGCGGCGCTTAAGATCGCGCTCCCGATGATCGCGGTCTCCTTTCTGCTTTCGCTTTCCATGGGGATACTCGCCAAAACCGCGCCGCAGCTGAATATCCTGATGATGGGCTTCCCGATTCAGATCCTGGTGGGGCTTTCCGTACTCCTGGCCTCCTTACCCTTTATCTTCCGGTTTATGGGCGAGGTCATCAGCCAGAGCATTCAGTTCGCGTTGCGGGTTACGGGGGCTGCGGCATGATTGACCGATATCAATACCTCTTGCTCGGCCCCGGGGATCCCTTTTATCTGGATCTGCAATTCTTCGCGGCGGAGGACGAGGGGCGCACCCTTGACGCGACCGAATCCAAGAAGCGCAAGGCGCGTGAAGAGGGCAAGGTTCCCAAGAGCATCGATATGTCGGCGGCAATTGTGCTGCTTGTGGTTTTCTGGACGCTCGCGTTTTTCGGGAAGTACATCATTGAGGGTTTCCATGAGGCATTTACCTACTGCATCGACAATATGTATACCATCGATATTTCCGCAAACGGTATCCGCAGCGCGCTCTTCCATTTTGGGTTCCTGTTTTTGAAAATCACCGCGCCCATCCTTGTGATCTCCCTGATCACAGGCATAGCCGCAAATCTGATGCAGGTCGGTTTTCTGTTTACCTGGAAGCCGCTCATCCCCAAGCTTGAGCGGATCTCCTTTACGCCCCAGAAGATCATCCAGCGCATTCTCTTTTCCAAACAGGCAATGGCCAATCTTCTGAAATCGATTGTCAAGATTGTGGTCATCGCGGCAATCGCCTGGATGATCATCAGCAGCCAGCTTCCCTATATCATCAATCTGATCGACGCCGGAGCGGCCGCTTCGTTCGACGCCATCACCACGATAGCCTTCACCCTGGTCAATGCCACCTGCGTTGTCCTGTTTGCGTTTTCGATTCCCGATTATATGTTCCAGCGCAGGCAGCATCTCGAAAGCCTGAAGATGTCCATGCCGGAAATGAAGGAAGAGCACAAGATGGAGGAGGGGGATCCCCTCATCAAGCAGCGGCTCATGCAAAAGAGCCGCGAACTTGCGCAGCGCAACCTTCCGGCCATGGTCAAAAAGGCGGACGTGGTTATCACAAACCCAACCCATATCGCGGTGGCGTTGCAATACGATATGCTGCTGCACCAACAGCCGGTTGTCGTGGCAAAGGGTGCCGATCATCTGGCCTTCGTGATTCGGCAGATCGCGATTGAGGCGGAGGTACCGATTATGGAAAACAAGCCGCTTGCCTGGGCGCTCTATGACGATGTGCGTCTGGGTGATCCGATACCGGAGGCGCTCTTTAACGCGGTGGTAACAGTGTATCAGCGGCTTGAGAAATTCAGAAGGCGTACCTATCAGAGCGTGAACTAGTATACGGACGTACTGCACCGCGCAGCGGCACGGATGCCGCAGTAGTGCGCGGGCTAGAAAGGGGGGTAGATGGCACAGGTAAAAAGTCTGGCGAGACAAACCGATCTGGTGCTTGCGGTGGCGGTGGTTCTGGTCGTCTTTATGTTGATCATCCCCGTTCCCACCATGCTGCTCGATACCCTGATCGGCTTCAATCTCATGATATCCCTGATCGTTCTCCTGACGGTCATGTATATGAAAAACGCGGCGGATTTTTCCATCTTCCCGTCATTGCTCCTCTTAACAACCGTCTTTCGCCTTGCGCTGAACGTATCCACAACACGCATGATCCTCTCGCAGGGTATCGCATTTGACGGCGCGATCATCCGCGCCTTCGGCGACTTTGTGGTCGGAGGGAATTACGTAGTCGGACTGGTGATCTTTCTGATTATCACCGCGGTGCAGTTTATCGTTATCACAAAAGGCTCCACGCGCATATCCGAAGTGGCGGCGCGCTTTCGCCTGGACGCCATGCCCAATAAGTATATGGCGATAGAGGGAGAACTCGCAAGCGGCCTCATCACCATGGAAGAGGCTCTGCGCAAACGTCAGGTTGTGCAATCGGAAACCGATTTTTACGGTTCCATGGACGGTGCCTCCAAATTTGTGAAGGGCGATGTTACAGTCGGCCTCATCATCACCTTCATCAATATCATAGGCGGTATCATTATTGGGGTGGTGATGCGCGGGGAGTCAATCTCGGACGCCGCCGAAACCTATCTTCTGCTGACCGTGGGCGATGGCCTGGTTGCGCAGATCCCCGCGCTGCTCTTCTCGACCGCAACCGGCATCATCGTGACGCGCGCCGTTTCCGAGGGCGGGCTCGGGGAAGATATCATGAAGCAGCTCTCGAGCCAGCCCAAGGTGTTCCTGATATCCTCGGGATTTCTCTTTTTCCTGGGCGTACTGCCCGGCTTCCCCAAGGTGCCGCTCTTTGGCCTGGGCGCGGTGATGTTCCTGTTTGGGTGGCGCTTGCGGCGGAGCGCCATCTCTGACGCAAAGGCAGGAGGACAAGAGGACAGCGCCGGGAAGCGCGAACCCGAGGTTCTTGCGCCGCAGCAGCCGGAACTCCTTGAACTCGAGATCGGTTTTGCGCTGGTGCCGCTCGTGGACGAGTCGCAGGGCGGGGATCTGCTTGATCGTATCCGCAATCTGCGTAAGCGCAGCGCCAACGAGATGGGCATCGTTGTCCCGCCGGTGCGCATCCGTGACAACCCGCGGCTTGGCCCCAATCAGTATTCCATCCGGATCCGCGGGGTGGACGTGGGCAAGGGCGATCTCCAGGTGGACAAGCTCTTCGTGATCAATCCGCGTGGCATACCGGACGGAGTGAATGGTCTCGATACCCGCGATCCCACCTTTGGCCAGCCCGCGCGCTGGATAGACCGCGACATGAGCAAGGCTGCGGAGGAATTGGGCTATACCGTTGTTGACTGCCCAAGCGTTCTCGCTACACATCTCGGCGAGGTCTTGAAGAGTTACGCGCCCGAACTGATCACCATGCAGCAAACGCAGCGATTCCTGGACTCAATCGACGCGCAGAGTCCCGCGATTGTCCGCGAGGTGCGGGACAAGGGCGCGCGCCTCTCCGATATTCAAAAGGTGCTGCAAAATTTACTGCGCGAGCGCGTTTCCATTTCCAATATGGAGCGCATCCTGGAATTGATCGCGGAGCATTTTGAAAGCGGAATCAAGGCGGAGATGCTGACCGAGCGGGTGCGTCAGGGGATGGCGATGCAGATCTCGAGCGCGCTTGCCGACAACGGCGTATTAAAGGTGATTGAATTAAACGGCGAAACCGAGGAACTCCTTTCCGACGCTGTGGATGTGGACGGCGACGGAAACATGACCGCATCCCTTGATCCGGACATATTGAATGTCCTGATTCAGAACGCCGGCCGCGTAACAAGCTCCATTGACGATCCCTATTACGGCAATATCATACTCTGCACGGCGCCGAACAGATTATTTTTGCAGCAAATTTTTGAAAAGTCTCTGCCGGCGATTCGCGTTATTTCCTATAACGAATTATCACGAAACATTCGTCTGGAGATTCTTGGGCAGCTTGGCATACAGGATGCTGAACTTGAGAGCGTTTACTAGGGCGTGTCCCTAAAGTATCATTTGGCTGCATTTTCGTCATTGCGAGGCGTAGCCGAAGCAATCCAGGTTGTAAAATGCCATAGTGGATTGCTTCACGTTCTTTCAGAACGTTCGCAATGACAAAGAATAAAACTTCAGGGACACGCTCTAGCTGCGCGTCGTTGATGTATTTGGTACTTAAGTATTTTACCCATTGATCGATAATGTCAATGGGGGAGGGGAATACATGGCATATAAAACCTTTACCGGCGAATCCATGCAGGAGGCGGTGGAAGCCGCCAGGCTCGAATTCGGCAGACAATTCCAGATTGTCAACCAGGAAAAAAAGGTGCATCGTGCCGGGCTCTTCGGGCTTTTTGGCAAGAAGGAATTTTACCAGCTTGTGGTCAGCTATGATGAAAACCAAAAACCTGCCAGGCGCATCCCGCGCGCGGATGATCTCGAGAAGCAGGAAGTGCTTGAGCGGATCGCGCGCATCGTCAGCGAGAGAAGAAATTCCCAGCCAGCCGCAGGCGCTCCGGTGTTATCTCCCCAGCCAGGGGCGGAGCTGCAAATTCCGCCAATGCGATCAGGCGTGATAGAGGAGATCGCGGAACTCAGGAAGATGCTGGATCCCATAGTGCATGGGGCGGGTTTGCCCAAAGAGCGGCGGCATCATGGTCATTTTGATCAGGTTCGCTCATTCCTTGAGGATAATGATTTCACGGATGACTATATCGAGCGCGCGCTGGAGCATCTGGGGGCAAAGCTCACCTGCAAGCAAAGCAGGGATGAAGAATTGGTGCGCAATGAACTCGGAACCTGGCTGCGCGGGAGCGTTAAAACAGGCGCGCCCAAATTTGATGAAGAAAATGAGCCGCGCATGATTACGCTTGTCGGCCCCACCGGGGTAGGCAAGACGACCACCCTTGCGAAGATCGGTGCCGAACTCGCCCTGCAGTGGAAGAAAAAAGTCGCCTTTATCACCATGGACAATTACCGCATCGGCGCGGAAGAGCAGATCTCCAGATATGCGGACATCATGGGACTCTCGGTGCGCATGGTGCATCAGCGCGAGGAACTGCAGCTGATCATCGACGAGGGGAAATTCGATTACTATCTCATGGATACGGCGGGCCGCAACCAAAAGAAGGAGATGCAGATCGGCGAGATTCGGCGCTTTTTGAGCGCTGTGCGTATTCCGCACGACATTCACCTTGTCGTCTCCGCAACCACAAAATACCGCGATCTGGCTGAGATCATGCATAATTTCGCGCCTCTTAAATATTCGCATATACTTGTCACAAAAATAGATGAGACAAATACATTCGGCTCTCTCTTAAGCGCGCTTTCTGAAAGCGAAAGGAAGCTCGTCTGGCTGTGCATGGGGCAGGAAGTCCCGAGCGACATTAAAATTGCCGAGGCCAGAGATTTTACAGATCGGATTATGATGCGTTACCCATCCGGAACCGAGAGACCGGAGAGAGATCCGGTTGGGGATCTTGTCTTGAATTGAAAAGGAAGAGGAGGACTCTCTTCATGGATCAGGCTGCAAACTTACGCAAAATGGTGGCAAGTCAGGCTCGCAGTACAAAACCGCAGCCTACGCTTATAGGGGGCGGAGCGCCCTCGCTCGAGCGGAGCGCGCATTTTATCGCCATCGCGAGCGGCAAGGGCGGCGTGGGCAAGACGAATTTTGCGATCAACCTGGGCATCCTGCTCGCGAAGGCAGGGAAGCGGGTTCTGATTATGGATATGGATCTCGGGCTCGCGAATGTGAATGTGATACTGGGGATGATCCCCAAATTCAATCTGTATCACGTTATTAAAGGCCAAAAGAAAATGAGCGAGATCATCAGCGAGTCCCCCTATGGCGTCCGTATCATTGCCGGTGCCTCGGGGTTCTCAAAACTCGCTGATCTTGCCGAAGAAGAGCGTACCCGCTTTATGGATGAAATTTCCGGTATCTCCGATTACGATTATGTGATCATCGATACCGGTGCCGGAGTTTCGCGCAATGTACTCTCCTTTGTGCTTGCCGCCGATGAGGCGATTATCATAACCACCCCGGAACCCACAGCCATTACCGACGCCTATGGTATCATCAAGGCAATTTCCACCGAGGTGGGGCAGTCGATCATCAAATTGGTGGTGAATTGCGTCTCTTCGGTTTCCGACGGGCGGCAGGTGGCGGAGCGCGTGATTGGTATAGCCGGACAATTTCTGAATATCCGCGTTGAGAATTTAGGTTTTATCTATTATGACCAGGCTGTTCTCGCATCCGTGATGAAGCAGAAACCCTATGTCCTCGCGGAGCCAACCAGCCGCGCAGCGGAATGTATCGATCATATCGCGCGCAAGCTGCTGGGGATGCCGCCGGTTTCAAATTCCGGAGGCTTCAGCGGTTTTATCCGGAATCTCCTTTCAGCAAATAAAGAGGATTAGGGTATATGGATTTGTCCGCAAATAAGGGGGGCATAGTTCTTGGCGAGATCCTGGGAGGGCTTGCGTTTACGATTATCTTTATGGTTGGTCTTTTTTCGGGGGCGGCCATTTTGAGCGTATGTATACGCGGACTCATTTCCGGCGGGGTACTCGCGGCTGCGGGTTTTTGTCTTGGATTATTGCTGGAACACTATGCGCCCGGCGCGTGGGAGGGTGGCGGAGGTGCGGGTTCAGGGGGGTTCGATAGCACCGGAGTACAGGCAGGTGCAGGAGCAGGAAGTGCGGATGTGCCGAGGAGTTCAGCCCTCGATTATGTTGTGGGCGAAGACAGCGGATCGGAACCGCCCATGCCGATACATCTTCCCGACGGAACGGAGGATATAGGGGCAACTTCCGCCCCGCCGCGCGCTTCCAGACAGGCGCATGGTGATGGCAAGGTCGTGGGCAATGTGCGCGTCATCGGCGAAAGGCAGTTTACCGATGATCCGGAGGACTATGCCAAGGCTATCCGCACCATGATGAGTAAAGACGACGGATGACCTCATCCTTTTCCCGAGGCGCGTACTCCCGTCTTAGGAAGGCGTACAGTGGTTTTTTATTGATTTTGTGATTATAATAGATGAAACTTTCTATGCGTGTCCAGAAAGCGATGGGAGACAGGATACAGGCATGCAAGAGACACAGGAGAGACAACCGGGAGCCATCAGGGAGAAGAAGCGCCTTGAGCAGCTCTCCGAAGAGGAATTGTGGCCTGATTACCTCAAGACACGCGATCCGCTCATTCGGGAGGTGATAGCCGAGCGCTATGCCCCCCTTGTTAAGTACGTCGCGGCCAAAGTGGCGAGCGGGCTTCCCCAGAGCATCGAGTTTGATGATCTGATTGGGTATGGCGCTTTTGGGCTTATCGACGCCATCGAAAAATATGATCCCGGACGCAACACCAAATTCAAAACTTATGCCGTAACCCGCATTCGCGGCGCGATTTTCGACAATCTCCGCGATGAGGACTGGGTGCCGCGCAGCGTTCGCCAGAAGATCAAGGATCTCGAGAGCGTCATCAATTCCATGGAAAACCGGCTCGGACGCACAGTCGAGGATACCGAGATCGCCGAAGAGATGGGCGTCAGCATCGACGAATTCCATGACCTCATGCGGCGCATTAACTGCACTCCCATGCTTTCCCTGAACGACACCTCGCACAGCAGCAAGGATCACGAGCGGCTCTCTCTGACGGAACTCCTGGAGAGTCCCGCCAGTCTCAATCCCGACTCTATCGTGGAACGCGAAGAGATCAGGCGTATGGTTTACGACGTCATTCAGGCTCTTCCCGAAAAGGAAAAGAAGGTTCTCATACTGTATTATTATGAGGATCTGACGCTTAAAGAGATCGGGCAGGTGCTTGAGGTCACAGAGTCGAGGGTCTCGCAACTGCACACGAAAGCCATCTACCGTTTACGTACCAAACTGGAAAGAGTCCGCGCGAGTCTCATGACCTAAGTTTTTGCATACTCTACTCTCCATCACTTTGAACCGATAATATAAGAGCAGGGGTAGTGTCTCTGGGTTCGTATGATCACGCATACGGAATGGAGGAAAAATGGATCGCTTAAAAGAAATGCTCGCCGAGGATTTGAAAAAAGAGGTATCGCGTTCAGGTCCCACTTCTTTGACAAATATGCCCAATGATGTATATGGCACCCCTGATGGGCGCGTTATTATTTCCGCAAAATCCATAAAGCGCGCTCTCGAACGCGCAAGCGATATACTCGAAGAGAATATCATGAATCTGGATTATGAGATCATCCAGCAGGGTTCGTCCGGTTTTTTTGGGGTGGGCGCAAAGCCCTGCCGCATCATTGTTGGCGTGGCGTCCAGCTCTTTTGAACAATTTGAAGCCGATATGGGTAAATTTGGCGGCGGTGAGGACAGTTTTGGTGCATTTTCCGCCAAGGTTGAAGAGCCGCCCGATCGCGACGGGGATTTCAAGGTAACTGTGCGCAAGAGCGGAATCTTTATTTGCGCGGTGCCTCCAAAGGGAAATGGCAGGAAAGCCGATATCAATCAGGCAATCTCAGCGCTCTCCATAAAGAGTATTCTCAGTTTTGACCATGATATTGTCCAAAGGACGCTGGACGACGCCTCCGGCGAGCCGGTGAAGATAGGCGAGTGGCAGCCGAATAAGGTGCTCGATTCCAAGGTAGTCATCGACGTCTCGGCGGATGAAATGAAAGCCTTTGCGATTGTCACAAGACCGGAAAAATACGGGCGTGTGCTTGAGGTCGACGATATTCTCGCGGCTCTTGACGCGCGCGGCGCAAAATTTGGCGTCATCGAAGACAAGATCAGGGAGATGCTGGACAACGAGGTATACAACAACCCGGTTGTGGTGGCGCAGGGCAAAGAGGTTGAGCCCGGAATCGACGCCAGCATAAAATATAACTTTCGCACTGATACCGAAAAGGTAGAGATACAGGAGTTGGAAGGCGGCAAACTGGATTATTATAATCTCGACAAGGTGCAGAATGTTACGCCCAAACAGGTTCTTGCGGTCAAAAAGGAAGCCACAGCGGGCAGCGAAGGGCGTACGGTCACGAACAGGAGAATTGAAACCACTGCCGGAAAAGACTGCCCGTTTGAAGCGGGGCGCAACTGCCATGTCGAGCCGACCAGGGAAGGGCCGGCCGTTATTTCCGATATCAGCGGCCAGGTCTATCTTGTTAACGGGAAAGTGGTGGTTGATCCGGTATTCGAGGTCGCCGGAAATGCTGATTTAAGCGTTGGCAATATTACCTTCCTGGGAACGGTTATTGTCAAGGGGAGCGTAGAGGAGAATATTGAGATCAAGGCTGCCGGCAATGTTGAGGTGTATGGCACGGTCAATAAGGCGAAGATCGAATCTGACGGAAGCGTGATTGTACGCCAGGGAATAATCGGCAAGGACGAAGGCGTCATCAATGCCTATAAGGACATAAGCGCCAAGTTTGTGGAGCGCTGCAAGCTGAACGCAGGCAATGACGTTATCATATCAGAAAGTATAATTGACTCCCAGGTGGACGCAGGGCGGCGCGTGATCTGTCTTGCGGGAAAACGCGGCACCATATCCGGCGGGCGGGTGCGCGCGCGCGAGGAGGTGAATGTAAAAAATCTTGGGAATGAAAGCTCTCCAACAACGATAGTAGAGGTGGGTACCGATCCCAAGGTGCGCGAGCGCTTTGATGCGCTCTCCGAGGAAAAGCGGCAAACCTTTGAGCGTGTCGGTGAAGCATCAAAGAATATCATCACTCTGCAAAACCAGAAGGGATCTATCGGCCTTTCTTCCGAAAAGGAAAAAATGCTGGGCGAACTCCTGCTTACAAAATCAGAAGGAGATGCGCGCCTCGCCGAGATCACCGAAGAATTGGAAGAGCTGCGGAAGATCATGAGCGAACTTGAGGCAATGGGCAGAGTGGGCGTTCAAAAAACAGCATACCCGGGAGCGCGTATCATCATCAAGAACGCAACGCTTGAGGTACGCGATAATTTCAAGGCGTGTACATTTATGCAGGAAGCCGGTATTGTGCGCGTAAGCGGGTATGAACCGCCCAAAGAAGAAAAAGCAAAGGCAAGCTCAAAGGATAGACGATGAGTTTCAAACCCATCGATCTGCAGGTAAACATCAGCCAGATAAATCACGTCGCGCGTTCACAGCAAAACGAACAGACGCATCCCCTTGTGCAGCAAGCGCATCAGCAAACGCATCTCGCGCGTGAGGCGGCACGCACCGAATCCACCGTGATGGAAAGTACCAAAACCAAAGAAGAAGATGCGGTCAAGGATGTCCTGAAGCGCGATGAGAATGCCTCCCGCGAAGGCCGCCGCGAGGAGAGCAGAAAGCAGGAACCCCGCGAAGAGCATCCAACCGGAAAAAGTTTCGAGGCGTATGCGGATGGCGACAAGGGCAGCCTGATTGATGTGAAGAGGTAAACACAAGGATGTGTTATCCCGAGCTGTTCCAGAAGTGCGTACTCCTTCTTCTGGAAATGGATGTCGCACGTCCAGCGAGGGAGAAACACAAGGATGTGTTATCCCGCGCGATACCCATACGGGCACAGGCGCGTGCAAGGCAAGCTGTTCCAGAAGTGCGTACTCCTTCTTCTGGAAATGGATGTCGCACGTCCAGCGAGGGAGAAAACCGACACACTTGGCTTTACATGGGAGCTGCTTTTTCCATGCGGCGCGCCTCATCCCTCTCCAGTGAATTTTCGATGGTCTTCAGAATATCATCATCGGGGGAAATCTTCCGCGCGCGCAGAAGCAGCGCTTTCGCGTCGGCAAAGCGGCCAACCATGCGATAGCAGTCCGCGACGTGCAGCATCCCCTTGAGATGCTGCGGCTGCACAATCAAGAGCCGTTCGCCGTAATCTATCGCGAGCCGCAGATACTCCATCAAGCTCTTTTTTGCGGGCTCTTTTCCTTTGCTTTCGTCAAATATCTTGTGGATCATGCGGCGGCATTCGTTCACCATGCTGTATAAAAGGGTTTCATGCAGCGGCAGGGCGTCCAATCCCTGTTGATAGGTCTGAATAACCTCCTGATCCTTTCCCTGCTCGCGGCAGCACACCGCCAGCTTCTCGATAACCTCGGCGTCAGGATAGAACCGCATCGCCTTGCGCAGGAGTTCGGCGGTATGCGCGTCCCGCGTGTTCGCGAATGCCTTAAAGGCGCTCGCGCGCGCGGATTCAAACTCCGGCGGCTGGGCGGGCGGGGGTTTTTTCCATTCGATGCGGATGAGGGTGAAGTCGTCCGTCAGCTCGCCGTCGCGGGCGACATTCTCCACAAGCCTCTTGAGTTCACCGCGCGCGTCCTCAAGGCAGTGCAGGAAGCGCGTCTCATCCTCGTTGATCACGCGCTGCCCTGTTTCCATGTCTATACCCACCAATATGTCGTCGCGGCCGTCAGAGCCAAGAAAGACCACTTCGTTACTTTGAAGCTGCATCGCGCGGATGGTGATTCCGGTATCCGTTTCAATGCTGCCGATCTTGCGCATCGTGAGTTCGTTCTCGACAAAAGCAGCTTTGCCGTTATGGTAACGGATAAGCCAGGGATGCTCGGCATTGAAAAAGTACATCGCGCCGGTCTCTTCGTCGATCAGTCCCAGGATGGCCGATATCAGCATACTTCCGCTAAACGAGGCAAAGACGCGCTGGAGTTCTTCATATATCCCCGCAAGCCAGGCCTCGGGAGTTTTTTGATACAGGCCTGGGGAGAGCGGTGTGCGGTCGATATAGGAGTTGTACAGAACCGCCATGACCAGCGCCCCTCCGGCACCCTGAATGGATTTGCCCATTGCGTCGCCGTTGGTAAAGGCAAGGTAGCGTTTGCCCCTGAGGACAATCTCGCGCGCTATGCAGATATCGCCGCCGAGTTCCGCGCTGCGTTTTTTGAAGATAAATTTCTTTTTCTGGTCGATGTAAAAATCAACCGCAAGCGCGCTTGACTGCACCTCTTTTCTGAGGAGCGGATTGATGAGGAGCGAGGTCAGGAAGTAGTCTCCGTCCTGCTGCACCTTCAGTTCTGTTACTTCATCGAAAGCCTGGCGCAGGTTATTTTCGGATTCCATGAGTTTGGTGTGCGCCGCCTCTATTTCTTTGGCTTTGCGCCGGTACAGGAACATACTCAGCGCGCTCGAAAGAACCGAAACGGAAAGAGCAACGATTTGCAGGATGGTCATGGTTTTCGAATAGCTTTGCTGATCAAGGATAACCTGATCGCTGATATCAACCCCGGCGACGCAGTATAAATTACCGTCCTTGTCGTATACCGGCGCAAAACCGGCAATCAGGCCTTCCCAGCTTTCGTCGTGCATCCCCAGATCGGAGGAGGTGACTTCTCCCGAGAGCGCTCTCCGGCTGATGTCCTGGATTTCCAGGATGGTTTCCGGACCAACGATGCCGACGACAGTTCCAAGCTCAAAGTCGTTATCGACTATATACTGAAAATGATCCTCGTCGTATTGCCGCAGAAAGTAAACGTATAAAACATTGTACTGCTTCGCTAAATTGGCAAGCCGCTTTTTGAGTTCATAGTATTCCCTGTTATGGTTCTTTTTGTATATCGCTTCATCGTGCTCAATATCCTCATCAGTCTCCCCCGATTCTTCCGCCGCCTTTCTTTCTTCTTCGGTGATGAGCGTATCCTCTTCGGTATGGTACTTATCCAGTTCCGCAATATCTATATATTTCGCAGCCGCCATTGCCGCTGACTTCAGGTGGTTGGTGGTGGCCGCCGCGACCATCGCGGAATAGCGTTCCATGTGAATATTGACCACAACCGTGATCAGGAGTACCATCAGCGCGGAGACAAAAAAGAGTCCCATCACAAAGGGCAGACTTATGGACTGCATAAATTTCCGCTTTGAGGATTCCTGCGATGATACATTTTCCGGATTACTGTTCGACAAAGCCGTCATGTCTGCCGCCCTTTCTGCAATGACCAGCCCGGGCAAGAGCGCACATCCCTGTACCAGGCACAATGCAAACGCCATTATAGCGGAAAAATACGGCGTATGTCCATGCGAAATGCTGCTGACAGGATGTCAGCACGCAGCCCGCAACATGGAGGTTGCGTATTTGGGCTGCGTGCGAAACAGGATGTCAGCACCCCGCGTGGTGCCTGGATGGCACCGTATTTACGCGGGGCTGATATAGTCAAGCGTTGTTCACATGGGCGCTGTTTTTTCTATGCGCCGCGCCTCATCCCTCTCCAGTGAATTTTCGATGGTTTTCAGAATATCATCATCGGGGGAAATCTTCCGCGCGCGCGGAAGCAGCGCCTTTGCGTCGGCAAAGCGGCCAACCATGCGATAGCAGTCTGCGACGTGCAGCATCCCCTTGAAATGATTCGGATTTACGATGAGGAGCCGCTCGCCGTAATCTATCGCGAGCCGCAAATATTCCATCAAGCTCTTTTTTGCGGGCTCTTTTCCCTTGCTTTCGTCAAATATTTTGTTAATCATGCGGCGGCACTCGTTTACCATGCTGTATAACATGATTTCATGCAGCGGCCAGGTATCCAAACCTTGCTGATAGACTTGAATGACCTCATGATCTTTGCCCTGTTCACGATAACATATCGCCAGCTTCTCAACAACCTCGGCATCCGGATAAAGCAGCATCGTTTTGCGCAAGAGTTCGGCAGTCTGAGCATCCCGCGTGTTCGCGAATGCCTTGAGCGCGTTTGCGCGTATGGACTCAAACTCCGGCGGCACAGCAGGGGAAGGTTTTTTCCATTCGATACGAATAAGGGTAAAATCATCCGTCAGCTCGCCGTCGCGGGCGACGTTTTCCACAAGCCTCTTGAGTTCGCCTCCCGCATCCTCGAGACAGTGCAGGAATCGCGTCTCGTCCTCGTTGATCACGCGCTGCCCTGTTTCTGCATCTATACCGACTAAAATGTCGTCGCGGCCGTCAGAGCCCAGGAAGATGACTTCATTGCAGTGGAGCTGCATCGCGCGGATGGTGATTCCGGTATCCGATTCAATGCTGCCGATCTTGCGCATCGTGAGTTCGTTTTCAACAAAAGTGGCGTTGCCGTTATGGTAACGGATAAGCCAGGGATGTTCGGCGTTGAAAAAGTACATCGCGCCGGTTTCTTCGTCGATCAGCCCCAGGATGGCCGAGATGAGCATACTTCCGTTAAACGAGGCAAAGACGCGCTGGAGTTCTTCATAAATTTCCGTGAGCCATGCCTCGGGAGTTTTTTGGTAGAGGCTTGCGGAGAGCGGTGTGCGGTCGATATAGGAGTTGTACAGGACAGCCATGACCAGGGCGCCGCCGGCACCCTGAATGGATTTACCCATCGCGTCGCCATTGGTGAAAGCAAGGTAGCGTTTATCTTTGAGGACAATCTCGCGCGCTATGCAGATGTCGCCGCCGAGTTCCGCGCTGCGTTTTTTGAAGATAAATTTCTTTTTCTGGTCGATGTAAAAATCGACCGCAAGCGCGTTTGACTGCACCTCTTTTCTGAGGAGCGGATTGATGAGGAGCGAGGTCAGGAAGTAGTCCCCGTCCTGCTGCACCTTTAACTGCGTCACCTCATCAAAGGCCTGGCGCAGGTTGTTTTCGGATTCGAGGAGCTTTATATGCGCCGCCTCGATCTGGATAGCCTTGCGGCGGTACAGGAACATACTCAGTACGCTCGAAATAACCGAAACGGAGAGGGCAACGATTTGCAGGATGGTCATGGTTCCCGAATAGCTTTGCTGATCAAGGATAACCTGATCGCTGATATCGATGCCCGCGACGCAGTATAAATTGCCATCCTTGTCATAAACCGGCGCAAAACCGCCAAGCAGACCCTCCCAGCTTTCGTCGTGTACCCCCAGATCGGAAGAAGTGACTTCGCCCGAGAGCGCTCTCCGCGCGATACCCTGTATCTCCAGAATGGTTTGCGGTCCGACGATGGTTTCGGGATCAAAGTCGTTATCAACTATATACTGAAAATGATTTTCGTCGTGCTGCCGCAGATAATACACATATAAAGTGTTGTACTGTTCTGCAAAACCGGCAAGCCGCTTTTTAAGTTCGTAATATTCCTTTTTGTGTATCTTTTTGTATTCTGCCTCGTCTTTCGGCAGGTTTTTATCAGCAGACTCCGCCGATAAAGCATCGCTCCCGCCCAGGAGCGTATCCTCCTCGGTATGGTACAGATCCAATTCTTCTATACTGACAAATTTTGCCGCAGCCATTGCCGCAGACTTCAGATGGTTGGTGGTGGCAACTGCGACCATCTCGGAATAGTGTTCCATGTGGATGTTGACAACAATTGTGATCAGGAGTACCATCAGCGCGGAGACAAGAAACAGAGCCATTACGAAAGGAAGGCTTATGGATTTCAGTAATTTTTGTTTTGAGGATTCCTGTGAAGATACATTTTCCGAATTATTGTCCGGTGAAGCTGCCATATCTGCCGCCCTTTCTGCAAACCGTTTTCATAATACAAATGCTATTATAGGAGACAGGATCGCATATGTCTATGCGTAATTTCCTCTGATGGACGCCTCCGCGCTCTCATGCTTAGATTGAAATTGTCCGGGAGGGCGGTGCATGGAAATTCTGATCATAGTCTTTATCAATGTACTTTTTCTGGTTATTGTGTACGCCACGCTCTCGCGAAAGATCAGGCGCATCGAGTCCCGTAACCTGCCGGAGCAGCTTGAGAATGAGATGAATTCCATTATTACAAATTTTAATGGCACGGCTGCCGGGAATATAGATCTCCTGGATGATCGCCTGCGCAGGCTTGAGCCCCTTGCCGCGCGCGCGGAAAAGCTCAGCACCGAACTCGATGGTCAGTTGAAGCGCGCGGAAGCTCTCGGCAAGCTGCGCGAGCTTGCGCAGCCGCGCGTTATTCCGGAGGAGCCGCGCATCCCGCCCGAGCAGCCCAGACAGAGCGCCGCCCTTGCCTATCGTGAGACGCAGCAAGAGGCTCTGCGCGTTCCGCCAAAAGCAGCAGCCGAGGGCGCGCGCGCTCAGGAAAAGAAAAGCGCGGCAAAATTCGCTCCGGCGAAAAAAGCCGCCAAAAAGAAGATCCGCAAATCGCCGGATGAAATATTGCGCGAGATGACCGAGGCGGGCGACGACCCGGGCGAGATCGCGCGGGTGCTGGGTATGCCGCGCGAGGAAGTGGTATTCAAGCAGAGGCTTCTTGGCATGAAGCAAAAGGACACAGGTCAGGGGCGCAGGGAGTAAGTTCGCAGTCCAAATACGCAACCTCCATGTTGCGGACTGCGCACTTACATCGTGTGTCGTAGCCCCGCGCAAATACGGTGCCATTACCCCCAGGGTACTTCGCCAGGCACCGCGCGGGACACTTACGTCGTGTAAGTGTCCCAAAAATTTTTCCACAGAGTAAAAGGAATCCCTTCCTCCGCGCAATACTCCGCGAGTCGGTCCTTCGCGTATACCTGATCCACGCATCCTGCCGCGCAGAGATCCGAGCGCCCATCCCCAATCAGAACGCTGCGCGCGGGGCGTACCTGCGCGGCCATAATACGCGCAATGATCGTTTTTTTGCAGCAGGCGCAGCGCGTACATTCCGGATTGGCGTGGGGAAAATCCGCCGTGATCCTGACATCGCCATCAACGGAATTATCGATAAGGGAATTAGCGTATACAGGCAGGGAAAGCCCAAGCCGCGCGAGTATACGCTGAATAATGGCCTCGTATCCGTCGCTCAGGATGATCAGAGGGAAGGTATTGCTTTCGCAATGGCGCGCGAAGTCCGTAAAGCCCGCGCAGACTTCTTCGTGTTCCAGGTGCCGGAGGATCTCGGAGAGCGGGACATCGATGGTGGCGAGTACCGCCCGCGCCATCTCCATACTCCCGATTTTTCTCTCCTGCCACTGATCCTCAAGCGCGCGCCAGACCTTCGCGTCGGCAAAGCGTTCGCAGAGTTCGACGCAGGTATCGCGCGTGACGATGGTGCCGTCAAAGTCGCAGAAGAAAACGAGTCCGCGCATTACTGCCCGGAGCATGGCGCGAAGCAAAGCCCCATGCGCGCGCCTGCCTTGCACACTTTGTGCCGTGAGGATGTTGCCGGAGCAGTCATATTATGAGTCCTTTCGGGTAAAGCGCTTATCCTGTCGCTGCTCTGATTGCGCGCTTCACGTGTTCTGGCTGCGGCATGGCGCTCCGTCCCAGAGGGATCTGAGTTCGCGCGCGGCGGCACGGATATCTTCGGCGGAGAGGATCGCGGAGACGACCGACGCGCCCGCAAGGCGGGGGATGGCGGCGAGTTCGCCGATATTTGCCGCATTGATCCCCCCAATCGCGGCGACCGGTATCCTGACCGCCTCGCAGATCGCGCGCACCCCCTCTGCGCCGATGGTTCCCTGATAATCGGTTTTTGTGCCTGTGGCATACGCGACGCCCGCGCCGAGATAGTCCGCGCCGGTTTTTTCGGCCTCGCGCGCTTCATCGGCGTTCTGCACCGAAACCCCGAGGATCGCGCGCCGGAGAAGACGCCTCGCGTCCGCAGCCGGAATATCGCTTTGCCCGATATGCGCGCCGGAAGCCCTGACCGCGAGCGCGATATCAACGCGGTCGTTGATGATGAGCGGGATCTTGTATGGAGCGAGCGCGCGCATAAGCTGCCTCGCAAGCTGCGTAAACTCGCGCGCCGGGGTATGCTTCTCGCGGAGCTGCACCATCGTGACGCCGCCTTGCACCGCATCGAGCACGCTCTCGATGAGATCCCGCCCCCGCGTCAGATCGCGATCCGTAACGAGGTATACGGCAAGCTGCCTCTTACAGGACGGCACAGTTTTTCTCCGTCCATTCCCGGAGGTTCTGCGGCGTTACAGCGGCGAGCGCGTCGAGGAGCGCTATTTTGAAACTCATCGGCCCCTTTGCGCCGGGGGCGGCGGCCTCGGACGCGCACTTCATGACGGCGGCGGCGGCGAGCGCAGCCTGAAGATACGAATCGGCGGTTTTTGCGCGCGCGCCGGCGCAGGCCGCCATGAGCCCGCCCAGCACACAGCCGCTCCCGCTGAAGCGCGCGAGCAATGCCGATCCGCCCGAGAGCCTCAGGCTTTCCCTGCCGTCGCTCATGATATCCCGCGCGCCTGTGGCGACTGCGGTGCAGGCGTAACGCGCAGCGAGCAGGGCGCAGGCGTCACGCGCCTCCGCTTCGGCGCGCGCCTCATCATTGCTTGCGAGAGCGTCCACGCCGCGCGCCTGTCCGCTCTTTCCGGCGAGGCTCATGATCTCCGCCGTGTTTCCCTTAATGATGCCCACGCAGCCCGAGTCGAGTATAGAAAGGGTGAAATCCATTTTTTCTTTCATCACCCCGCAGGCCACGGGATCAAGCAGAACCGGAAGGCCCAGTTCCTTTGCGAGCGGAAGCAGCGCCCGTATCGCGCGCCCCTGTTCCGCAGTCAGCGTCCCCAGGTTGATATACAGTGCCTGCACCAGGGGCAGAAAACTCCGCACCTCGTTCTCCGCCTCCACCATGGCCGGCGACGCGCCGAGGCAGAGGAGCCCGTTCGCGACGTCGTTGATCGTGACATAGTTCGTGATGATTTGCACGAGCGGCGTCCCGCGGCGCAGGGTTTCCAGAATCTCTGCGGCGTTATGCGTAACTTTATCCATAAAATTACTCCTTCTGATTATATGTCTATTTACTCATCGCCCCAGAGGGCATGGAAATGATGCACCGGCCCGATCCCCTGTCCAAGCGGAAGCGCGCATCGGATGGCCTCAAAAACGTATTGCTTGGCGCGCTCCGCCGCTTCCTCGAGCGGGAAACCGCGCGCGAGAAAGGCGGCTATCGCCGAGGAGAGGGTGCAGCCTGTGCCATGGGTATGGCGCGCGTCGAGGCGCGGCGCGCTGAATTCGCGGAAGCCGTTTTTCATGGCCAGGATATCACAGGCGTCGCCCGCGATATGCCCGCCCTTTATATACACAGCCTGCGGCCCCATCGCGAGCAGGGCGGCTGCGGCGTTTTTCATTTCGTCTATCGAATTTATTTTTCCCCAATCCTGCAATGACAGGTTCGACAGCCCCAGAAGAGCCTCGGCCTCGGGTGTGTTGGGGGTGATAATGCTTGCGAGCGGAAGCAACTCCGCCCTGAGCGTATCGAGCGCTTCAGCCTGCAAAAGAGCGTCTCCACTTTTGGCCACCATAACGGGGTCAAGGACGACAAATTGCGGTTTGTATTTATATAAAGCTGCGGCAATCGCGCGGATCGCGGCGGCGTCGCCAACCATGCCAATCTTGATGGCGCGGACGGGCAGATCAGAGAGGACGCTCTCGAGCTGCGACGCCACGCATACCGACGGGAGATTTTCGACCGCCTGCACCCCCAGGGTATTTTGCGAGGTTATGGCGGTGATAACGCTCGCGCCATACACGCCGAGCGCGCTGAAGGTTTTGAGGTCTGCCTGGATGCCCGCGCCGCCGCCTGAGTCCGATCCGGCTATGGTGAGCGCGATGGTATATTCGGTTTGCATATGCTTCCCTTCGCCGGTATTACCCGTGCAGGTTCAAGGGGTCAGACGGTATGCGCGTCTTCTCAGCCGGATGCAGGCACCCCCAGCATGAATGGGGCAAAGATAGAAAGCGACGCGGCGCAAGGCAAGGGATTTCACGGATGACAGCGTCGTAAACCCACGCAAGCAGGGCTCACGTCGATACAGCTTTGCAAGCCCCGCTCAATGCTGGGCGCAGTACCCATAATAATAAAACGCATGAGCAGTCACCGCGAACGGCGCGCCAAATACGATAGAATTTCATCTTGTATCTCTCCTTAGAGATATGGTAGGATGCAAAAGCGCAGTCCGCGCGAAACAAAAAAATGGAGCGACACTATGGAGGCAGTGCAGCAGCAGCAAAAAATACGCTGGCTCGTACCCGGCGATATCAATGGCTTCTTTGGGCTCGCGTTTGACAACGTGGCTATGCTGGCGATCCTCTCCGCCCTGCTTCTGGGGGCAGGGTTTGACAAGGAACTCGTATTCACGCGGATTTTTCCGGGTACCGCGCTCGGCGTGCTGTTCGGCGACCTGATGTACTTCTGGATGGGGCTGCGCCTCGCCAAAAAAACCGGCAACCCGAATGTCACCTCCATGCCGCTTGGACTCGACACGCCTTCGACCATTGGTCTGGCTCTCGCGGTGCTGATTCCCGCGTTTGCGCTGCATAAGTCAGCGCTTCAGGCCGGGCTGGAACCTGAGGAGCTTGCGGAGCGGGCGGAGGAAATCACGCGGCTCGCGACCGAAGCGGCCTGGTATGTGGGCATGGCCACCATGGTTTGCATCGGCATTTTCAAAACCGCGCTTGCCTTTGTCGGCCCCTATATCCAAAAGATCATCCCGCAGGCCGCGCTCCTCGGTTCCCTCGCGGGTATCGGTTTCGCGCTTTTGGGTTTTATCCCCCTGGTTGAGGTTTTTGGGATACCGGTGATTGGCGCGGTTTCGCTCGGGATTGTTTTTTATACCATGATCGCGCGGACGCAGCTCCCCAAAAATCTGCCCGGTGTTTTTATGGCCGTACTCTCGGGCGCTGTACTCTACTATATACTCGGGCCGCTTGGCCTCCTGGGGGTGGAATTCAAAGCGCCCGTCATCGCGCTGCAGCCGGGTCTTCCGCTGCCGAGCGGCGGTTTTATTGCCGGTATGGCCGAGGCGGTGAATTATCTGCCGATAGCTCTGCCGTTTGCCCTCCTGACCTCCGTCGGAGGCATTAATGTCACCGCGAGCGCGCGCGCCGCCGGGGATGATTTCAGTACGCGCAATGTCCTCCTGGTTGACGCCGCGGCGGCCTTCCTGTCCGGTATCTGCGGCGGGGTGGTGCAAACCACGCCCTACATCGGGCAGCCCGCCTATAAGGCCATGGGAAGCCGCGTGGGCTATGTACTCCTGGTCGGGCTTTTTGTGGGTCTCGGCGGGATGCTGGGGGCGATTACCTTTATCGTCGAACTCATTCCGAAACAGGCGCTCGCGCCGGTGCTGATTTTTGTGGCGCTTGAGATCATCGGCCAGGCATTCAAGGCGGGCGGAACGCGCTATATCCCGGCTATCGCCTTTGCATGTCTCCCGACCATCTCCAATATGGTGATGACCAAATTAACCAGCGGGGAAGCCATTAAAGAGGCGGCGCGTCAGGCCATGTCTTCGGTGCAGGAAGCGCACCACCTCCCGGAGGTGCTGGTTGTGCTTTCCCTCGGGAACGGCTTTATCATCAGCGCGATGCTCTGGGGTACGGCGATCATCAAGATGATCGACCGCAAGCTGCAGCAGGCGGCGCTCTGTTTCCTTTCCCTGGCCGGACTCTCCTTTTTTGGTTTTGTGCACTCCGCAAAACCCGAGGGCGGTATCTATCTGCCCTGGAATCTCGATGCGCCGTTCCACAACATACCCTATCAGTTCGCCATCGCCTATATCGTGCTGGCGCTGATTATGCTCGCTTTCTCCTATACCAAGGAGAGCAAAATACCCTTTGCGGAGCATGGCGAGGAGGCGGCGGCGGAAGTACTCAAAGCGGCGATGAAGAGGGTTGCCGCGGTCAAAAAGGCAAGGTAAGGTTTGGAATTGCTGCGGGAAGTATGTACCGGAGGAGCAATATGGGATCGGGTTTCTGCCGTAAACAACCTTTGTTTTTCGTTATGAGGCCTGCATGACTTGTATGCGCCATATTGCGTTTCTCTGCCTGTGCTTTCTGTTCTTTGCTTCCTGCGGCAATGACAGCTTTAAAATCGTAAAAAACCCAAAGCCGGACGCCGAGGGTTTTCTGAACAAGGATCTCCTGCAGGTCAGCTCCGTGGGCTATGCCCCTAAGGATCCCAGGCTCAGTCTGCAGCAGCGGCAAACGCAAAGTTATCACGCCGCCCTGATTCGCTCGCGGATGCGGGTCATTGATTATCTGTTATCCGAACTCCAGACCGATAACGCGGAAAAATATCAGGCTGTGGTCACGCGCGTCGGCGGACGCCTGAGCTTCGAGCGCTACGATACGGCCTATAGCCCGGAGCTTGCGCAGGGCGGACAGCGCGCGGATGGGTATTTTGAGCTTTTCTCCATCGGCGGCTTTGTATACACAAACACCTATACCGAAGATTCGGGGCGCTGCTCGATGCTCTATCGCGTCGCAAAGGCCAATTTGATTGTCCACGCGAAAAATGGCTTTGGTATCGGCGGAGACTAGAACACGATGTTCTGCTCCGAGCGCGTACAAGGATGTACGCTCCTGCGAGGGCTAGGTTTTTATAGAGATAGCGGCCTGCGCTTTTGCGATTATTTTGAGTACCTCTTCCCGCGTGTCCGCAACAGCGATAATATGCCCGGCCTTTTCCACATTGCTTCGCGGGCGTGTCACCCGGTCGCCTATATCCACATTCATGAATATATGCCGCACCCCGGGGATCGCGAGCGCGTCCTCCAACCCCCGGATGCTCTTAATCACTCCCGGTCGGGGGATAATGGCCGCCTCCATGGATACGCGATGGAGCTTTTCTTTCAGGCCGCGCGGCGCCGCGCCCAAAGCGATGCGTATGGCGTTGGCGTTCAGATCCACGCCGCTCGAATAGGGGTAGGTATAGGCGGACATAAATCCGCCGGAAAGACGGGCGGCGATTTCGCCCACCATCGCGCCCCTAGGCGTCACCTTAATATCCCCTTTGGCTGCGCCGACGTCCAGCCCGAGGGCGCGGATTCCTCTGCAAAATACGTTTACAGCGTCCTCAAGCTGCGCGGGGGCGAGCGCGGAGGGCATGATGTGTCCGGTCTCTACAAAAAATGGCGGCGCGGTGATGAGCCTGTCGGCGACGCCGCATATATGGATCGCGTTTTTGTAGATCAGCGCGTCAATCGAGAGTTCCGGGCCGGACATATATTCTTCGATAATGACCTCGCCGGTGGGGGATGCTTCCTTGGCGAAGGCGAAGGCGCGCCTGACGCCGTCTGCGTCGAGAGCCTGCGAGACCCCGCGCGCGCCCATATTATTGCCTGGCTTCAGGACTACGGGAACCCTGCCCATGCGCTTGAAATGTCCAAGCGCGTCTTCAAGTACCCAGCATTCGCCGTAATCGGGACAGGGGACGCCCTCGGTATGCAGCCGCGCGCGCATCTTGAGCTTGTTGGAGGCGGCCTCGGCATTGCTGAACCGGATACCGGGCAGACGTAAGGCATTCGCTACCGCAGCCACGGTCATGGATGCGTCGGTTCCCACCGTGAGTACGCCATGTATTTTGCGTACCGCATGATGGTATTGCTTTGCTACGCGCGCGGAACCATCGATATCGCGGGTACTCATGATGATCCGATCATCCGCCAAAAGAAGCCCGGGCGCCTTTTCGTTATAGTCGGTCGCTATAACGAAAAGACCCATTTCCTTTGCTTTTTTGATGGCAGGAAGCTGCAGACGCCCGGCACCGATGATGAGGATGGTTTTCCTCTCTCGCTCTTGCATCCTTTTCCCCTGGTGCGGCTAGTCCTTTTTATTTTCGTCAGGGGTGGTCCAATGAACAGTAATCAATCCTGTTATCCTCTGCTGCGAGAGATAGCCCTTCCAATGCAAATCAATGCGCGCGCCGGAGAGATCAGTGTCGGAAAAATTGGTATCGCGCAGAAGTACGCCCTCAAGATTGGCGAAACGAAGATTGCAGCGGGAAAAATTGGCTCGCGTCAGATCGCTGCCCTTGAAGCTGGTTTGGTTGAAATTGCACTGTTCAAAATTGGCACCCATCAGATCGCAGTTGGCGAATACAGCATAAGCAGCCTGACACTCAGAAGCGTTTGCGTCGGGCATTTTTGAGTTTGTGAAGCGCACCTGGGTCAGATTTGCAGAATGGAGTTTTGAATAGCGAAGATCGCAGGAGTTAAATTCTGAGCCGCCAAGATCAGCCTGGCTAAGATCGGCATAGCGGAGATTGACGTTGGTGAATTGAACAAAATTGACTTCTGCGGAGAGCATTTTAGCGTTTTCAAAAGAACCGCTGTTTGCCTTCGCGCCCATGAGCTTCGCAAGCGTAAGGTCGCTTCCCGCAAAAGAGGTATTGCTCATTACGGAAAACTGCAGGTCGCTTTCTTTGAGATCCGCTTTTTCAATGCGCGCGCCGGATAAATCCGCCTGCATAAAATCGCTTTTTTGGAGCCGGGTGCCATTAAAAACAGTACGCCCCAGTTGCGCCCGGCGAAAATCAGATTGCGCGAGCGAAGAACCCTCAAAATCGCACTCCTGGAGATTCGCTTCGATCATGCGCGATTTGATGAGGCTGGAATAGCGGATTTTTGTCCCGGCAAGAGCGGCATAACTGAAATCCACATTGGAAAGCTCGATCCTCCAGAAGTCCATATTTGTAAGGACAGCATGGGAGAGATCCACATAGGTATTGTTCGTGGCCTTTCGCCAGTAATTCCAGGAATCCACCCCCTGTTTAAGCCTGTCAAGATGCGTCTCTTCGAATGCGGATGCAAACGAAATCGCACCCAGGGCGAGAATAACGACGCATATAATGATATTGGGAAGGCGCTTCATGGCTTCTCCTCGGGTTTTTATGATTTCTTATGGGCGATGATTTCTCATGCTCGGCATTTCCTCAAGGCGCATAAGATATACTGCACTTAGTACCATATAGTACCATATTATGGAATTATCGGTGTGCAAAGAGGAATTTTTTCAATATCCGTAAAAAATCCGGTAAAATAATCCAAACAGCCCCATTTTAACCGAAAATCGCGCGAAAATCCTTTACTGCTATAAATGACGCCGAAAGCCTTGGCATTTTGCCCCGGAGAGTGCTATGTTAAAAGATACGGCTGGGTCATTTGCCGGAGTTGCCGCATATTTTTTGGAGAGGGATATGTTGACTCAGGCAAAAAGAAACCTCCTGGATGTATATGCGCAGGGTCTTGAGCGGTATAAACGGCAGGATTTTCAGGACGCATTGCGGTTTTTCCGGGAAGCGCGGAATATCGATCCGGAGGATGGACCTGCCTGTCTGTATATTGAGCGATGCACAGCCTATCTGAATACGCCTCCGCCTCAGGATTGGGATGGCGTTTTTACGATGACGACAAAATAGCGGCTGCAATGTTTTCGCTGTTGGTCATTCCGGCTCTGCTGAGTATGTTAGAGGTTAAATGCGCGGGATGGTTTTGTAAAAGCGGCTTTACCGGGGATGGCATATGGCAAACCATGAGACCCAGCTTGTCCATTTCGATTATAATCTGGTGGATACAACCTTTGATCGGTTTACCGAGTTTTCCGGCGAACTGCGGTTTGAACATTCCCTCAAAATTAACGGAAAGTTCAAGGGGAGTATCAAGACCCCGGGGTTTTTATATATTGGCGAAAGTGCCGAGGTTGAAGCGGATATTGAGGCGGAAATTTTGATCCTTGAAGGGCAGGTTCGCGGAAATATTATAGCCCATGAGCGCGCAGAGCTGCTCCCCACCGCCCGCCTTTTTGGGGATCTTGTCACCGCCAAGCTGCAAATTTGCGATGGGGTTGTTTTCGATGGCAAATGCCACATGATCAAGGAATCCGGAAAATCTGAAGCAGCCCATAATACAGTCGCCCGCACTTAGGTGCCAGGCCTGTAATAAAGTCAACTAGGATGTGTTTTCTATATGTATTACGACCAGATTTCAGGTCTTGAAGAACTTAAAAAATTGATCGCTGATCGCTGGTTTTCCCTGCAGATTGAAACAACAAATGATGGCATTGCGCAGCTTAAACATGAGCTGGAGGATCCCGGTCTCTGGAACGATTCTTCGCGCGCCTCA
Source organism: Spirochaetota bacterium (assembly GCA_031283155.1). Classification (GTDB taxonomy): domain Bacteria; phylum Spirochaetota; class JAGLSM01; order JAGLSM01; family JAKPMW01; genus JAKPMW01. The sequence goes on along the minus strand of JAITCI010000072.1, from coordinate 12,446 downwards.
AAGCTGGCACAGGAGATTACCCGTCTGGAACGTCATGTGCGGCCCTGGATGGAATTGCGCCGGCAGGCGGAGGATACGCTCGCGCTTGCCCGCCTGGCCGAAAGCGAGGAGGATTCTTCTCTGGAGGGTGAAATACTTGCGCACTATGGCGCTCTCAAAAAGAAGTACGAGACCCTGGACATAGAGGATCTCTTCAAGGGCGAATTTGACGGCGCAAATACATATCTGGTTATCCATGCGGGTGCCGGCGGCACCGAGGCCTGCGACTGGGTAAGTATGCTTTTGCGGATGTATCTGCGATGGTCAGAACGGTCGGGTCTTGAGGCGCGAATTCTGGATACCGTTGACGGAGATGAGGCCGGTATAAAGAGCGTCACCATATATGTGTGCGGAAATTACGCTTATGGATACTTAAAAGCGGAGACGGGGATCCACAGGCTGGTGCGGAAGTCACCCTTCGATTCGGCGAACAGAAGACATACATCCTTTGCTTCCGTATATGCCACGCCGGAAATCACTGATGAAATTGAGCTTGAAATCAACGCATCCGATTTGCGTATAGATACCTATCGCTCTTCCGGTGCCGGCGGGCAGCACGTCAATAAGACAAGTTCGGCGGTGCGCATTACGCACTTGCCGACAGGGATTGTGGTCGCCTGCCAGAATGAGCGTTCGCAGTACCAGAATAAAGAGCAGGCCATGAATATTCTCAAGTCACGGCTCTACGAACGCATGAAGGCGGAAAGGCAGGCGGATATTGATTCCAAAACGCAGGATAAATCAGATATAGCCTGGGGAAATCAGATACGATCTTACGTATTCGAACCCTATACCCTCATCAAGGATCATCGTACTAATTTTGAGACAGGCAACATTCGCGCCATCATGGATGGCGAGATCGATGATTTTATTTTTTCCTGGCTGCGGAACCAGAGTTCAGGAAGGGTGTCACCATGAAAATTCGGTCAATGTTTTTTGCTCTCTCTCTTGCGGTTCCGGTTCTGTTTTTTACGCAGATTGCGGTATATGCCATGTCCATCACTCCGCAGGCAGAAACAAACAAAGCGCCTGTGTTTGTCGAGAATTATGTGGCCGGGCTTTTGGCTTTCGAAAACATTTCCGCCAGCACAAATCTGGATTATCTCTCCATTTCCCTTCCGCTTGTCCTCAAGGAGGAACTCAAGCTCATGGTGGATCTCTTTGTGATGCGCGAGGATATTCTGCTTGAAGACGAAGAGATCAATTGGGAGAGGGGCTGGCAGAATGTGCAGCCCTATTCCGCAGACGTTTTTGCTCCGTCGCGTACGCTCAAGGGAGAGATTGTCGAGCGTAAAAATGAGGAAGAAGACATTCGTCAGAAAAAGCTGGAAGCGAGCCTGCGAAAGCGGCTCTTGTTTTCCTCCGAACTCGCGGCGCGGAATGATCAGACTTTGGATGAGGTGGCCAGAAAACAGAAGTGGCACGCCATTCTTTTCGGGAGCTTTGAGCAGCTGCCTGACGGAAAAATACGCCTTAAAGTGGGTATGTATAACGCGGTTCGCGGGATTGTTCTGGGAAATTTTACCCGCGATTTCTTTGAGGAACGGCTGCTTCTCGATATCAAGGATTTTGCGACGCATATACGCAGCGCATTGACCGCAGTGCCAACGGCTGCCCTGCGGGTGGAGAGTGATCCTTCCAATGCTCTGGTATATATCAACAGGCAGTTTGTCGGGTATACGCCCTGCGTGATTGAGGCGCTTGCCGCCACCAACCATGAGATACAATTACGCAAGGACGGCTACGGGCAAAGGACGTTTTCCATCAGTATACAACCGGGCGAGAGATATGTTTTTAAGGAAACACTCGGGACTCTTTCTGATTACGGCGCGTATACCGTGGAATCGAATCCGGACGGAGCAACGATACTTCTGGATTTGCTCAGGGTCGGAACCACTCCGGTCACTCTTACCAATCTGCGGGCGGGCCTCTACCGCGTCACGCTCGAAAGAACCGGCTACCACACGCTGCACCAGCAGATAGAGATTAAATCGGGTGTGACAAATTCCATGAAGCTCAAAATGGAAAGAAGCTATCCGGGCGAACTTACAATAGATGAAAAAGCGGAACGCGCGCGGCTGTGGATGAATATCACCTTCTGGTCCGGCGGCGCGATGCTCGCCGGGTATGCCTTCACTTATTTCAACTACCAGGAGAAGGATAATCAGTACAGGCACTATTATGAAAGCGGCGACGCGAATTGGCAGGCAGCCTATGACTCTTCGCTTGCCTGGTATAAAGGAGCGAATGTTTTTAAGTGGGCGACGCTGGGATGCTTTGGGGCGAGCGCGTATTTTCTGGTGCGTTACCTCCTGTATGAAAATAAGGATCTCGGTATGAAATCCGGTCTGCTCCCCGATGCGATAACCAGTTCTCCGGGGCAGCAGGTGATGATGCATTGGCGTTTTTGAGGGGATTATAATAATGTCCTTGCAGGAGAAGTACCGCCTCGGGCTTGAGAAAACCCGCGCAGGCCTGGGTTCCCGTTTAACGTATCTCTTTCGCTCCAGGAAGAGTGAAAAGGAACTGTATGCCGAATTGGAAGAGATCCTGATTGCCGCCGACGCAGGTGTATCCACAACGAAATTGATGATCAATGCTTTCAGAGAATACACGCAAAACAAAAAAATAAATGATGCGACCGAAGAACTTTTCATCTCTTTTTTGGAGGAGCTGCTGTCCCGCGCGGCACCGCCTCAATTACCGCAGGATATTTTTAAGGTGATCCTCTTTTTGGGGGTGAACGGATCAGGCAAGACCACCACTATCGGTAAATTGGCAAAAACCTTCAGCCGGGAAAATGAGCGCGTTATTATCGCGGCGGCGGATACCTTCCGCGCGGCAGCCGCCGAGCAGCTTGCGGAATGGGCCGGCCGCGCGAACGTACCGCTGGTGCGGCAGCAGCAGGGTGCCGATCCGGGGGCTGTTGTTTTCGATGCGCTGGCTTCCGCGCGGGCGCGGAGCGCGTCCCTTCTTTTGGTGGATACGGCCGGGCGTTTTCATAATCGCGAAACCCTCGTCCGCGAGCTGCAAAAGATAGACAAGATAATCAAAGGTAAAAGCGGCGCGGAGGATCGGTATTACAGGATGATTGTACTCGACGCGACCGCCGGTACCAATGCCTTTGCGCAGGCAAAATCCTTCCACGAGGCTGTGCCTCTCGACGCTGTTATTCTCACGAAAATGGATTCATCCGCGAAGGGCGGGGTGGTTCTGCCGCTCGTGATTGAGCTGGGACTTCCGATTTTCCGGCTTGGCGTCGGCGAGGGGATCGATGATCTCATTCCGTTTGAAGCCGCCGCATACGCGCGCGCGCTGTTCTAGCCCGCGAAGTCCGAGCTGGAACTCACCATATTGCGGCCATGTGTTTTGGAAAAGAGAAGCGCGTTTTCCGCGCTCTGGATGAGATTCTGCGGACGTATGATCTGGTTTTTGGGCGTTACGCTCACCCCAAAACTCATGGTCAGATTCTGCGCCCTTGCAAATTTCCGGCGCAAGAGTTCCGACAAGGCTATGGCTTCCGCGAGGCTGCATTTCGGAACGATAACCGCAAACTCTTCCCCGCCAAAGCGGCAGCAGAGCGCTCGTTCAGGAACTGTGGATTGGAAAAGCGCGGCGGTTTTTTTGAGTATTGCATCTCCTGTCTGAAGACCAAAACACTCATTATAATCGCGGAAGTGATCAAAATCGGCCAGGATAAGCGCCGCAGGAAGGGCTTGCGGATCCAGGCATTTCTTTTCAATGAGATCATAAAAGGTGCCGCGCGCAAAGAGAGAGGTAAGCCCATCGATACGCACCCCCGCTTGCGATGTATGCTTTTTGTTCTCTGTATATACCGGCGTAACCGGAGCTTCGTTCTTTTTTGGTCCGGGGACGTCTTCCGTAACGGCACTCTGGTGCAGGAGGATGGCGATCCCCCAAATCAGGATGATAATGCCTGCTACCAGAGCGCAAATAATGAGGATGCGCATCCTGTGTTCGCAGAGCGCCTTATTGAAGAATATAATATGCAGGAATGCCTGGTTTTTTTTACCCAGAGTCAATTCATGCGTATATAGCGTAAATTGTCTTGCGGAAAGCAGAGCGGCGGCTTCCTCTGCGGCAAGGTTTGCGCGAACCCAGTTGAGTGTCTCATTCTCCACCCTCGTTTTGAAGAAAAGTGGTTCTTGTTTTTGATTATTCAGAAGAACGAGGGCATAATCGGGATTTCCCTGAAAAGCCTGCTCGATATTTTCCCTGATATCGTCCGTCTGGCTCTGTTCAAGGCTTTGCAGCGCGTTCGCCAGCCAGAGCGCCCGTTCGCTTTGCCGCGTCAGGATATTTCGTTCCCCCTCCTTCCAGAGCCAATGCCCAACGGTAAGCACAAACATGATGGCGGCTATAAGAAGGAAGAACTGTGGAATCTTATTCTGCATCTGTTTTGCAATTCCTCTGGATATTGGTTTATTATCGGATGTTTTGGGAGAATCAAAAAGCCCGCATATTCTGCGGGCTTAGGAACGCGGAATACATGGGGGTTTTAACTGATAGTCGCGAGGATATCCTCATTTCGGAGCAGGATATGTTCGGCGTCGTCAATGGTGATGCCGGAACCGGCGTATTTGTCGTAGAGAACCTTATCGCCTGCCTTGACCTTGATATCCTCATGGGATCCTATGGCTATTACCGTACCCTGTGTGGTTTTTTCCTTGGCATTGTCCGGTATGTAAAGGCCGCCCTTTGTTTTGGACTCGCTTTCAGAGACTTTAACCAGAACCCTATCGCCGAGTGGCTGAATGGACATACTTCCCTCCGTAATGTATTAAGGATTTGTACAGCGCAAAATCTACTATGCAACATTTGTATAGGCAAATGGAAAATTGCGGTAAAAACATTTTTTGCACCTTTTTCAGCCAGACGCTATACTCTTGAAGTGTGTTGATTCAGGAAAAAAAGGAGACTTGCATGCCGAGCCGGGAAATTGGGTACTTTGCGCTCATTCTGGCGGCAGCCATAACCGCATGCGCGTCCAGACTTCCGCCGCCGGAAGAGAGTGCCCGCGCCATTATGCGGGGCGTTATTGCGCGCGATTTTCCTGCGCTCGCCGCGCGGCTGTCCGGAGTGCCCCTGCGGACACTTCTTGCCGCCAGGCAAGCGGATGGCTTCGACTCCTTCTGCCAGCGTCTTCTTCCGATCTCGCCCCCTCCGTCTTCCTGGACGATCCGATTCGCGCGCGCGAACTATCAGGACGACGGTTCCCAGCTTGTCCTGCATCTTTGTTTTCAGTATACCCAGGGCGAGCAGCGGCGACTCTATGAGACCTTCTGGCGTATGCAGTTCATTGACAGGGGGTGGAAACTTGTTGCGTACTAGTCGCGCTCTGTTTTTTTTCCTTGCGGCAATTATCGTATCGGCCTGCGGCGGGGACGCTTCGCGGATTGAGAGTGTGCTTGCGGAATATTGCCGGAGCCGGGCGGAAGGGCAGTACCAGGTATATTGCGGAGCGGCCGGCGGGGATCTGCTTTTGACCGCATTGCGCGATCAGGGGTTCGAGAAAAGAATGGTGGCGTCTGGATCCAATCTCGAGGCGGGCGGGACGGTATTCCTTGAGATTTACGTGACCTCAATCGAAGTCAATGCATTGAAACGCCAGGCCGAAGCGGTGTATCTCGAAAAATTCAGTCAGGGGCTTAAAACCTGGGCGGTGCATCATCAGTCAAGGCTCGAATATATTGATCAGGCCTGGCGGGTTATCACTGACCGCATCCTTATGACGAAATAGAAAATATCGGGACAAAGTTCTTTTATCGCCTTTTTTTGTCTATCTTTACACCCATGAAAGGTCTGTTCAAGCCCGGACATATGCACTGTTCCTCAAGCATCAAACTGGAACTTGCGGCGCGCAACATCGATCCTCTCTTTTATCTGATGCGGCATTTCCATGCCGACTGGGGCGATGTTACGGCGGAAGAATGGCAGGAGAATGACGCCAATCTCGCCCGGAGCGGGCGTCTCTTCAGCCGCTATAACGCTCCCTTTGGAGAAATCTGGGTCATTACCACGGATGATCGAAGCGAAACCTTCATGTGCTTTCCCGGTCAATACATCCCCTGGGCTACAGGTATGACCGAAAACAGCGAAAATACCGCTTCCACTACTTTTCGCAAACCGCCCTTTGACGAACCCAGCAATAACTAGGGCGTGTTCCGGGATACAAAAGGTTCCAGCGCCCGTTCCAAAATTCCGTGAAACCAGGCGATGGTCACGCCGTAGTTTGTGATCGCGCAGTCCGCGCAGCTCGCCCTTTGGATGCGCGTGCGCATCTCGCGCGCGGTGAGCATACAGGCACCGCAATGGATGATCACGCGGTATTGCGCAAGATCATTCGGATAATCCCGTCCGGCGGACTTCTCAATCTCTATGCCCTCGCCGCACCTCTCGCGCAGCATCCGCGGGATTTTAATCGTGCCTATATCGTCTTTTTGGGCGTGATGGCTGCATGCCTCCGCGATCAAAACTTTATCTCCGGGCTTCAGCGAGTCGAGCGCCTCCGCCCCCTTTATAAGCTGCGCGAGGTCTCCCTTGTAGCGCGCAAACAGTATTGAAAAGGACGTGAGCGGTATATCGGGGGGCAGGATTGCGGCTACTTTTGCGAAATCCTGGGAATCCGTAATCGCGATATCGGGCTTTCTTCCTAGAGAGTTGAGGCACTCCCGCAGGTTACAGGTTTGGGTGCCGACAAAATTTGATCCATGATCGAGGATCGCGCGCATGGTCTGCATCTGGGGGAGGATGAGCCTTCCCTTGGGAGCGCCGCTGTCCATCGGTAAAACGAGCAGGGCGAACCCTCCCGCGGGCAGGAGCCCGTCGATGAGTGAGATTTGTTCCCCTGCGTCCTCCAATGCGGCGGTGATCGCGCGGAGCAGTTCGGGCAGCCCCATGCGTGCGCGCGCGGAAATGCGCATAACCGGCGGGACGGCGGATTCCCCAAAGGCTTGCCGCGCGAGGGAAGTGATCTTTTCTTGGGCGGCGCTGCCCTCGTCGCTCTGGAGATCGCATTTATTGAGAGCCACGATGCAGGGAGCGGCCAGCGCGCGCGCAGCCAGAAAATTAAGGATCTCCTGACTCTCGCCTGCGGCCGCCGCGTCCAGGAGCAGGATGATCAGATCGGAGCGCTCCAGTTCGGCGAGGCTGCGACTTACCCGCGCCCGGCCCAGGGCTGTCTCCATATCGTCGAGACCGGCGCTGTCCACCAGGGTGACGGGACCCAGGGGCGCGAGTTCCATGGTTTTCGCGATGGGGTCGGTTGTGGTGCCCGCGACCGGAGAGGTGATCGCTATCTCCTGCCCCAAAAGAGCGTTTATAAGGCTGGATTTGCCGGAGTTTCTCGGGCCCGCTATTGTAATCTGGAGGCGCTCGCCTCGGTGTGTTTGGTGCATAGGCTAAAAATACCATTATGATGATCGATGCGTCAGCTTTCCCGATTGGGGAGATGGAGACAGGAGACGCTTGCGCTCACGCAGGATCAGCTTTGTAATGCTTACGGAGCGTTGGGCGCACTCTCCCAAAGCAATACTCCAGGTGCCGCTCCTTAATCGAGCATGACCATATTATCGCGATGGACGACCTCATCGTAGCCGATGTACCCGAGGATCGCGCGGATCTCGCGGCTCTGATGCCCGGCGATCTGGCTTAAATCCTCGCGGCCATAATTCGTGATCCCGCGCGCAAATGGAACGCCGTTTTGTCCGGCGATATCGAGCCCATCCCCTGCCGCGAAATCGCCGCGAATTTCGGTGATTCCGCCCGGGAGCAGCGATTTGCCATGTTCCCTGATCGCGAGCGCGGCACCCTCGTCGACGAGCGCCGTACCGCGCGCCACCAGATGCTGCGCGATCCAGTATTTGCGTCCGCGCTGCCCCCGCGCTGCGTCCTGCGCCTCAAAAAAGCTCCCCACCTCCTCGCCCGCGAGGATCGAAAGCAGGATGCGGGGATCCTCGCCCGAGGCGAGCACCATTTGGACGCCGTGCTTCGCGCACATCTTCGCGGCGTCGAGCTTCGTGCGCATCCCGCCCGTCGCGTGTTTGCTTCCTTCCGCTTTGGCCTCGCGCTCCAGATTTTCGTCCACCCTCTGGATATGCGATACGAGGCGGCGCTTTGCCGTATTTTCCCAGTTTTCGTAAAAACCATCGACGTCGGAGAGCAGCACGAGCAGATCCGCGTTCACGAGTTCCGCCGCCATTGCCGCGAGCCGGTCGTTATCCCCAACCTTGATCTCGTCAACCACCATGGTGTCATTTTCGTTGATGATCGGCAGAGCGCCGAGCTTCAGCAGGGCGGCGAGGGTATTGGCGGCATTTAAGTAGCGCTCGCGGTGCCGCAGCACGTCCCGCGTCAGGAGTACCTGCCCGACAGGGATCGTGTGCCGCGCGAAGGCCTCGGCATAGAGCTGCATCAACTGTGTTTGCCCGATAGCCGCCGCTGCCTGGCGGTAGGGAATGGAGAGCCCCTTTTTGCTTTGCAGCCCCATGATCCCCACGCCCGCCGAGATCGCCCCCGAAGAGACGAGCACGACCTCAATCCTGCGCGCCCGAATCTCGCGGATGGCGTCGGCGAGCGCCTCCATGCGCGCCTTCGAGAGCAGTCCGTTTTCCGTAATCTGCGTGGTACCCACCTTGACCACGAGGCGCTTTGCCGCGCGCAAGACCTGCCGCGCGTTCATGGCTGCTCCAGTCTTGACAGGGTTTCCGTGATGGTTTTCAGAAGCGCCTCCAGTCCCTCGTGCGTCGCTGCGGCAACCGGGATATATGCAAGCTGCGCGGACTGAAAGCTTTCGCGCGCATCGGGGAGATCCATTTTATTGGCGGCGCAGATCCGGGGCTTTGCGGCAAGCGCATCGCTGAAATTGGCGAGTTCATGCAGCAGAATCCGCTCGGTATCGGCGGGGCTGCCCTCGCTGAAATCGATCAGCAGGACGAGCAGGCGGGTGCGCTCGATATGCTTCAGAAATTCAATGCCGAGTCCCTTGCCCTCGGACGCCCCCTCTATAATGCCGGGGATATCCGCGATGATGAACTGATCCCGCCTGCCCGCGTTCGCGACGCCCAGGTTGGGACTCAGGGTCGTGAAAGGATAATTCGCGATCTTCGGTTCGGCGCGCGTCAGCGCCTTTAAGAGGGTGGATTTACCGGCATTCGGGAGGCCGACCAGACCCACGTCGGCGATGAGGCGGAGTTCGAGGTAAAATTCGCGCTCTTCCCCGGGCAGTCCGGGCTGCGCGTAGCGCGGAACCTGATTCCTCGAGTTGGCGAAATGCTGGTTCCCGAGGCCGCCCTTGCCGCCCTTCGCCGCGAGGAAACGCGCTCCGGCTTGATTGAGATCGGTGACAATATCGCCGTCCCGGCTCTCGCGCACGATTGTCCCGACCGGCACGGGGATATATATGGTTTCGGCGCTCCCTCCGGTGCGGTTCCGGCTCATCCCGTTCTCGCCGTTTCTTGCCTTGAATACGTGCTTTCGCCGGACGTCATAGAGGGTTCGTATCTGCGGATCGGCGGCAAGAACCACGTCTCCGCCCCGCCCGCCGTCGCCGCCGTCGGGACCGCCCTGCGGCACGTATTTTTCGCGCCGGAACGAGACGCAGCCCGCGCCCCCGGCGCCCGAGCGAATTTTCACCGCACATTCATCTATAAATTTTTTCATATATGTAGTAATATAACTGCGCGCGCTTTTGCGGTTGACAATCATCCTTAAGCGTACATATACTATATACCATCTGGCGGTGGTGGCTGTTCACTATAGCTACACATCCCACGACGGAGGGAAAGTTATGATATTTTCACGGAGAGAGTGGCTGTTATTCGTCCTCTTCATTGCCATTACGGCTTTATTTGCCGCTTGCGGCGGGAGCGATTGGAAGGATTTAACCAAGGTTGGCAATACCTGGGAATACGAAGGCGAAGTCAGCGGGGCTTCCATTACCGCAAAGGTTTTGGGCAACTGGAAGGTCGGCACTCAGGTCTATGCCGAGATAGCCGCGAATTATGCCGTATTCAGCAATGTGAGCCGGTTTTGCAGCTGGGACGATAAAAAGCAGGAATTTCTGTATGTCGGCGACTCTTCATTTTTCAACGACGGTACGCAGCAGTTCTTTATCGAAGGCCGCGTTATGGGCGCCATGAAGGGCGAGAACACCTCATTCACAAATACGGACGGCACGGTTATTCGCTACATTGGCGAAGAGAAGATCAAAGTTCCGGCCGGTGATTTCGCAACCTACAAATTCACGCATCTGAACACCGACAAAAAGATCGATATGTATATCTGGTACGCGAGCAAACGGGGTATCGTGCGTCTGAAGGCTTATGGCGACACCTGGCAGCTCGTCAAATTCACCGAAGGAAAGTCGGCGGATCCGAAGGTTTTGGGCGGCGCGAATGCGGCAAAAACCATCGATTTGGTTAAGATATTCTTTGCGGCTGCGCAAACCGGCGACGTTGCCGCGCTGGAGCGCTTCTTCTCTGTCGAGGGCAAGCAGGACTTTGCGCAGCAAAGCGATGTTTTGGGCGCTTACGTCAAGCGCGCGAAGGGGATTCGAACCGATAAGGCTACTTTTGCTTTCCTTGGCGATAACGCCGCAGGTATTCGCTTCCTGCAGTACGATGAGAGCGGCGTCCGTCCCACTGTGACGCGCAGCGACGCTGTTTTACAGCTCGTTCTTGAGAATGCGGAGATGAAGATCCAAAAGATCAGCATTGCGAGCGATAATCTTTTCTGAAATTAAAGCGTGATACACACAAATAGGGGCTGTCCCGGAAAGGGGCAGCCCCTATTTTTACCCTTCCTGCGCCGCGCGCGCGCCCACCTTTTTGATCGCTTGGCTGAGTATGGTCATCGCCTGCTTGACCTCCGCCGGAGTGGTGATGAAGGGCGGCAGCATACGCACCGTGTTTTTCTGGACGTGGTTGATGATGAGCCCCTGCGCGAGGCTCTCGGCGACAAGATCCTCGGCATGATCATACTCAAACCCAATTATAAGCCCAAGATTGCGGATGCCGCTGATCTCGGGGTGCTTCTTGCGGAGATCAAAGAGCGCGTTCTTGATATAGTTGCCCATATCCTCGGCCTGCTGGATCAGCTTTTTTTCGGTTATAAAGCGGAGCATGGCGGTGCCCGCAGCGCAGGCGACGGGGTTGCCGCCCATGGTCGTCCCGTGGTCGCCGTAGGAGAGCGCATTCGCGACGGCGTCCGTGGCAAGCACAGCGCCGAGCGGCAGACCGCCGCCTAAGGACTTTCCGAGTAGCGTGATATCCGGCGTGAGCAGCGAATGTTCGCATGCCAGAAAGCGCCCGGTGCGCCCGATTCCGGTTTGCACCTCGTCGGCGATCAGGAGGACGTTATATTTTTTGCAGAGATTTTTGAGCTGGGTCATATAATCTATCTGCGGGATGTTAATGCCGCCCTCGCACTGCACCGGCTCGGCAATTACCGCCGCAGTTTTGTTGCTGAACGCGGCCTTGACCGCCGCGATATTATTGTAGGGTACGGACTTCACCCCGCCCATGAGCGGCCCGATGCCCGCATGGAAGCGTTCCTGCGCGGTCAGCGTGATCGCGCCCATGGTTCGCCCATGAAAAGAATTTTCGAGGCTGATGATCTCTTTCGCGCGCCGCCCCCGGTTGCGGAGCGCCCACTTGCGCGCCATTTTGATCGCAAGCTCGGTCGCCTCGGTTCCGGTGTTTACAAAAAAAACCTTGTCGGCGTAGGTATTTTCGATCAGCAAAGCGGCGAGTTCCACCTGCCCCTTCTCCGCGAAATAGTTGGAGAGGTGGATGTAGCGCGAAACCTGGGAGGTAATTGCCTTCACGATTTCGGGATGGCAATGCCCAAGCGGCAGAACCGCCACACCCGAGAGGTAGTCGAGGTAGCGCTTGCCCTTCGCGTCGAAAACCCAGGCACCCTTTGCCTTCGCAACGGTCAGCGGAAAGCGGTGGTAGGTATTGCCAATGACCTTTTCGTCCAATTCGTGCAGACTGATTCCCGCCATAGCGCGCCCCTTGCCCGTAATATCCGAAATATCGCCATAAAATATAGCCAAAACAGCGCATTAAAGTGTATATGCGCTTGCCGCAAATGGTTCAGGAGCAGGGGGAACGGCTAGTTTTAGTACACATAATTTCACGCAATTAGCGAAAAATTGAAGATATATGCTCCCCCTCGCTTCAGCCCTCGCCTACGGCTCGGGCTTCCGCTACCCCCACCAATTTCAAAGCTATGCTGCCACCAAATAAGAAGCGCCGACGCCGCGATGAGCCGCGAAAACAACAAAAACGCAAATACATTGGCCACGAATCACACGAAAAAAGGCTCGAATAAAAGCCTAAAAAAGATTTGGGGTAAAAGCCAAAACCAAAAACCACGAGCCTGTA
>JAITCI010000056.1 GCA_031283155.1 Spirochaetota bacterium | reverse complement strand
ACCACGCCCGAAAGAAAAATATATGGCGCTTTTAACCCAGTACGCAAGTTTTTTCATCAGCCCCGTTGGACGCGAAAGAAGATTTTCTGCATCTACGGTGCGCTTCGCGTCCTGGTGGTTATTCTATTTTTTCCAAAGGAATAAAACTTGAAGGGTTTTTTTCATAATCTTTCATTTGCTCATCTATCATGGCAATTTCTTCCGGACTTGCCTGCTCAATAACCGGCTTCCAGTAGTCTTCGGCAAGATACGTCAATAAAGGTTTTATTGCCGGCAGAGACTGATCCGGTATGGCGTCTATCATTGTATGTAATTCCTTCCTTAAAATGGCTGTAGTCATTTTCTGTTCCCCCTGTTTTTCTTTTTATAGGCTTGCCCTCGCGGCTCAATATGCGTTACAAAAATATGATCGTCCCTATGCCGGAAAAATACGCGATAGCTCCCTATTCTCAGTCTGAAATTTCCGGATTGCCCTGTTATCGGCTTAATATCACCTGCTGGCGGTTCTCGCTCCAGTCCTTGCAAAGCATTTTTAATATGGCTTTTGTCCGGTTCGTTCAGACGCGTAAGATATTTTGCTGAAACTGGATGAAGCAAAACTCTCATGCTTTTCACCTTTCAGTAAACCAATAACACCTTTCGCGAAAAAATCCACATATAAGACTCTTGTTTTGCGCTTTTGCCTCGGTCGTCGTCAGCACACGACTTATAGTAAACGAGATACGAGGCTATTATCAATAGGGTTTTTGCGCGAGTGCAAGGCACCTTTACCTCCGAAAGGGGGGCAAGGGTAATGTCGCACGTATACCCTTTCGGGTACAAGCGCGAGGGGCTGCGGTTTTCGGATAACCTCTCCCCTTTTTGGCGAGATGCCAGAGGAGAGCAGAAACGCTGAACAAGCAAGCTTTCAAAAAATATGCAACCCAGAGCCAGTCTCCGGCTTTTGTAGATATATGCAACGAAAGAGGCTGTCGTATGCCCAATAAGAAAAATCCCGGTAAACCGGCAAAGCTGCTCTGGCATCAGGCTTTTTACGATGCTCTCCGGCTTGAATTTTTTGAGTACCGCTGATAATGGGCGCTAACCAGAGAACATTCAAGGAGGCAAGAACAGGAGGTTCTGCTCCGAGCTGTTCCAGAAGTACGTATTCCTTCTTCTGGAAATGGATGCCGCAAGTAAGCGAGAACAATAGATATGGCAAAGCGGTTCCCAACGCTGGAAGAGGTGCTTGACGAGGTTGGTTTGCCGAACTGGGTGCGCCAAGGCAGGGAAGAGGGCAGAGCGGAAGCAGAAGAAAAATTCGCGCGTAATCTTCTCGCTGAAGGGATGTCTGTGGAGCAGACAGCGCGCCTTGCCGAACTGCCAGTGGCACGGGTACGTACTCTTAAAAAGAGCATTGCAAAATAGTTGCAAATTGAAGCGAGACTGAATAAAAAATGCCAAGCTCCGCGCGCGGCTGGGTATTTGCCGCGAAACCTGGAGTATGCGCCGTAGCTGTTGTCAGGCAAAGGAGAACAAACTGCCCGGGCTGTTTGTTCTTTCGCTTGCGCTTTTTTCATGTACGCTGCCCCGCACTTTTCGGCACCCGCGCTTACGTTATTTCCCATGTAAACGGAAGGGGGGAAGCCAAAGAGGCTGAACGGTGGGCGGGGTTATGAAGCTTTGTGTATTTTTTTCGCACAGCATTGCGAAAGTATATCGAAATTCGCGCACATTCTTACGTTTGCAATTTTTTGATTTTTTCTTGTTTTTCCCATTATATAAGCCGCGCGGACGGTGCGGTTCTGCGCGTGGTGCGCTCTCTGCGCCAAATTCCGGAGTCGTTACCCAATGTTGCTTCCCGCAATTTCCCGGATGCACACTGGAGCGAAGCGCAGCGAGCGACTGTGCAGACTGCCCCGCGCCTATGCCATCCATGGCGGCGCGGGGTCTTCGCATCCATGCTCCGAGGAATTGCGGGAAAAAGCGCCGCAAGTAACCTACGCGCACATTGCGCCGCAAGAAAACTCGCGCACTGCACTCCCGCAAAAAATATGCACAACTCCGCCTATTATAGTAGATTTCGGTAGATAATTGGGTAAGGCAGGAAAAATAATGGAAACAATGCATGCGACAACCATTCTGGCTGTGCGCAGAGGCCAGCAGGTGGTCATGGTCGGCGACGGTCAGGTAACGGCCGGGAGTACGGTGTTGAAGGCCAAAGCAAAAAAGGTGCGGAAGATCTATCATGGGCGCATCCTCGCGGGTTTCGCGGGAAGCACGGCGGACGCTTTCACGCTCTTTGAACTCTTTGAAAACCGGATAGAAGAGTTCCACGGCGATCTCTCGCGCGCGGCGGTGGAGCTTGCGAAATACTGGCGCTCCGACAAGGTGCTGCGCCGCCTCGAGGCCATGATGATAGTCGCGGACAAAAAAAAGCTCTATCTCCTCTCCGGCAATGGGGACGTTATCGAGCCCGACGAGGGCGTCATTGGGATTGGCTCCGGCGGCGCGTATGCCTATGCCGCCGCGAAGGCGTTATGCGCAAACACCGATCTTGCCGCCGACAAAATCGCGCGGCTCGCGATGGGCATAGCCTCGGAGATATGCATCTACACAAACGCAAACATCGTGGTGGAGGAATTATTATGACAGCGCGAATTGAAGGCATGACTCCCAGGGAGATCGTGGCGGAACTTGGCCGCTACATCATGGGGCAGGAGGAGGCGAAGCGCTCCGTCGCTATCGCGATCCGGAACCGCGCGCGGCGGATGGCGTTGGACGGCGCGATGCGCGACGAGATTCTTCCGAAAAATATTCTGATGATCGGCCCCACGGGGGTAGGCAAAACGGAAATTGCGCGCCGCCTTGCGCAGCTCATCCGCGCGCCCTTCATTAAGGTGGAGGCGACCAAATATACTGAGGTTGGCTATGTTGGGCGCGACGTGGAATCCATGATCCGCGATCTCACCAATACGTCGGTGAATCTTGTGCGGCGCGAATGCGTCGAAAGAAATCATGCCCAGGCGGGGGCGCTGGCCGAGGAGGCGATCCTCGACGCGCTCCTGCCCGCTTCGCAGAACAAGCCTGTAACGGTTGAGGACGAGGCGGCACCGGATCCGCTGCAATCGGTGCGCGAGAAGATGCGCGCCAAGCTCGCGAAGGGCGAATTTGACGAGCGCGTCATCGAGATCAGCGTCACGCAATCCCATGCCTCCGCCGAGATATTTATCGGAAGCGGCAACGAAGATATCGACGCCAGTCTGCAGCAGATCATCAGCGGAATGCTGCCGCAGAAGAAACGCACCCGGAGGGTAACGGTGAAAGAGGCGCGCGGCATACTCCGGCAGCAGGAGGCTGAGAAGATGCTCGATACCGAAAGCGTGACCGCCGAGGCGATCCGTCGGGTTGAGCAAAACGGTATCATATTCATTGATGAAATTGACAAGATCGCCGGCCGCGAGGGCGGGCATGGCCCCGAGGTTTCGCGCGAGGGGGTGCAGCGCGACATCCTTCCGATCATCGAGGGGAGCACCATCAATACCCGCTATGGCCCCGTGCGGACAGATCATATTTTATTTATCGCGGCGGGCGCGTTTCATGTCTCGAAGCCCGACGATCTGATCCCGGAACTCCAGGGGCGCTTCCCGATCACGGTAAAGCTGGAGTCGCTCACGCAGGAGGATTTCAAGCGTATCCTCACCAAACCCAAAAACGCCCTGATCCGGCAGTACGAGGCGCTGCTTGCGACCGAGGGGGTGCAGATCAAATTTGAGCCCGGCGCGATAGACGAGATCGCGCGCGCCGCCGAGGAGTCCAACCGCGCGCATGAGAACATAGGCGCGCGCCGTTTGCATACCCTCATGGAAAAACTTCTTTCCGATATACTCTTTGACGCGGGGGAGCGCGCGGGGGAGAAGATCGTCATCAACAAGGAATACCTGCGCGAGCACCTGGGCGAGGATCTCACGAAGAGCGAGATGGACGGATACATACTGTAATTTCGGACATCGGAATATACACATCTTCTCTGCCGAGTTTTTGCTTACGGTATTATTATTCTGGGCGGCTTTGCGTCCGGGACGGCGCGAAGGGGGTGGTTATGCAAAAGAAAAATTTTTATTATGTATGCCTGCTCTGTCTATTTGCAGTAGTTTTATTCGTACACTGCACAACCAAACCGCAGTATGAATTTATATGCCGGAATACAATGTCTATACAGATTTTGCACAATGGAAGCAATTATTATATACATATACCCGTTCAGTATATCGGCGATTATCAGATTGAGTCGTTTGATTTCCAAAAAGGGCTTGTTCAGATCGGCGATTATAAAATTTTGCTGGAAAGAGAAATGCTTGCAATACATATTGCGCTCAATACATCATCTGACGAGTACGGAAATACGAAAGGGCAATTCAAAGCGGTATATGCGGAGGATAACGGCAGAGTAAAATTATCCAAAATGAAGGAACCCATAATAAAAAGCGCTCTGGACAACCCGATGAACCAATATAATATCAGCATTGAAAGAATATTGCATATAAACGAGGCAGAAAATATCATCAGCGAATATACAGCGGGGAATATCCAGTCGCATATGGAAATATGGTATACGGCGGTTATAGATACCGACGAATGCAGCGAAGCCGGAATGATGGATGATTTTGAGATTGAAGTGAAATTTAAGTAAACCTTGTTTCAGATGAGCAGGAGCGTCATTTGTTTGTATGCGTTACTATCCTGAAATGGGCGCAGGTCATGTCTATGCCCGCCGCATGGAAGCCGTTCTGGATGTTTTCATACAGGCTGGCGTAGATGGCGGGAACCTTGTCAATCTCCTTTGTGTAGCAGTTAATCTGGTAGCGCGCGTAGAAATCTTCCATGCCGGTTTGGAGGACAAAGGGCGCAGGCGTTTTTTCAACATAATCTGTCGCGAGAGCGGCGTTTATCAGAATCGCGTGGATGGTCTGCCAGGGAGTGGAATAGGCGAATGTAATTTCGGTATTCAGAATAAGACCCTCGGAGTCCTCAGCGGAAGAATTGTTGTAATTGATAATTTCCGAAGAGAGTATTGTTACATTGGGGAAGGTTACATATTCATTTTTGTGCGTCCGTAACCGCACAGCCATTAGTGTTTTTTCGACAACAAAGCCGGTGACTTCTTTTATTCGGACGCGATCCCCAATCTTAAAAGACCGCATATAGGTGATAACCAAACCGGCCACCAAATTACCCATAGCGCTCGTGGAACCCAGGGAAAAGATGATACCGACAAATACGGACACCCCCTGGAAAACCTGCGAGTGCGAGCCCGGAAGATATGGATATATAAGCGCAACCGCGAAGGCCCAGAGCAGAACGCGCAGGATGTTGAAGGTAGGCTCGACCAAATCGGGGTAGAAGCCCGGGAGGTCGATTTTACCGCGCGCAATTTTTACGGTGAAATATTTCAATGCGCGGATTATATAGCGGATAACGATAACTATAATAATAATAGTTATAAGATTTGGTATATACTCTATGGCGGCGGAAACGCCGTCATGCAAAGGGTTGAGTATATATCCGAACAGGGCTGCGGCGAGGCCTTCCGTGGCCGGAAAGAGGCTGAAAATAATCGGCAGGGTAAGATATAACTGAATGAAAGTGACAAGATATTTGCAGATCTTGAGCAGAACGAGGATCGCGCGTACAATCTGCTTGGGGGTAAGAAGCGTGATATTTTTAATCTTGATGGGATTGATTTTTGATCCGGCGGTTTTCGCCGCCTTGAGGGAGAAGCGGCCAAAGAGCAGCCAGATAAGCCATATAAGCAAAACCTGCCCGGCAATGATCCCGAGGACTATGCCTACGCGCTGAGCAAGGCTAATGAGCTTCGAATGCGCGGGTTCCTGTGCATCCGCTTCCGGCTTGTTTTCCGCTATGGTATCCGATGCCTGTCCGCGCTTCTCCGGCTCTGCGGGCAGATTTGTATCCGGCACGAGTATCTGCGCGGTTTCGGCGGGGGCATTGTCTGCGGGTACCGCTTGAGCGGCGGCTGGAAAAGCCGCCGCCATATATACGATGAAAAAAATGGCGTGTATGATCAAAAATTTTGTTTTCATAATATGGCACCTCGCCCGATACGCTTTGAAAATAATATCCGATACAGGCGATGTCGGCAGCTATTTTTACGCAGTGCATTTGGGCTGCGAAAACCGCGGGACGCGATAAGCACTCCGCTTGATTGCATTTTTTGTTTGTACATGAGGGGGGGAAGCCAAAAGGGAGAACAGGGGGCGGGGCTATAAAGTTTTTGTATCTCCCTGTAGATGGAGAGGATATGTCTTCTTTGCGATCACGGTTTACGTTCGGCGACGGCGCGGTTATTGCGCTCGCCCTGGCGCTCATCCTCGCGCTCTTTACCTCCGGCGGGCAGGGACGGCGGAGGCTGGAGATTCGCACTCCGGACGGGCGGTGGCAGTACGCGCTTCCGGCTGATCGCGTACTTACATTCGCGGGCAGCGCCGGGCCATTTATCGCCGCGATCAACGCATATACAATTACGATAACCGAAACCCATTGCCCGGACGGGAGCTGCGCGCGCATGGGGCCGCTCTCGAGGCCGGGAGGAAGCATAATCTGTATCCCGCAAAAAATCGAGCTTGTCATTCTTGCGCAGGACGCGGATATGGAAGCGGACAGCGTATGTTATTGAAGCGTCTCGCCGTTTTTACAGCGATAGCGTCCTGCCTCTCCCTGGCGGAGCGCGCCATTCCGCTCCTGCCGCCCTGGTTCAAGCCCGGCCTCGCGAATTGCGTTACGCTGTATCTTGCGGCTCGCGGGGAATACCGCCTCGCGTTTCTGGTGACGGTTGCGCGCGGTTTCGCGGCGGCTCTGGTTTTTGGCGGGCTCTTTTCCCCTGCCCATATATTTTCGCTTGCGGGCGGGCTCGCCTCGGTGCTGGTGTGTATTGCACTCTGCCGATTTTTATCCGGCTGTCTCAGTTTTTATGGGGTGTCGGTCGCCTCGGCGATCATGCACGCCGCCGCGCAGCTTTGCATGGCGGCGCTCCTGTTTCTCTCACGGGAAGCGGTGCTGGGTATAGCGCCCTTTATGTTCGCGGCCTCGGTGCTTACCGGACTGCTCTCGGCTGCCGTTGCGCGCCGGATATATATACAGGCGGAATGAGAGGGACTGCATGGAAAACAGGGAGATGGGAAAGGCGCTCAGCCTGATTGAGGATGCGCTTCAGGGAACGGCACCCCCGATGGTGTCGGCGATGCGGGGAGCGGGTCCCTACAGTATATTGGTTGCTACATTGCTCAGTCTGCGCACCCGCGACGTGGTCAGCGAGGCTGCCGCGCATCGACTGCTTGCGCGGGCGGATACTCCGGGAGCCATGCTAGCGCTGCCGCTCGACGAGATCCGTGACTCCATTCATTCCGTGGGATTTTATAACACCAAGGCAAAAACCATCCATACGGTTTCGCGTATTTTAATTGAGCGCTATGCCGGGCGTGTCCCCGATACCCTCGAGGAGCTGCTTGAACTTCCCGGGGTTGGGAGAAAGACCGCCAATCTGGTTTTGATCCAGGGTTTCGGGAAAGAGGGGATTTGCGTCGATACCCATGTCCATCGCATATCGAACAGGCTGGGCTATGTCTGTACAAAAACGCCGGACGCCACCGAGTTCGCGCTGCGTGAGAAGCTGCCGAAGGAATGGTGGATGCGGATCAACGATCTCCTGGTGGTATGGGGGCAGCGCCGGTGCCTCCCGAGAAATCCGCGCTGCGCCGCCTGCGTACTCCTTGGGCTCTGCGAATATTCCCGCGTTGCAAAGATCCGCTGATGTGCAGAGCAGAAACGAAGGGGGAACTGAAAAATCAGTATAAGTAATTTTACGCGCTTTTCTGTGAATTAAAGGCATATGCTCCCCTAACTGCCACGGATGGCAGTACCCCGCGCAGGCAGGATGCCGGTCAGCGCGGGGCAGCTACGGCCGCCTCGCGCTGCGCGCATCGCGACGGCGTCCTCCGCCCACCCCCTCTTATAAAGGATCAGCATCCAGTCCGGTTTCCGTATGTCCAATGATGGTACAATCAGCAAAGGTATTGTGCGCAAACCGCCCGCCGCGCAGGGTGATCGGGATATAGAGTCTGCCGTAGCCAGAGGCGCTCCCGTCGGGGGTAATTTTTTCGATCAGCACGCGCTCTTTCGCGCCGATGAGCGATTGTAAAAAGGCTGCCCTGTTTTGATCCGCCGCGCGCCGCAATTCGCGCATCCTTTCGCGCATCTCGGTTTTGGAGAGTTTTGGCGTGAGATCGCCGGCCGGGCAGCCCGTGCGCGCCGAAAATGGAAAGGCATGCACATGGGTGATCGAAGCCTGCCGGACGAGCGCAAGGGTATCCGCAAAATCCTGATCATCTTCGCCCGGAAAGCCCACGATGATGTCCGCCGTGATGGTAAAGAAGCGCTCCCTGCCGCGGAGAGCCGTGCAAAGTTCGAGGCAATCCCCAGCGCGATACCGGCGCCCCATGGCGGCGAGGATCCTGTCGGAACCGCTTTGCAGGCAAAGATGCAGATTGGAGCAGAGCCGCTCATGCCCGAAAAGCCGCGCGATCCTTGCCGCCATGCCGCCCGCTTCGGCTTCGAGCGAAGAGAGGCGCAATCGGTAATCGCCCTCCAGATCGAGCAGTTGCGTGATGAGCGCGTCCAGACCCGCGCCAGACTCCGGATCGCGGTATTGCTGCAGGTTCACTCCGGTCAGAACGATCTCGCGGTAGCCCAGTGCGAGCAACTCGCGTGCGGCTCGGCAGCAATCCGCGAGCGGACGGCTTTGCGCCTTGCCGCGTACCCGGGGCACGATGCAGTAGGTACACCGGTTGTCGCAGCCATCCTGTACCTTGAGGCCGGCGCGGGTATGGCGGGGGGAGCGCGCGGGGGAGTATGCGAAGCGATCAGGATCAACCGCAGCGAGGGGCGTCTCCAGGGCGCTGCCGTGCTGCGCGTTGAGTGCTTGCAGAGCGATTGCCACGAGAGCGTGCTTGCGATTGTTATCCACAAAGAGCACTTTCGCGCCGCGCGGGAATTGCTCCTGGTTTTCTTCGATGGCGCAGCCGGTGACTATGATGAGCGCTTCGGGATGCTCCCTCTGCGCGCGGGAGACGGCTTGCCGCGATTTTTGTTCGCCGCGCGCGGTGACGGCGCAGGTATTTATTATATAAACATCGAGAGCGTTTTTCCCGTCTTCGACGAGGGTGAAGCCCTGCTCCAGGAATTGTCCGATCAGCGCGTCGCTCTCGCATTGATTCAGGCGGCAGCCCAGGGTGACGCATCCAAACTTGCGCAATAAAGAATCCATGGGTACAATATACGCACGTACATTACGGGATACGCGGGGAAGCGCTATGCAAAAAGGGGAGCGGCGGCTGCAGGCAAAAACGAAGAGCGAACTTGCGGATGGCGCCCTTCTTCCAAAGAGTGATCAGCGCTTTGAGTGCATCGGTGCCATCGACGAGTTATCCGCGCAGCTTGCGCTGCTCTCGTGCGGATTGATGCGGGTGGATGCGCTTTATGTAGAGGCCGCGCTTGCCGAGCTTGCGGCTCTTTCCGCCGCGCTGGCCAAATGGGAAAATGGCTCGCAGGATGCGCGCGCGGCAAGCCTTGATCGCATCCGCGCCGAACGCGACAGGCTGTTTCCGTACGCGCGGCAGGGCTTTATCCGTTTTTCATCATGCCGCGCGGCTGCCGAAGTCGATCTCGCGCGGGCGATCTGCCGCCGCGCCGAGCGCGAACTCATCCGCCTGTTTGCGGAAGCGGACGATGAGGCCGCAAATAATGATCTCGTATATCTGGATTGCCTGGCGGATTGGCTCTATCTCTTCGCCTGCTATCTCGCGGGAAGCGCGCCGCCAAAGGCATAAGGACGCGCGGCCATTTTCTTGCTATACTCGTATTGACCGGAGGAGCTATGGTACTGTATCTCATTGGTTTTTGCGTTGTCAATCTTCTCGTTATCGCCGCAGGGCTTCCGCTTGCGATGCGCAAGGTTCGCCCGAATCCCACCTATGGGGTGCGCAATACAAAGCTCCTCGCGAACGAAAATCTCTGGTATACCGCGAATGCGGCCGCCGGGCGCAGTCTCGTCGCGGGCGGGCTCATCTCGCTTTTGTTCACGGTATTCCTTTTCTTTCAGCGCAACGCGACTGAAGACTCCTATCCCACCGCATTCGCCATGGCCTTTGGGATAATCATGATCATCGTTCTCCTTGTGGTCATGATTCGGGTGCGGCGAATCATCAGGCGCTCGGTAAATCAATGACCTCTTTCGATCCGTATATCCTGCGGAAGGAATTTCCGTATTTCGCGCATGAATCCGCCGTTTGGCTCGATAACGCCGCCAATACCCAAAAGCCCCAGGCGGTGCTGGATCGCGTACTTCTGTCGCTTGCGCGCGCGTCCACGGTACACCGCGCGGTATACGCCCTCGCCGAGGAGGCCACCCTTGTATATGAAGAGGCTCGCTCAATTCTCGCGCGCTTTATTTCCGCGCCCTCAAAGGATGAGGTGATTTTTACAAATGGCACAACCGGCGCGATCAATCTCTTTGCGCGCTCCCTGTATCTCTCCGGAAAACGCGCGGGGCGACAGGGCTTTCGCATCGTTACGAGTGTGCTGGAGCATCACAGCAATTATCTTCCCTGGCGTATGCTTGCCGATGAGCCCGGAGTCGAAATCATAATAATCGGGCATGACGGGCTCGGGATAGATATGGAAGCCCTCGCGAAGGCACTGAGCGCGCCCTGCGATCTGGTTGCGCTCTCGCTCTGTTCCAATGTGAGCGGCGCATGGCTCGATTCGCAGCAGGCCGCGAAACTCGCCCGCGCTGCCGGCGCGGTTCTGTTTCTCGACGCGGCGCAGGCCGTCCTGCATAGAGCGATCTGCCTCGATGATTCAGTTGCGTTGCCTGCGGGCGGGATCCGTGTCGCCGCGGACGCGCTCGCCTTCTCGGGACATAAAATGTATGGACCGGACGGCACCGGCGCGTTATGGGTGCGCGGGGATCTGCTGCAGGATCTCGTTCCCGTCACTTTTGGCGGCGAGATGGTTCGGTCGGTTGACGACAGCGCGATTGATTTGCAGCCGCCCCCGAGGCGCTTTGAGGCAGGGACGCCGAATTGCAGCGCGATCCTCGGCTTTGCGGAGGCGGCAAGGTGGCTTTTGCAGAGCCCGAGGGATGAATTTCGCGCGCACGAGGAGGGGTTGGGCAGAATGCTCCACGATGAACTCAGCGCGCTCCCGGGCGCGCGGTTGTATTCCGTGCCGGGGCCGCTCATCAGTTTCACGCTTGATGGCTGGCATACCCATGATCTCGCGCTCTTTCTCGACAGGGAAGGGCTTTGCCTGCGCGCGGGGCGGCTCTGCGCGGAGCCATTTATGCGCGCTCTTGGTGTTCCGGCGTTGGTGCGCGCGAGTCTGGCCGCCTATACCACCCGCGAGGATTGTATGCGCCTGGTGCGGGCGCTTACCCTCGCAAAAGCGGCCATCCCTGGCCGTGCTTGCCTTGCACGCTTCGCGCGGGACAGTGCATCCATGCACTAGGCGAATCATAAGGACTGCCATGCGTACGGTTGAAGAAATCCTGAAGGACTATGCCCGCCGATCCTCCGGCTTTGACGACACGATTCTGGAGGGCAGAATATTCCACAATCCAAATTGCGGGGACTCCATACGCCTTGCACTCGCGGATACCGAATGCGGGGTGCTCTTGCGCTGGAATGGAGAGGGATGCAGTCTCATGACGGCCGGCGCCTCGCTTCTCTCGCTGATCTCTGCAGGGGAGAGCAGGGATGCGATCAAAGCCTTCGCCAGCTATGCGATACGCCTTGCGTCAAGGGATGCGCAGGCGCGGATCGCTGATGACGCTCCTCTGCCGGGTATACGCCACAATGCTATAGAAGCCCGCGAGGCTGTATTCCTGTTTTCCGAATTCGCGCGCTATCCGGTGCGCCGCGAATGTATTCTTCTGCCCTGGAATGCTTTTATACAATTACTTGAAGAAATGTGATTTTTGTCTGACATCGGTCAAAATAGTGCTTGCATCCGCCCCGGTTTCATTTTATTGTATTCATTGCTTGCGTCGTCTTTGGGCATAACTTCCGATTGGCGGTATCCAGGGTGAATCAGCTCCAGAAGGTACGATGGCTCGCGCGCCGTAATTTTATCCGCGGATCTTTCTCCAATTATGCGGCCATGATCCTTGTCGCGATCAACGCCCTTGCGTTTTTCGGGTATTATCTGCACCGCTTTCTGCCCAATCCCCTGTATACAAATGAAAGGGCTGCCGCTCTCCAGGCGGCGGAGTTCATTCTTCTTGTCTGCATTGCCATGAATTTTCTTTCCCTGATCGTCATTTTCTGGCTTATCACCCGGGGGCGCTACCATGAGATGGGTCTGCTTCGCGGTATCGGCGCGCGCCGGATATTTATCTTCTCCCTTCTTTTTGTGGAAACACAAATGACCGTATTCTGCGGCATGGTCCTGGCGGCATTACTGGGGCTAGGACTTGCGAAAATGGGTTTTGAGGCTTTGCAGCCGTTTTTTGGGGATATGGCAGCGGACGGCGCTTTTGTCAAAGCACTTCTCGCTTTTCTTGCCGCCTTTGCTTCCGCCGAGATCATAGCCATGCTCGCGCTCCTGTATCCCGCGCTTAAGATTTGCCGGATCGAGCCGCATAGCGCATTGCACAACAGGGAATAAAAGGCGGATCCATGATCGCGAAGGTAATAAATGTCACCAAGGTATACGGAAGCGGTCAGGCGCGCACCGAAGCGCTCAAAGGGGTTTCGCTCGATATCAACGAAGGCGATTATATCGGTATCATGGGCGCGTCAGGCAGCGGGAAAACAACCCTGCTCTCCATCATAGGCTGCCTGATCAAACCCAGCGATGGCGAGGTCTATTTTGACAAGCGGCGGGTGCGCGATATTTCCGATATCGAACTCTCGAGGCTCCGGGGGCGCGAGATTGGCTTTGTTTTTCAGTTTACCGATCTGCTTGGTAATCTGACTGTCCTCGAAAATGTGCTTGTCCCTGTACTCTTTCATGACGGGCAGATCGCGGAAAAAAAGAAATACGCGGTACAGCTTCTCGAAAAGCTCGGGCTGGGCTATACCTTAAACACAAGGGTGCGCGCGCTCTCCGGCGGCGAGAGGCAGCGGGTGGCGATAGCGCGCTCTCTTATAAATCGCCCGCGAATTTTGCTGGCGGACGAGCCCACGGGGGATCTGGACGATGCGGCGAGCGAGCGCATCATGGCGCTCTTTTCTTCGGTCAGCGCCGCCGGGACGACCATAGTATTTGTGACGCATAACAAGGCATTCGTAAAATACGCGAGCAATGTATACGAGATGGGCGATGGCCGGATCCAGCGTATCCTCAAATGAATATTGGGCTTTCGATAACGGATGTATCTCCTGTTTGCCCCTGCGGGATATGGGTGTAGAGTTTCGGATATCCCTGCGCGCGCGGGGCAATATGCGGGACGCGCGCATCGCCCGCGATTTTGCCGGATATTTCGCTCCTGACAGATCCCTCATTCTGGCGGAGCAGGTACACGGCAACCGGATAGAGCTTCTCGCGGGAGATGCAAAGGCGATTGTTCCGGAGTGCGACGGCTTTCTTGTTCCGCATTCCATTCGTCTGGCTGCGGGGATTCGCAGCGCGGATTGCCTCGCGATCTGTCTGTGCGATTCAGGAAGCCGCGACGCAGCGCTTGTGCATTCCGGATGGCGCGGGAGCCGCGCGGGCATTGCCGAACGCGCGCTTGCGATGCTTATGGATCGCGGCGCATTGGTCCGGAACATACACGCCGCCTTCTCGCCGTCCATACAGGCGTGCTGTTATGCGGTGGGAAGCGAGTTCCGCGATTACTTCCCGGAGGAATATATACACACTCGCGGAGAGCAGCTCTTTTTCGATAATCAGGGATACGCGCGCGCCGCTTGCCTGCGGTTTGGACTTCTGCCGGAGCATATATACTCCTCCCCGTATTGCACCGCTTGCAACAGCGAACTTTTTTACTCCTACAGGCGCGAAGGACAGGAGGCAGGACGCATACTCTCCATCACGTATTCCCTGTGACACTCTGGCGATCATTCAACCAGCGAAAATTGCGATATTCCCCAATCCGCGCCGTCAGAGGAGAGTTCAACAAAGTATATCTTTTCCTCCGAGAGGGTCTTTGATCGGAGGCGCACCTGGGAGAGCTTTTTGCCGGCCTTCAGGATATCTATCTTGGTGACGTTATCGATCGCGGCAATCTGCCGGACAATATCACGCCTTTCCGTTTCATCGCCGTTATTCACCAGAGCATAAACGGCATCCGGATTCTTGCGGGCGGTTTCAATAATTTTAATGAAGAGGTCGCAATATTTGCGGTTGACATTCCGAAAGATGAGCCAGAGGATGACGCCTCCGGCGACAATCGGAATAAATACTATTAAAATCATACCTGTTATATTCATGTCTTTTTTCCTTCTTTATTGATTTTTTTGACGCAAACCATTCAAAGCTTCCCGCATATGCCCGGGCAGGGGAATGGAAAAGCTGAGTTCCTGTTCGCGGGCCGGATGCGTAAAACCAAGTTGTGTGGCCGCCAGGCAAAGCAGAGCGGAAAGCGTGTCGCTTCTTCCGTAAACGGGATCGCCCACTATCGGGTGTTTGATATGGGCGAGATGTACGCGTATCTGATGGGTGCGCCCGGTGAAGAGCTGCAACTGAAGATACGAATGACCCGAAAATTCTTCGATCACCTGATAACCCGTCTGCGCGCTTCTCCCGCCCTCGATAACCGCTTGCCGCGTACGGTGCAGCGGATCGCGCGCGACCGGAGCGTCTATGATTCCCTGCCTTGGTGAAAGCCGCCCGCGAACGATGGCGGAGTAGATCTTGGTGACTCGCCGCTCATGGAACGCGCGGGAGAGCGCCTCCTGCGCGCGATCGGTTTTTGCGCACAGAATCAGCCCGCTCGTGTCTTTGTCCAGGCGGTGTACGATTCCGGGGCGGACGCCCATTTCAGGGGCAGAGGGCAGATGCGCGCAATGGCCAAGCAGGGCATTCACAAGCGTTCCCCCATAAATCCCCGCCGATGGATGCGTAGCCATCCCGTGCGGCTTGTTGATGACGATGATCTCCTCATCTTCATACACGATATCGAGCGGAATCTCCTCGGCTTCCGCATTTTCAAGGGGCGCGGTATCGCGGTAGGTGAGTTCCAGCAGCATACCCTTTTTGACCCTGTCGGAGAGCTTTGCCGCCTTTCCGTCAAGCGCGAGAGACAAGAGGCCGCGCTTTATCCGCGAGCGTGACCACATATGCCCCATAAGCCCCAGGAGAGCGACGTCCGCGCGGACTCCGGAGTATTCATCCGGGATTGAATATGCGGCGCTCTCAGGGCTATGCGCTTCCCGCGAGTCAGGCATTGTGCGCGGATAAAGCGCGGGCGCGAATGCGCCCGAAAATTATGACTCCAATGATAACAGGCAATGCGATGAGACCTATCGCCTGCGAGAGTGAAAAACTGCCCAGAAAGAGATTATGCGGCGTATCGATGCGCATGGTCTCGAGGAAAAAGCGAATGATCGCGTAATAGCCGAGTACCCAAAGGAAGGTTTCGCCGTTAAAGCCCTTTTTTTTATAGAACAGGAGGATCAGGAAGAATCCCGCAAGCGCCAGGAGGGATTCGTATAACTGCGTGGGATGCACCGGAACGAGGTCGTAGTTTTGCGCTGTGATATGTTCCACAAAATTCGGTGGTATCATGGAATATGTTTCCGGATTTTCGCTTGCGCGGGCGACAATATTGTGCAGATGCCCGTATACCTGCGCATCTTTCGGGAAAACCATGCCGCAGATATGCTCGGTGGCGTTGCCGTAGCAGCAGCCCGCAAAGAAGCAGCCAATGCGCCCAAGAAAAATTCCAAGCGCGAGCGGCGCTGAAAAAACGTCAAAGGTTGCGCCGACCGGCATTTTACGCCGCACCATCATAACCCAGACAGTCGCGACGGCGCAGATGATACCTCCATAGACCACCAAACCCCCGCGCCATACCGCGAAGATGTCGAGCAGATTTTTTGGCGGCACCTCAAAGAGATGATAGAAAAGCCGTGAACCGATTAAGGCCGCGACGATGATGCCGATTGAGAGAATGCCGATATCCCTGGGCGCTATGTTCTCGAGAGGCGCCCGCCTTTCCGCAAGGCCTATCGCGGAGAGGAAGGCGACCGCGAGCATAAGCCCATAGGAGTGCAGGGGAAGCTGCTCCATACCGAGAGCCTTGAACGCGACAAGGACGACAGCGGCCAGGATGAAAAGCGTATTCCCGAGGCTGCGCATACTGTTTATATACGTGATTATTTTTTCCGGGACTTTCTTTGTATTGCCATGGCGCTTATTGATGCAGAGCGCAATTCCGTGCGACAGGAGAGCCAGAATAATGAGCAAGGGGAAGAGAGTTTCAAAGGTAAAGGTAATGAGTACCGGACGCATTGCATTCTCCTCAAATCTCAGGGCAATTTTTCAGCTTACGCTTTTTCCTGCTGCGTCTTATTCTCGTCGGCAGGAGCAGGATTTTTTTTCTCAAAGAGCATGAGGATAAAAAGCAGGATCACCCCGCAGACTATAAAGGAATCCGCAACATTAAAAATCGGCCATATATTTTTATATGATTCGGGAGTGCGAACCGCAAGATCAAAAAAGTCTGTCACCCTGCCTATGATGATCCGGTCGATCAGATTTCCGATAGCGCCTCCCATGATAAAAATGAGCGACATACGGGGCAGGAGTTTGCCTTTTGGAAGGCTTCGATAGAAGAAAATGATAAAGCCCAGAGCGAGGAGAGCGACAAGCGCAAAGAGCGGGCGGGTGGTATTCGGCGAAAGAGAATTGAGCAGGCCAAAGGCCACGCCCGTATTTTCATGGAAATTTATCCAGAAGAAATTCCCGAGGAGAGGGATCGCCTGCGGGCGCGGAAGACGAACGGTGATATCCAGTTCCCCCAGTCCGCAGGCCTCAAGCGTTTGGGCAGTCTGCTCATAAAATGGGAGCGTCTCTACGGGATTGAAATAGTCCCGCACAAGAACCTTGCTTCCCTGGTCGAGGAGGAGAATCGCAATGAAGATGATGAGGGGTATATATCGTTTCAAAAGGGTATCCTGATTGATTTTGCTCAAGTATACTCATTAGAGTTCGGTTTGGGCAAGAAGCTGGATGGGGAACTGCATGAATATCTGGGTACGGTGCCCAAAGAGCGGCGAAGCGGAAGCGGTTGAGCGCGAGGCGGAGGCATTCCTGTGCCGTTATAAGCTCAATCAGTATTATTCACTGGATGCGATTGAAGAGCTAATCTATAACTGCCCCCAGGGCGGTGAGGATCGGCTTTTTGATCCGGTGGTGGCGCATCTTGAGGGGGATCTCGCCGTACTCTACAAATTCGATCAGGTTTTCCGAACCCGTCTCTTTGCCCATGTGCCCCAAAAATCCTTAAACGGCCTCTCCCCCGTGCGCTTTGCCTTGAATCTCCAAACGCTTCGCGATTCCTGATAGCCCTGTACGCTGTTTCTGTGGAGGAGAAAAACGTCCGTATAATGGCGCTTTGGCTAAAACCGTACGCCAATGATGGGAAGCTCAAACTTGGTTTCGCTCACATCGGTAGCTTTTGCAGGCTCCGGCGGGTTGTACTTGTGCACATCCGCTATCGCGACATAGAGTGACGCAAGGAGAGAAGTGGAAAACATATATATATAATGGGGCGACTGCATTTCCTGGTTGCGATTGGTTCCATAGGTTGTGGGGGAACTCCGCGCGAGCGCCTCCATGAGCGTGAAACTCAGGAGGAGAGTTACAGGAATGCTGATGAAGAACACTATCTCAAAGCGCCGGAGTTTGGATGTGTAGGAATACTGCTGCCCGAGCGCATTCATCAAAACGCTCTCCCTGGGCGGGAAATGTTCCTCTCCCGTGAGCGGTGCCCACTCATCCTTGTCGGCTTTCTGCGCGGGCGGGCTGTCCGGAGCGGCGAGCAATATCCCGGGAGCGCCGAGAAGCAGGATAACTGCAAGAAAATAACTGATGAAGGCACGGCTCATACGACACTCCGGTAAATTTTAAGACAAGGGAACGCCCGATTCATTTCTCTTGTCCCGCTATTGAAAGATATGGTTCCGGAAGGCTATCGGCTTCTATGAAAATCAATTTTTCTCTGCTGCGCGCCCCCCGCGCAATGGTTATGGCTGATTTGGGTACATTGAGCGTTTTGGCCAGGATGCGCACGAGAGCCTCGTTTGCTTTGCCATTCGCCGCAGGCGCGGTCAGATGGACGCGCAGTGTTTCCTCGCGGATCTCCAGACTCTCGGCGCGGCTTTGCGGAAAAACGCGCAGCGCAAGTGAAAAGCGCATAGATCGGCCTATTTTCCCAACTCTTCCGCGCGCGCGCGCGCGGCGGCGACGGCCTGGATGCACGCCGAACGCACAGCGCCCGTCTCGAGGGCGGCAAGCCCCGCCATCGTTGTCCCACCCGGCGAAGTGACGCGATCCTTTAATACTTCGGGATGCTCTCCGAGTTCAAGCAGCATCCGCGCCGAACCCAGAAAGGTTTGCGCGGTCATGCGGAGCGCGTCATTTTTGTTTAGTCCTTCGTGTACGCCGCCTTCAGCCAGCGCGTTGATCAGCGTGAAAACGTAGGCGGGACCGCTTCCGGCCAGGGCGGTAAAGGCGTCCATCAATTTTTCTTCGAGCGGAAAGAGCAGCCCGCATGGCGAAAAAAGTTTTACAAAGGCCGCCCGCTCTTCCGCGCGGACGTTCGCGGCCGCCGTCCAGGCAATCGCGCCTTCGCCCACCTGGACGGGGGTATTGGGCATCACGCGGATGATACGCGCTTTGGGTGCGAGTTCCGCCAGCCTGGTGAGCGTAACTCCGGCCGCAATGGAGATCAGTACTTTATCCGCGAGCGCATCCCGGATAGAAGAGAGGAGTTCTGCGAGCTGCTGCGGCTTGACGGCAGCGACGACAGCGTTGCATTTCTGCGCAAGTTCAAGCGCGGAGATGGCGCGGGTTGTCCCATATATTTTTACACAAGCGTTGGCTTTTGCCTCATCCGAATCGTACACATAGACGGCACCATTTTTCGCGATTTTTTTGATCAGCGCGCCCCCCATATTGCCGCAGCCGATGAATCCGATGGTTTTCAGTATGTCTTTCATATTTTTCCTTCCTTAGCTGCGCGCTCCGAAAATCGCGCCGCCGACGCGCACCATGGTCGCGCCCTCAAGGATAGCGCTTTCAAAGTCACCGGACATACCCATCGAGAGTTCGCGGCAGAGCGGCCACTCCCCGCATAAGCGTTCGCGGATCTCGCGCAGGAGGGCGAAGGCGCGTCGGTTTTCTGCTTCCCTGCCGCCCAGCGGACCAATCGTCATGAGACCGGATAGAATGACGCCGTTTTCCGATGCTGTGTTTTCCAGATCTTCTGCGAGTGCTTCATGCAAGCGCGCCGTGAAGGCTGCGGCGTCCCCGGGGGCAATGCCATGCTTACTTTCCTCCCCCGAAGTATTCACTTCCACAAGCGCGTGTATCCGGCGACCTGCCGCGCGGGCTGCGCGGTGAAGATGCGCGGCTGTTTCAACACTGTCAATAGAATGCACCCAGTCAAAAACAGGCGCGGCCTTGTTGACCTTATTGGATTGCAAATGCCCGACGAGATGCCAGACTATCGCGCTTCCGCTCTGGACTGCGCTGATCTTCGGCAGAGCCTCTTGTACGCGATTCTCGCCAAAATCGGCGAGTCCCGCATTCCATGCTTCGCGGATCAACTCCGCCGGATGGGTTTTCGATATTCCAATGAGGCACACCGGATCCTGCCGCCCCGCCTTTGCGCGGGCGATCCCGATGCGCTCGCGCACGGAAAGAATCGCTTCCTGAATGGTCATAACGCTTTGAGTCTACCCAAGCGCGGGGGATGCTGTCAAGCAACACACCGTACAGGGCAGCCGGAGTATTGTGGATGTGCGGCGCAAATGGTTTTTAATCCTCCCAATCCTCCCAGGAAAGGGGCGGGAAGGGAAATTTTTTAGGCCTCGGGGGATGAAAACGCCAAATCAGCTCCCGTCCGAAGCTCCAGAAGGAGAAGGTGAGTGTTTCTACTCGCGGAGTACGTGATCTATGGTGCCACTTCCACCGGGCGGGAATAGAAATCTCCCTCCTCTTGCGCAGCAGCACCGTTTCCAT
>JAITCI010000011.1 GCA_031283155.1 Spirochaetota bacterium | reverse complement strand
TTCAGGCAGGGGATGTATATATGCTGACCATAAATGCTACGGGTCAGTTTGTTCTTCCGATTCAGCGCAATGGAACATTTGATGAGTTGTATCCTGAAGAGTCAAATCCACAGTGAATTTACAATAAGGCGTAGTATGTACGCATGGACGAGCCGGTAACTTCCCCGGTTCGTCCATGTGTTTATTCCAGTCTTTTTTCGCAAGGAGGAGCACAATGCAGGCAAAAGGCTCCATCAGTTTTCTGCTTGTCATCTCATGTTTGATTTGCGCGTCGTGTACAGGCATTCGCATCTCTGGTTTCGACTTTGAAAGGCTTTTTGATCCGGTTCCGGGAAGTTCCGTTATAATCCGGAATAATACCGATGCAGATATAGTTCTTTTTAAGGAAAATGTGCATTCAGTGAATGACGCTCTTGGGGGTGTGCGGGCTGGACAGGCATGGGGGATTAACAAAATTGCAGGTTGTTATCTCATAAAAGTGGTAACAGAAGCCGACCTTGTACAGAACGAGCGTAATCCATCAAATTGCAGGATAATCAGCGCTTTTCTTGTGTATGTCGATGATGTACAGACAACTTATACAGTCACGTCAGCCGATCCGGGTTCGGGGATGGTGTTCCTTAAGAATGAGTCTCAGCGCTATGTTGAGGTAAAGCTGGATGATTTCTACAACGGGAGCACTCTTACGTATGTTTTGCCGCGGGAGGAGCGCATACAATATCTTCCCTATGATGATTACAGATTTTGCCCTATCTATCTTACCATCCAGACCAACGGCACCAAAATCATAGGGATAACGCGCAGATTTAATACAGCAGCCGTGAGTGTGACGGGGATTTATCCCGGTGAAAATATAAAAACCATCACCATCGGCAGCGAAGCAGGGCAGAGGAGCGATGTGACCATTTACATTAAAAACCTGACTCCGGTTGGTGCATCTTTTATGTATGGCGGAACTATACAAAAAAGTACGCTTGGGCGCGAGATTCTGAACGCTAATGGCGGCACACAAACCTATGTTTTCAATACAGGAACACCAACATGGTATTTTGGCGAGAATACTATTTATTTAATCGACCATAATTATGTACCGTCAGCTGCATATGCTCCGTCTATGGACACTCAATCCGGAGCGGAAATATTTCTTGTGTATAGCGGAGCTTTTGCGAGCGGCACATGGACGAAGTGCGACACTTTAACGGAGTTTAATGCCGCACAGTAGCCGCGCTTTCTGCGGGGTTGCGCGTACGTGTACGCCGCGCATAAAACCTGAGCAGCGCTCACACACACCGGAGGAAGGGCATGAGATCTGCGCGCTTTTTATGGATTGTGCTTCCCCTCTTGTGCTTTGCCTCAGCGCTCTATGGCGATGAGATCTACGTGGACGATGTGTACATATATGAGGACGATGCGGAATCCGGCAAGCCCGCCGAATCGCGCCCCAAAATCCCCACGCGTTCCTCTGCCGGCGCGCCCTCAAACTCGGCCAAGGCCGGGTTTCGCAAGCCGGACACAGGCTGGCGCGACACTCTCTATAGCCGTATACTCTCGGGCGGCGTGGAGGTGGCGCACCGTACACGCTACGCCTACACGGATCCCGGCGGCGAATCCATGCACTGGGCCAGCGGTGATCTGGGCGATATCACCTGGTTCTTCGGGTTTAACGCGCGTATGTTTCTGGGCAAAAACTGGGGGGTTGGCCTTGAAGGGCTGATCATGAACGTCGCCACGGCACAGGGTTCCTCCGGCTATCAATATACGTCCTACGGCGGATACCATTATTACCTGGGTATTCCGGGTTGCCAAACAACGATCATCAAATGGCTCTGCGATCTGGATATTTTGTACCGCTATGCGCTTACCCCGCGCTTTCTCGCGAACGCGGGCGCAGGATTAACGATGGACGCCCGAACATGGGATACAACAGAAATCCGGAGCGGGGAGAAGGTGGATTCCGGGGTAGAGATTGGCAACATGGGCTATAATTTCAAATTAGGTGTAGAATATTTTATCGACGAGAAATATTCCATCACCGCCGACTGGAAGCGGCAGCACTGGGGAACCGGCGTTGGCAGTGAGAAATACTCCATATCGTCGGTTGTGGTTGGCGTTTCCATGTCGTTTTAGGGGAGCATATATGAAACGTTTAAGCTTACTGGCGATACTGGCTCTCGCGCTCTTTCCTGCGGGGCTGTCCGCTGGGTTGTTTTCGGGCTTATTTTCGGGGCCGGATGGCGTTGATTGGCGCGAGGAGTCGCTCGCGCGGCAGCTCTCGGTGGGTGCGGGCGTATGGCGCGCATACTGGGCGGACGTAACCTATGATGGCGGCAACAAAGAGCAATACATTTTTGATCCCACCTATATGGTTTCTGTTGGGGCAAAGTATTTCTTTTATGGTTCCAATTTTGGACTCGGTCTCGACGGGGTACTCATGGAGTCGCATAAAGAGCCGTATCCTGCCTTTAACGATCCCGCCGGCAACGCTCATCCGGCGGGGAATGCCATCGTTACGCAATGGCTTTTGGATATTAACGCATACTATCGGTACCCCATCTTCTATTTTTTGAACCTTATGGGCGGCGCGGGGCTGACCTGTAGTTTTGTTGATTATGGAGAGATGCCCAAGGTGAAAAGCAGTACAAGCGCTGCCGGCTGGAACATCAAACTGGGCGCTGAGTTTTTTGTTTCCGATATAGTTTCACTTTCGCTTTTTGGTACCTATCACTCCTTCAACAAGGGAGCGGTGATTGGGGGAGTCACCAACAAAAACGCGGATGTTAAACTCACCTCATTCTTTCTGATGATCAATTACTATATGTGACAACAGGATGTTGCGATACTGTTCGTCGCGCAAGCGACGCCTATAATTTTCCTTGCAGTCACGCCCGTAGGGCGTATCGGCGCGGAGTGGCGTTTACGCCTTTACACCCGTAGGGAGACAAGGGTGCGGGGGTTTCGTTTACTTATTTTCTCCAACGATGCGCTCAAACAGCCAGAGCTGAAAGCCCCTCCCCGGCGTGATGGGCAGGACGAGATCGCGCACCCGATTATCCACACAGCGAGCCGTAACGATGGCGTCCGATGGATAGAGTATGTCCCGTCCGCGATAGCGCGCCTCGCCGCGAATCGGGAAGGGCAGCAGAAGCTCAGGCTCGATCTCCCTGTCTTTGCCCTCAAACGGCATGACCGCGATAAAAAAGCGCTCGGAATTGGATTGGCGAATATACACCGACGTTCCGCCGGCAGTGTTTGCGGCCCACTGGATGACGGGGTGATCGCCCGAGCGGGTATCGTGCGAGAGTTCAAAATATTTTTTGCGCAGGATCGAGAGCTTGCGTATAAGGTGCAGCGTACTGTTCGGATTGTTCTGCATCTCTTCCAGTTTTTCCCAGGGCATCTGCGGCGGTTCGCGATCATGCGGCGGCTCGGGGGAGAGGATATCGAGTTCGTCGCCCCACTGGAGCATCGGTACGCCGCCGCCGGTCAGGAGATACCCCAGGGCGGCCTGGCTGCGCATACTGTTCCGGTAAAGAGCCGCGAGGCGGGGCGTCTCATGGTTCGCGCTGGGTTTCAGGAGGGCTGCCCCCTCGGGAATGGCGTGTTCCTGCGCCGTATTTCGGCTGATCATATCCGGGCGCGTTCCCCAAAAGGCCAGCGCGAGATCGGTTGCGTGATTGAGGGATTCTGCTGCGTTGAATTGTCCCTGAAAGAGCTGGTTGATATACTCGCTGCCGCCATAGCAGGAAGCCGCAATGAGTATGTCGTTTCTGCCGATGCCCTGGAAAGCATTGCGGATCTTTTCCCACCAGACTTTAGGCAGAAGATCCGTATGTTCGAATAAAAAACCATCTATGCCGATTAATGCCCAGCTGCGTATAATGTCAAGAATATAATTTTGTACGCTCTCGCTTGAGGTATTTACGCGCGGAAGCGAGGGGTCGTCAGCAAAACCGAGATAACTGGTTCCAATATCGTTCAGGAAGAAAAACCAATTCCAGTGTTTGGATCCCGGGTTGCCGTAACTCTCCTGAAAGAACTCATGCGCGTTGGATAGATAGGCAAGATTGATTTGCAGAACCAGACGGATCCCGCGGCGATGACACTCTGAGGCCAGTTCGGAGAGAAGCGCGCGCGTACCATAGCCTGCCCGCACCCCCTCATAACTGGTAATTTCTCTTCCCCAGACGTCCTTCGCGGGGAAAATTCCATAGAGTACCAGCAAGCGTACCCCCAGGCTTGTCCCGTCATCCTTGCCGTCGTTCAGATAATCGAGACGGGAGATGAGTTCCGCAAGCGCGCTTTTTGTACCCTGACCGAAGGAGGAGAGGAGTACCCTGTAGGCCAGCGCACCCTGAAGACGGGTGCTTGGGATCCTCGCGGCTTCCTGTTTATAGTAAAAAAAAACGGATTGATACTCGACGATGCTTTTTCCTGCCGCGTTTTGCCCGGAAATCCGCAGGAAGTATTGTCCTTCAGGGACGTCCGTTACAGTTGCTTCTACGGAGGCGGTTGCGCGATCAAAGCGCAATGGTATCGGGTGGCCGTTCAGTGAAAGCCGGATATCTCCTGTATTCAGGGAGTTGAGTCTGCCGTTAAATTTGAAGCGGATATTTGTAAAATCGCGCACCGTACTCTCATCCGGCGGAAAGATATCCGCAATCCAGGGCGCGTCGGGTTCCGGAACAAAAACCTGCCCTGCGCCGTCCATGTTCCGTTCAAGTATCTGCGAAGCTGCCGGCGGGACGAGCAGTTTGCTGTTCACAAGAAATTTGTAGGCGTATTGTCCGGGATCCAACTGAACCGCGCAGCGCCAGACCACGTCGTCTGTCTTTCGCATCGGGATGCGCGTTATGGTTTCGCCGCGCGACACAAAATTCCCGAGAATGAAAACGCTTTCGGCGCAGCTGCTCTCATCCACCCAGGAAAAGAGCCAGAATCCGCTTGAGCCTATGGGATGCGCCTCAAGCTGCGGATCGCGCTGCAGGGAAGGAGCATAGTTTGAGTAATCTTTTCTGGTCAGGAAAAAAATCAGGGCGGCTATGGCGAGCAGGCCGACAAGCAGATATTTATAATGCAATCGCCATTCAAAACGCATTCTGCAGCTCGTCGACGTAGGTTTTGAGCCAATAGATGCGCTCGCTTTTCATAAAGTCACCAATTTCCCTTTGCAGGGTTTGCAGATCAAAGAGCGCGGATTCGGGCTTCAGGTTTTCAAGCTCCTGAATCATTTCGATATTTGTCTTGAACCGAACCCAGAGGGTTGTGGTTATGCGCAGGAAAAAATCCGGTATGCGTCCGGAAATAACGGGCAGACTCTCGCGGTTGATGATGGTCACAAGGGTGTTCGCGTCCGCTATCAGGGTTGCGCTGCGCGGCTCATTCAGAAAAAGCGACATCTCGCCAAATATGGTTCCGGGCTTATCGATGCGCGCCACCTCTTCCTCCCCCAGGAGTACGCGAACCCGCCCCTTGTTGAGAATGAAAAGATCGGAGGCGGGAGCGTTTTGTTTGCATATAACCGAGCCTGGAGGAAATTCCGCCTTGTATTCGTCTATGCGTTTGCCCTCCAGCTCATGCTGAATGCTTTTGGGCTTTGCCGCAAAAAGGCTCCCCTTGCGGTATGCGATGGTTTGCTTTTTCAGGTTTGCAAAAGCCTCAAGGCGCTTTATCTGGCGGTTCTCCGCGTCTTTCTCAAGAGCGAGGATGGTGTTGTAATACTTAATGTAGTGTTTTTTCGGATGATGGTTTTCATTCAGGAAATTTTCATTATAATAGGCAATGAGCTGGTTGGATTTTTGTACCGTGCGCGCCACGACGCGGGTGATGTTGAAGCCTATATTATAAAGAGTGATGAATTTTTTCAGGTTGGCGTTCGGGATTTTTGTTATTGTGGAATCGCTGCCGGAATATACGCTTATCATGCGCGTGTTCATGGTATTGCCCTCAAGCCCATGGAGTACCTCCGCCGCTCCGAAAATAATATTCGCGCCCTTGAGTGAGAAATTTTGCTTTTCACTCAGGGAAAACACAAGCTCCCCCTGGTTCAGCAGGAGAGCATATACCGCCGCATCCTCTGCGTCGTACACCTTGTGCATACTCTCTCCTTTACTATTATACTATGCGGCGCGAAAAGCGCCACATTTGTCATTGCGAGACCCGTAGGGTCGAAGCAATCCAGGTGATAAAACGACACAGTGGATTGCTTCACCTCACGTCGCGAGGTTCGCAATGACAAAAAACAACCCTACTATGCGGCGCGAAACGCGCGAATCGCGGCGGCGTAATCGCTTTCCGCGAATATCCCGCTCCCGATCACCAGATTATTCGCTCCAAGCGCAGCCAGCGTTTTATAATTATCACGTTTGACGCCGCCGTCCACCTGGATTTCGATATCAGGCGCCATGCCGCGCAGTTCCGCAATCTTTTCGACAGTTTCCGGCAGCATGGCCTGTCCGCCAAAACCGGGTTCAACAAGCATAATCAAAACGGAATCCAGCATATCCAGATATGGCTTCAAAAGAACAGCCGGAGTGCCGGGCTTGATGGACAGCGCGGCGCGAACCCCGGCCTTGTGTATGCGGTGAATCGCGTTCTCGATATCGCGGCAGGCTTCGAGATGAACTGTAAGAGACGCGGGCTTTGGCGCGAGCCATCTGTCCAATGATTCTTCCGGCCGCTCTATCATCAGGTGGACGTCGGCGGGCAGCCTGCAGTTTTTCATGGCGTCCTCGATAAACTTAAACCCAAAGGTGAGATTCGGAACGAAGTGGTTGTCCATGACGTCGTAATGAATCGCGTCGGCACCTGCCAGCGTAAGCGCCTCGATCTCCTCCGCGATACGCGAAAAATCCGCCGAGAGGATGGACGGCGAAATGGTAAGCCCGCTCATTGATATTTCCTGGAGATAAATTTACGGCCATCGATGTGCAGTTCCAGCGTAACCTCGGTATCGTATGAAAAGCTCTGTACGAGACGCTCGCCGGGTTTGTGCGTGCCTTTGTAGAGGAGCGCCCGGTTTCCGTTTTCGCTCGCGAGACTGATTTCCACAGGGTAGGAAGCGTCGCCCTCGCGGATTAATTCGCGCTGCAGGCGTTCTTCGTCGCGCTGCTGCCGCAATTTGAGCTGATCAACGGAGAGATCCTGATCGGCGGTGTTAATTTGCGCGGCGGTAAAATTGAGACTCGCCTGCGAGAGCTTCAGCATGAGCGGAAAGATAAAATCGATGACCCCGTATTTCTCGCTGCCGCCGACGCTGAGCGTGACTGCTGCGCCTTCGTGGATGCGTGTCCCGGGTGCAGGATCCTGCGCGCCGATGACGCCTGGCGTTCCGCCCTTGCTCTGCTGCGCCGCTGCGGTGATGTTATTTATCGCAAGCCACCGCGCCGCGCTGTCAAAATTCTGTCCGCGAAAATCCGGCAATTCCACAGCGGAGTGGGGCTTGCCCAGGCTGACGACCACATTAACGATAAGCGGATTCGGCGCGGGCTGTGCAGGCGCTGGGTTTTGGGCAGCGATACAGCCGGGCGGGATTATTTCTGACTGGCCGTACGCAATGATTCCCAGGGCAGTCTCGTATTTTCCGGAGGCGTGCCGGGTTAAGAGCTGCCGCGCCTCCGTGAGGGTTTTCCCGATTATATTCGGAACCTCGTTATCGAGCGCGGGCTGATTCAGAAACAGCATAACGCTGCGATTCTCGCGCGTAAAAAATCCGCCCTTGGGCTCCTGATCGAGTACAATCCCCGTTGGGCGCGAAATATCGCTGATCGTTTTGACTATGCCATACAGATTTTTATCCTGGAGTTCAAGCAAGGCCGCTGTTAAAGTCTGCCCCGTGACGTCGGGAACGGCGGACATCCCCTCGCCGTCCTTCCAGAGGGAGATGAAGGCCACGATGCTGAACCCGCAGAGCAGGACAAAAAGAATAAAGACGACCAAGATGCGCTTTGTATGGAAGAAATACAGATCCTCTTCGGTAACGATTTCGTCCTTGCGCGAAGTGAGCCAGCGCCAAAAACCCTTCGCGCGATCCAGGCACCACGCGAATGGTTTAGTGATACCAGTTATGATGCGCTGAAGAAAATTTTTCTGTGCTTCCATGCTCTTTCCTTAAAAATATTTCAGGTGAAACATTCACCGGGTGCAGGTCTAAGCCCGCGAACGCACTCCGCGATTTCGGCGCGGCGTTTGCCCTCGATCTGCGCTTCGGTGGGTACGATATACCGCCCATCCCCGCAGCGCGCGAGCAGTTTTTCGCGGCAGAGTATTATAGCACCATCTCCCGCCGATCCGTCCGGTTCCTCATCGGGTGCCGCCGGGCGCGCGCGGTGAAAAAAGAATTTTTTCCCGCGAAAAAATGCCCAGGCGGTTCGGCTGCCCGCAAATGCCCGAATCGTATTGTACACTGTTTCGGCACTCCCGCGCCAGTCTATCCGCCGCTGATCCGGCGCGATCTTCACGCAGAAGGTCGCCTGATTTGCGTCCTGCGGGATGAAGCGTGCATTCCCCGCCTGCAGGCTCTCTATGGCGCGCGGCAGGAGCGCGAGGGCGGCGGACATGAGTCTGGCGAAGAGTTCGGGGTAATGGTCGAGCGGATCAACCGGAACCTCCGCCGAGTCCAGAATATCGCCCGCGTCCAGTTTTTCAGTGATGCGCTGGATGCTGACGCCTGTCGTCCGCGCGCCCGCAAGCAGCGCCGCCTCCACCGGAGAAGCGCCACGCCAGGCCGGCAGGAGGGATAAATGGATATTGATGGTTTCCATTGCGGGAAGCGCAAAGATCGCGCGCGGGAGGATGCGCCCGTAGGCGAATACCACCCCGAGATCCGGCTTAAGTTCGCGGAGGCTTTCGATACATCCGGCGTCGCGGAGATTGGGCGCCTGAAAGAGGGGGATAGCTCTTTCTTCCGCCCACAGGGCAGGCGCGGGGCGCAGAAGCGTCTGCCCTCGTCCGCTCTTTGTATCGCCGCCTGTGACAATGCCCGCGATGGCGGCATAGCCGGAGAGGCAGTCCAGCGCCCTGCATGTATATTCAGGTGTTCCGAAAAAGAGGATGCGCATTTATTTCTGTGCCACGCTTGCGAGGCCGAATTTTTTTATGGTTTTTCCCTTGAGCCGCTCCAGCGAATTCTCGAGCCGCTGCCGTTCCTGCTCCGCGAGATAGTCGATAAAGAGTACCCCATTCAGATGATCGATTTCATGCTGGATGACCCGCGCGAGAAAACCCTCGGCGCGCAGTTTGATCGGTTTTTCATCGAGCCCGATTGCCTCTATCTCCACTCCCGAAGGCCGGATGATGTGGGTATGGATACCGGGGAAGGAGAGGCAGCCCTCTTCCATGACCATTTCCAGCCCAAATACCGAAACAATTTTGGGGTTGATGAGTACGAGTTCCGTTTTTTCGCGCCCCTCATCAACGCCAATGACGCACATATGCCTGGAGACGTTGACCTGCGGCGCGGCCAGCCCGACCCCCGGCGCGGCGTACATCATGGAAATCATTTCAACCGCGAGTTCGCGGATCTCCTGATCCACAGCGGAGACAGGCTTTGCGGCGCGCAAAAGGGATGGGTGCCCATAATGGATGATGGAAAGTTTTTTGGATACACGGGGCATGGTTGTCTATTCCTCCATCAATCCCTAAATATAGCATTATTTCAGAGCATGGCTTGCGGATCCACGTCGATTTCGAGGTAGGCCTTGCCCCGGCTTC
This sequence comes from Spirochaetota bacterium, assembly GCA_031283155.1. GTDB lineage: Bacteria > Spirochaetota > JAGLSM01 > JAGLSM01 > JAKPMW01 > JAKPMW01. The sequence continues at coordinate 9,607 of JAITCI010000011.1, read as the reverse complement.
CCTCGGCGAGGCCGGCGGCGCGCAGGAGATCCGTGATCGGCGCAAGGGAGGCGCATTTCAGCAAGAGGTGCTGCCGCCAGTAGCCGGCCTTTTGCGCGATGGGGCAGGGTACCGGCCCGAGGATATGTACGCCCGATTTTTCCGTGTTGGCGCTGCGCAGGCTTTCACCCAGCGCTCGGATCGCGGTTTCGAGATGCTCCTGATCGCGGGAGCGCAGCACAACGCGAACCAGGCGGGAGAAGGGCGGCCAATGGCATTCGCGCCGGCGATCCAGTTCGCGCGCGTGAAAGCCCGCGTCGTCGCCGCGCGTGATGCTGGCTATCGGGTCCTCGAGGGGGAGGGCGCTCTGGATCAGGGCAAAGCCTTTTTTTTGGGCCCGGCCCGCGCGCCCAACAACCTGCAGAAGCTGGTGGTAGACGCGCTCAAAGCTGCGGAAATCGGGCAGGGAGAGGTCATTATCGCACCCCACCACAGCGACCACCGTCAGGTTCGGAAAATCATGCCCCTTCGCAATCATCTGGGTACCCACTAATACCTCGATCTCCTGCCGCGCAAAGCTCTCGAGTACCTCAAATAATTTGCCTTTGGAAGAGGCGGCGAGATCGGAATCGAGCCGCCCGACGCGGATATTGGGCAGGCGCTTCTGCAAAAATTCGAGGACGCGTTCGGTTCCCGCGCCTGATGTACGGAGGTTTGATCCCCGGCACTCGGGGCAGGCGCGCGTGAAGGGGATGCTGTAGCCGCAATAGTGGCAGAGCAGCGCCGCCTGTTCGCGGTGGAGCGTCAGGGACACGCTGCACTCGGGGCAGGTGATGGTTTTCGAGCAGTCGTCGCAGCTCACGGAGGGCGCGTATCCGCGGCGGTTGATAAAGACCAGCGATTGCTCTCCGCGCGCCGACGCCCCGCGAATGGCCTCTATGACCTGCGGCGCGACCAGGGTGCCGGGCGGAACGCCGCGCATATCGACTATCGAGATATCCTGCTCGGGATGCAGCGCGATCCGCTCATCGAGCGGGATGCGGGTAAGCGCGCGCGTTCCGGCGTGGTAGAGCGTTTCGATGGAGGGAGTCGCGCTGCCGAGGACAAGGGTCCCGCGCCCGGCGGTGCGCTTGAAGGCGACCTGGCGCGCGTGGTAGCGCGGGCAGTCGTCGGCCTTGTAGCTCGACTCATGTTCTTCGTCTATTATAAAAAGAGAGCCAGGGGTTCCCGGAAGCGCCTCGCCGACGGGCGCGAAGATCGCGGAGCGCGCGCCTATCACCACGAGCGCCTCGCCGCTTGCGGCGCGCCTCCATTCGCGTATCCGCTCCGCCGGGGTCAGCGAAGAGTGGAGGATCGCGAGCCGTCCGGGAAAGAGTCCGCTGAAGCGGCTGATCATCTGGGGCGTTAAAGCGATCTCCGGCACGAGCAGAACCGCCTGCTGCCCGGCCTCGACCGCGATGCGCGTGATATGCCGGTAGACCTCTGTCTTTCCGCTGCCGGTGACGCCATGGAGCAGGAAGCGCTGCCCGGAATTGGCATGGATCGCGCCGCCGATTATGCGCACCGCGTTTTGCTGCCCGCTGTTCAGGACGAAATCGTCGGGGACGGCGCTTTCAACCATAAAGGATCGCGCCTCTTTGCCGCGCCTCCCCGAGGGGATCATTGCCGCAAGCGCCTGCCCCAGAGAGCAGAAATAATATGCAGAGAGCCAGTGCGCCAATTCCAGGCTCTGCGCCCCGCAGACAGGCTCTGTGTCGATGAATCGCCGGATTTCCTGTAACCCGGCTCCCGCAGGGAGATCCTGCGGCGGGGCCCCGCGAAGCGCCACAATAAACCCAAACAGCCTGCGTTTCGCAAAGGGCACCTCGGCTCTGCGCCCCACGAGCGCGGTATCTGTATCCCGCATCAATTTGTCAGGGACGATATAGCTGAAGGTTTTGGCTACCGGAAGATTCAGGGCAATATCGACGATGGGCATCAGGCGTCCGGGATTTCGCTGAGGAGGCGCTGGATGTATTGCAGATCCTTCCATGCGTCTTTCTTGCGCGAGGGGTCGCGCAGAAGGTAGGCGGGATGAAAGGTCGGGACGAGCGGAATGCCGTGGTAGTTTTGGAGGACACCATGCAGGCGCGTGATGCCTGTCTGGACGCCGAGCAGGGTTTTGGCGGCGACGCTCCCTGCGGAGCAGAGCAACCCGGGCCGGATGATGTCGATTTGCGCATCGAGCCAGCCCCTGCAGTTTGCGACTTCCTCGGGCAGGGGGTCGCGGTTATGCGGCGGGCGGCATTTAATGACGTTCGCGATATAGACCTCATCACGCGCGAGCCCGATAGCCGCGAGCATTTTTGTGAGCAATTCCCCCGAGGGGCCGCAGAAGGCGATACCCTGGAGGTCTTCCTGCTCGCCGGGACCCTCGCCGACGATCATGAGCCGCGCATACGGACTGCCCTGCCCGAAAACGAGATTATGGCGATCCCGCGCGATTGCGCAGCGCGCGCAGTCTCCGATTTGGGCGCGCAGGGCGAGGAGCGCTTGGGCGCGGTCAATGGCTGCGGTATGCGCTACAGGCGCGGGCGCGGAGCTGGATGCGGAGCCATAGATGGCGGTAGCCGCGGGCGCGGCTGGTGCCGGACTCTCGCTCGGAGGATACGTTTGCTCTGTGTTCAGTTCCGGACGGGGCTGCTCCAGGAGCCAGGCTTGGGCGAGAAGCGTTATCCGCAGGAGTTCGTCGCGGGCTTCAGAATGGCTCATTCGATGGAGTCGGAGATGTTGAGTTCGGTGGCGTCGTCGCTGTCTATACCGAGTCCCTCGTCGCCGATATAATGCTGCAGGCTTTCGCTTTGGGCGGACTGATACAGGAGATCCTTTTCCTCAATAGTTTTGCATTTAATGCACTTGATGGCGTAGGGGATGATCTCGAGACGCTTGGCTTCGATGTTTTGCCCGCACGCGGCACACGCGCCGAATGTTCCGTCGGCGATGCGTTCCAATGCGGCGTCGATCATCTCGAGGGTGGCCTTTTCGTTTTGGCTCATGCCGAAGATCAGATCCTTTTCGGCCATCTTATAGGCCTGGTCAACCAGATCGCCCATGCTTTCGTCGGAGAGTCCGCTGTAGTCCTCGTTATCGCGGAGAAGTTCCAGGATAATTTGTTTTTTCTTTTCCTGGAGAATTTTTTCGTATTTTTTCGCGTCTTTTTTGTTCACATTCAAGCCCTCCTCTCTGTTGGCAATGATTCGCCGTAAGAGACCACACATAATACGAAAAGAAACGCTGCCGGTCAATAGAAATGATTATTTTGACGGTTGCGGAATGGAAACGCTACATTTAGGGGATACGCCACTCTACAGGAGAGGGAATATGCGGGTTGAACAGATTGCGATAGGCGATATAAAAGTCAGCAATCGCGTACGTGAAGATTACGGCGATATCAACGCGCTTGCGGCGAGCCTCAAGACAAGCGGGCAGCATGTTCCCATCATCGTTGACGAAAAAAATCATCTTCTCGCGGGCGGACGCCGGCTGCAGGCAGCGAAGCTGCTGGGCTGGACAAAGATCGACGCGATTATCGCGGAGGGTCTGACCGCTCTGCAAAAGCTGGACGTTGAGGTGCAGGAAAATTTAGTGCGCAAGGATTTTACCGAGGCGGAGGTGTTAAAAAGCATCGAAATGAAGAGACGCCTGATGCGCCGTCCCTGGTATACAGCGATATGGGATTTTATCAAAAAGATTTTTTCCTCATTCATCGGGCTTTTCAGACGGCGTTAGACACATGAAGATTAAAGCAAGCTCGCTGGTCTTTTCGTCCGCCCTCCGACCTGAGAAATTCCCCGGTCTCTGCGATGGGCATCCGCGTTTTTTACTGCCGTTTGCGGGGCGGTTTACATATCTCGATATGTTTCTCTCTCCATTGATGCAGGCGGGGGTGCGTAATCATCTGATTGTGACGCAGCGCTTTGCGGAGCAGACGCACGTCTATATGGAGAACGCCTGGGGAAAAGGCGGTTGGAAGATCATTCCTTTTTTGCCCGAGACCGGAGACGAGCCCTTTGACAGCCAGATGCTTTCGGTTTTGAAAAATGAGTTTGCGCCCTACGTTTATTTTGGCTGCGTGGATCATCCCTGCTGGTTCAATTCCGCGGCTCTCGCGAGTGAATTCCGGATGCGGATTCAGGGGGTACAGCCGGTTTTCGGCAAGAAGGCGGCGGGGCTTGTACTCGTGGAACGTCCGCGCCTGCTTTCGGTTCTCGACGATATGGTGCGGAAAGCCATCCCGGCGTCGCAGGCGCTCGGACGGGCTTTCCGTCTTCTCTGCGAGGACAAAGCCATTCGGCGGGTTCCCGCAGACGGGTTTTTTCTTGCAATCGATTCGCTGCGGGAATATATCACCGCCAACCGCGCCATTCTTGATAATCAGGAAAAATTTCGTCAGCTCTTTGCGAAGATTCCACTGCAGTCGGGGCTAAGTCCGCGTTCCCAGGCGGTCATCACAAAGGACGCAGAGTTTTACCGCTCAAGTCTTGCGGACGAGTGTCTCGTTCGCGGGCGCATTTATGATTCCGTCCTTTTTCCCGGTGTCGAGATAGGAAAGCATACCGAGGTTCGCGACGCCGTGATCCTCCCCGGGGTCAGGATCGGCGCGAACGCGCGCATTATCCGTTGTATGATCGACAGTCCGGGCGAATTATCCGACGAGGTGAAGCTGCATATCGCGGACGGGGCGCGCATTGGGAATGTGAAATCGCGCGCGGAGAACCGCGATTTCGGGAATGCCCTCGGGGATGGCTATAGCTACGTAGGAAGCGGAACCATTATTCCCAAGGGCGTGTCCATCAGCGGCGCGTGCTATATCGCTCCCGGGCTTGGCAGGACAGCCTTCTCCCGCGCCCGCGTTATCGGAGAGGGGCGCAGTGTTCTTCAATAAACCGGCTGGAGTGTGCCTTTGATTCGCCATTCAAAACCCAATCTGAAGCGCGCCGATCTCGTGAGCGTGCTTGAGAATCTTGTGTCCGATAATATTGCCGACGGCGCGATGGTGCGCGATTTTGAGAAGGCTTTTTGCGAGTTTCATGGGCAAAAGGGGGGCGGCGCCGTCGCGGTGGGCTCGGGACTCGACGCTCTTTTTTTTGGCCTGCGCGCGCTCGGGATTGGCCCCGGGGATGAGGTCATTCTTCCGAGCTATTTGCCTCCCGCGCCGTATCTCGCGGTGCGGCATACCGGCGCCGCGCCCGTGATTTGCGATATTGGACCGGATTATGCCGCGAGCGCGGAATCCGCGCGCGCGCGTATAACCGACCGGACGCGCGCCATCATCGTCGCGCATCTCTTTGGCCTGCCTGCGGATATGGCCGCACTCTCGGAACTTGGGATGCCGCTGATCGAGGATTGCGCGCAGGCTCTCGGCGCGCGCTATCGCGGGGAACTTGTGGGCAATGCGGGCAGATTCTCGTTTTATTCGTTTCACGCGAGCAAGATGATTACGACCGGCTACGGCGGGATGTTTTTTTCGCGGGATACGCGCCTTGCAGCCGCAGTTCGGGATATGCGCAGCTACAGCACCCGCGAGGATCTCGAACCGGCCTGGAACAGCAATATCACGGATTTTCAGGCCGCCATGGGCATTAACCAGCTCAAATCCCTGCCTCGCTTCATTGAGCAGCGGCGGCGGATCGCGGATATCTATACCCAGCACTGCATTCAGGCGCATATGGATATTCCGCCGAATTATGAGGAAAGGGAGAACGTGTTTTACCGGTATCCCATCCGGGTGCGCCACAGCCTGAAGGACGCGATTGAGTATCTCAGGAAAAACGCCGTCGAGGGTAAATCCCCCGTGGCAAAACCCCTCCATAAAATGCTTGGGCTTGCCCCTGATGAGTACCCCGAAAGCGAAAAGGCTTTTCTGAAAACGCTCTCGATCCCCATTTATCCCGCCCTTTTGAACAGGGAGGCCGAGTATATCGCCAAGCTGGCTGCGCATATCCAGTGAGGCTGCTCTGCGAAAATTATTCCAGATTCTCCTTGACAAGCCTTTTGCCTGCTGAATATACTTTTGGGATAGAAACGACAGTGATTCATTCTTTGAGTCGGTATCTCATTCGAAAGTTGGGGTAAAAACAGCTTATGGACGAACTGGTTACAAGGCAAGTAGGGGATGTTCTCGTTATCTCGTTGAGCGGACGCTTTGACGTCCATCTCTCGCTGGAGATTGAGCAGGCGGTCAATGAGTTGATCGACAAGGGGCATATCAATCTCCTCTTTGATTTGGAGAAGGTGGTATACCTTTCGTCAAGCGGTCTGCGTATTTTTATCGCCGCCATGCGCAAGCTCGAAGGGCTTAATGGCAAACTGAAGCTGTGCAATCTTACCTCATCGGTAAAAAAGATTTTCAAGGTTGTGGAATTGATTGATCTTTTCGATATCCATGATTCCGTTGATGAGGCAATATCGGCGTTTCGCAGATAAATCTCTCTTATACGCATGGAAAGAGAGATTCGGCGCGCGGCTATCGTCAGGCATCCGCATCTGGATTGCCGCGCCTTTTCTGAAGCAGTGGAAAAGGCTCTTGCCGAGCGCGGAGTTACTTCAGGCGTACTGGACGTTATTCTCACAGAAGATGGATCCTATCTGCGCAGCTCGGAGAGTCTCGGGAATTTTGATCTCGCGATTTCTCTGGGCGGCGACGGTACGCTTTTAGCCACGGCGCGTTTTTTTTATGGCTATGCCATTCCCGTTTTTGCGGTCAATACAGGAACCTTCGGTTTTCTGGCCGCTATCTCCCATGATGAGATCTTCAGCGCGCTTGGCGCGCTTTTTGCCGGTCAGGCGCAGTTTGAAGAGCGCCTGATGCTGACCTGTCTTGTGCGCCGCAGCGGACAGGTTGTGCGTGAATTTCTGGCCTTAAACGAGATAGCGCTTACGCGCCAGGGCGTGACCGGCATGATCTCGCTCGACGTTTGGGTGAACGGTGAATTTTTGTGCAGATACCGTGCCGACGGTCTTATCGTGGCCACGCCGACCGGTTCCACCGGCTATTCGCTCTCCGCGTCGGGTCCCATTTTAATGCCCACCCTGGATAATATGATCATCAATCCTATATGCCCGCATTCCCTTGCCTCGCGCCCCTTTGTGGTGGCGGGGGGCGATGTTATTACCATAAGTGTTGGTGATCCACGTTTAGAGCCATCCGTGGCTGCTCGGGATACTGACGTCCATGTCAGTTACCCTCGCTTAGAGCCATCCGTGGCTGCTCGGGATGCTGACGTCCATGTCAGTTACCCTCGCTTAGAGCCATCCGCGAATGCCCCGAAATCGAGCGCGCGTTTTATTGCAAAGCAGGACGGGGAAACCGGCGTCAATCTCCGGCATACGCATTTCTTTCTGGCTGCCGATGCGCAGGAAGGGATGGTTCTTGAAGACAAGGACGAGATCGAGTTTCGCCGCGCGCCGCATCCCCTTATTCTGGTACGCTCCTCCGAGAGGAGTTATCTTGGAGTGCTGCGCACCAAACTCGCCTGGAATGGCACTCCGAGCGCGCATGAAGTGAAATGATGTATTAGGGAGAGGCGGAAGAGGCGGGAAATGCTGGATTCGCTCAATATTCGCAATTTTGCCCTGATTGAGGATCTCACGATCGATTTTGGGCGCGGATTTAATGTTCTTTCCGGCGAGACCGGCGCGGGTAAGTCGATCATCATCGGCGCGCTCTCACTGATTCTCGGCGGCAAGGCTGCGCCGGAGATGGTACGCAGCGGTATGGATATGGCGAGTATCGAGGCGCTCTTCTCCCTCTCGCCCGACGCCGCAGCGGTGCGTTTTCTTGCGGAAAACGGGATCGACACGCCCTCCGGTGAGATTGTGATCAGGCGCACGGTCAGCACCGATGGAAAATCACGCTGCTTTATCAACGGCGTTCTCTCCAACCTCAATATCCTCGGCGAGTGTGGCGCTCTTCTGGTGGATGTCCACGGGCAGCACGAAAATCAATCGCTTCTGAAGGTGGTGCTGCATCTTGCGCTGCTTGATGAATTCGCCTCTCTCCGGCAGGAATGTGAAGCGGCGCGGCTCATGGTGCGCGAACTTGCGCGTCTTGCGGAGCAGATCCAGGCGCTCGCCATGGATGAACGCGAAAAGGCGCGCCGGATTGAACTCAATGGACACGCGATAAACGAGATAGACGCCGCCGCGCTTATTGAGGGCGAAGACGCCGATCTCGAAGAAGAAAATCGGGTTTTGAATAATTACGAGAAGATTCATGCCGCAGCAGAAAGCGCCTGGGATATTCTCGCCCCGCTCCAGGATCAGATCAAGGGGGCGCGGCGCTCGCTTGAAAGCGCGGGCGAGATGGACTCGCGTCTTGCAGGAGTGGCGCAGCGCGTTTCCGACGTTGGGTATTCGCTCGAAGACGTCATGGACGAATTCCGCACCTGGAAAGCGCAGGCGAGTTTTTCTCCCGAGCGCCTCGATGCGGTCAACGCGCGCATCTCGCTTATCCAGTCGCTGAAACGAAAATACGGCGAAACCATTCCCGCGATACTTGCCTGGCGCGTCCGCGCTGCCGAGGAAAATGAATCCATCCAGTCAAGCGACGCGCGGCGCGCGGAACTGGAAGAGGAACTTGCGCAGCTTCGCGCGCGCGCGCGCGATCATGTGCTTGCGCTTTCGCGCAAGCGGCAAATGGCGGCGCGCGATCTCGAGAAGCGCGTCATGGAGGAACTCGCTTTTCTGGGTATGCCGAATACCATCTTCAAGACTGACATTCAGTATGTGCGCGATCCGGACGGTTTTATCGAAGTGCGGAGCGAGCGCGTAAAACTCTATGAGACCGGTCTCGATTATGTGGAATTTCTTCTCTCTCCCAATCTTGGGGAAGAGGTGCGCCCACTGCGTAAGATCGCCTCGGGCGGCGAGATGTCGCGCATCATGCTCGCCCTGAAGTCGGTGCTGACAAAGGGTGGTGCCTGCGAAACATTTGTCTTTGATGAGGTCGACGCCGGTATCGGCGGCGTGACGGCGACGGCCGTCGGGAAAAAATTGCGCCAGGTCGCTGCGGCTAACCAGGTACTTTGTATCACGCATCTTCCGCAGATCGCCGCGATGGCCGATCAGCACATCCTTGTGTCCAAGCAGGTCAGCGAGGAGCGCACCAAAACCCTGGTGCGGCGTCTCTCCTTTGAGGAGCGCCAGAGTGAACTCGCGCGTATGCTCGGCGGCGAGGTTGTGTCCGCCACAACCCTCCAGCAAGCGCGGGAGATGTTAGAGCACGTCCCGCGATAAATCAGCATATGCGGAATTGAGCCGCGCGGCGGTGCGCTGTGGATTTGTACGGTTTACAATGGTTTTAATCCTCCCAGGGGAGTGGCGGGAAAGGGAATTTTTTTGGTCTTGGGGGGTGAAATCGCCAGATCAGTTCCCGCCCGAAGCTCCAAAAGGAGAAGGTGAGTGTTTCTACTCGCGGAGTACGTGATCTATGGTGCCACTTCCACCGGGCGGGAATAGAAATCTCCCTTCTCTTGCGCAGCAGCACCGTTTCCATCCACCACTCCATTGCCATCCGTAGCACCTCCGCCTGACTCAGCCGCAATGTAAACGCCAGCTTCTCAACCAGATCCTTCGCCACCGTCTCCAG
>JAITCI010000081.1 GCA_031283155.1 Spirochaetota bacterium | reverse complement strand
TTTATCGTTGTGGTTCCGTAACGCGCGGCGATGGTTCGAAGCATATCCCCGGATTGCACGATATGGACGCGATCACTCTTCGCGGTTATGTCAGTGCCGATGGTTGTCGTTTCCGATTTTACGCTCGTGGTCTCGGGCTGCACAACCGCGCTGCCCGCCTTATCATTTTTCGCGGCTATAGCTTCCGGCTTCGTTACAGGACTGCTCACTTTTTCGTTTTTCACCGGCTTCGCCTCGGTTTTTACGGTTTCAGGTTTTGCCAACGGACTGCTCACCTTAGCTTCAGGTTTCGGGCTTGCAGCCGGATTGTTCTCCTGAATCGTTTTCGCGTCAACGGTTTCCGGCTTATTTTCCGGAATTTGAATTTTCTGCGGCTCTGTCTGCTTTAAAACGATTGGATCGTTTTGAATCTTTTTATCGGGCTTATCGTTTACATTGAATGGTTTTCCGATGATCTTGTCCTGCGCCTCATCGTCAAAAATGGCGTTCTTCTTCGCGCTCGCTATCGGTTTGGTGACGGCTTTCTCGTCCTGCGCATCGCTTTTTATGGAATGTTCCGCATCGAATTTGCGCGGCGCTATCGGTTCCGCCTTTTTGATATCGGAAGATTCATCCGGCAGTCTGTTCCGGAAGAGCGGCGGCTGCAGATCGCTTCCGGTATTGGGATCGGTTGCCATTGCGAGATGATTGGTTTCCGCAGAGCTGTCGCGCAGAAGATCGTCGAGTTTATTCTCGTAACTTACGCGCTGGGTTGAAAAAACAATTGCGGTCGTTAATACCAAAGTAAGAATAGCGGAAATGTAAATAGCAATATCAGATTTTTTCATAATGCACTTCCCTCCCCATTTGTGGGCATCAGTACGCACCTGCCCATACACATCGGAAATCCGAAAAAAATATTTAACTGATAATGAGAGAAAATGCAAATGTTTTTTCACATTTTTTTAACTGCCGTTTATAATATTTCCTTATCTATTCTTCATTAAGCCCCCGTCCGCAGCCTGTTTTCGAGCATCCTGTAGTGAAAAGACTCCATCAGATGCGCCTCAAGTATCTCTTCACTGGCGTCCATATCCGCCAGTGTGCGCGTTATGCGAAGAATACTCGCCCGCGCGCGCTGCGAAAACCTGTTCTTTTTGCAATACTTTTGAAATAACTCCTGAAGCGGCTTTGAAAGTATGGCATACTGCGCAATGTCTTTCGATAGCAACTGCCCATTCCTTTTGAAATTTTCATTTTCATATCTCTTCTTTTGCATACAGTATGCGTTTTGAAGCTGGATCGTGATCTTCCCGGGATTTTTTTCGTCCGCAGTCTCATTTTCCATTGTCATCTCAATTTGCAGATCGATGCGATCCAGGAGAGGCGCTGAAATTTTGGTATAATAGCGCCGCATCTGCGAAGGCGTACAGTTGCAGCTTCCCTCCCCGCCCATATACCTCCCGCACTGGCAGCCATTCATCGCCGCAACGAGCAAAAAATTGGACGGATAACTTACGCAGGAATCCGTGCGCGCAATCGTGATTCTTTTTTCCTGGAGCGGTTCGCGGAGCATATTCAGCAATGACGCGCCAAATTCCTGAATCTCGTCCAGAAAGAGTACCCCGTTATGCGCAAGCGATACCTCGCCCGGACGCGGTATCCGGCCTCCGCCAACAAGGGAGATATCGCTCGCGGAATGATGCGGCGCGCGAAACGGCCGATCCTGAATAAAGCTGGCCTGCTTCTCATTCCAGGAAAAAAGCCCATAGAGCGCGCTGGTTTCCAGGGATTCCTCTTCGGTCATTTTGGGCAAGAGCGGAGGGATCGCATTCGCGAGCATGGTTTTCCCGACGCCGGGCGGTCCATATAACAGAATGTGATGCCAGCCCGCAGAAGCGATGATCGCGGCTCTCTGCGCGAATTTCTGCCCATCGATCTGCATAAGCAAACCGAGATCGGGCTGATAGTCTCCGCCATCGCATGAGGCTATCGTTTTTTCGGTATACTTGCCCGCCCCCGCAAGCGCGTCGATTGCCTCTTGCAGATTGCGTACATACGAGCAGTATATACCGGGGATGCGCTGCACTTCCTTCCTGTTTTCTTCAGGGATTATGAATCGGCATATTCCCTGCTTTTTCGCGCCCATGATCATCGCGAGTATCCCGCGAACCCCGCGCACTTCTCCGGCGAGGGTGAGTTCACCCATGATAGCGGAGTCCTGCATATGCAGGGATATATCCCCATTCGCGGCAAGGAGGGAGAGCGCTATCGGGAGATCAAATTTACCCCCGTCCTTGCGCAGTTCAGCCGGCGACAGGTTGACCACAATCCGTTTCAGTTCAAGCGGATATCCGCTCTCCCGTATCGCGGTCAGTACGCGATCGCGCGCTTCCTGTATCGTTTTGTCGGGCATCCCGATGATGGTGAATTGCGGGAGACCGCGCGCGACCATAGTCTCCACCGTCACCACAAGTACCTCGCTCCCCTGCAGGGAAAGCGCTTTCAGGCTCTGTAACATTTCTTCCTCCTTTGTCTCTCAACAGGAAGAAACGCCAAAAAAGCCCCAGAAATTTCGCGGGATATTATTCATTATACATAAGTTCGCGCTCGCACATCTCGATCCATTGCTTTGCGCGGTCGGAATAGGCAGAGCTTTTGTGATAATCAAGGACAATCCGGAAATTGCGAATCGCTTCGGCATACCGCTTCAGACTATGATACACCATGCCCTTTTTGAATTGCGCGTCCGCGTCTTTCTCGCTCGTGCCATTGGAGAGAACCAGATTATAGTACCGAATGGCGGAATCCCAATCCCTCCGCGCATAAAATATCTCGCCAATCCAGAACAGGCTGGATTCCCCGTAGGTTGTGTTGGGAAAAAAGTTGATGATCTTGCGAAAATAGAAATAGGCGTGATCATAGTCGCCGCTGTCCATCCAGCGTTTCGCGTAATAATGGGTTTGCTTCTGAAAAGCGAATTTCACATCCTCATAATAAGCGTCATTGGCAAAATTGCGGTGCGTAAGCATATCCTCATAAATGCTTATCGCCTTCCAGTACATATCCTTCTCTATATAAACCCTTGCCTCGCCCAGACGCGCCAAATCACTTCTGGCTCGCTGAAAATGCTCCATCGCGCCGTCCAGATTGCCCCGAAAAAATTTGAGATACCCCAGTTGCGTCAGGATCTCGTCTTTCTGCGCAGGATCAGAGGTTTCTATATACAATTTATGCAGATATACCTCAAGAGACTCGTCGGAAAACTGGTGTTTTCTGTTGATCTCGCCCAGCAGAATCACGCATTTGGTTGTCCACTCGTTTGGCTTCATCTCCTGAATTACGCGGTTCAGAAACCGAATCGCCTTTTTCCCCTCGTCCAGATTTATAAGGCAGGATGCCATATGATAATAGACTGCCGCGCTTTGCTCCGGATCAAGGGTATCCGCCTGGATATCGGTAAAGCCTCCCAGGGCTTCGCGGTACATCCCGGCCTCATAGCTTAACAACGCCTTGCGAAAGGCACGATGCTGCTGCAAACCAGAACCTTGCTGCGGTTTATTGTGCATGGCGGAGTCCGCATTATTTTCGACCAGGGACGCGAAATTTTCGTTTTGATACTGTTTTTCCTGGGTGACGATATCCTTAACCTTGAAAATGCCCTGCGTTTTGCGCAGATCGCTGAAAAACAGAACAAACGCGACGATCATGCCGGCAACAAGAATGCCGAGCATAATGACCAGAGCTTTTTTCCCGTCCATGTATTACCCCAAATGCGCCATGTACGTCCATGTACTAGCGCATACGCTCCACACAGCGGTTAATCCAGCCGCGGCTCTCATCCGGCATGATATCCTTCAGCCGGACAAATTCGCGGAACGCATTCGAGTACTCGCCCAGATGGTAAAATGCCTGCCCGGCAAAAAGTACGCTTTGATTTCGTATATCCTCATTCTTCGCCGTTACCTCAAACATCCGGAAATGGTCAATATTGGCGCGCAAACCCTGCGTATTTTTCTCATCGCGGTTCCTGAAAAAGGAGATCACCTCTTTGCGCAGTGCCGCCGTATCTGTGGTTTTGATGGTCGGGGCTGAATCCGATTGCGCGCCGGGAATGGTCTGATCAACGTATTTGATATTGGTGACAATCTTATCAACGTATTTTACGTTGGTAATAACCCTGTCGATGGCTGCAGCGGATGAAGTATCTCCATAAGCAGCAGGCCGATTTGTGATATAAATATTTATTCTTTGATTCAGCTGATACAGATCGGCACCCACCGTAAATCTCGAATTTGTTTCAATGACGTAATCCGGAACAGCGCCTGAAACAGAGTCTGTCTTTCTGGCTTCCGCGCTTTGCGGGGTTTTGGTTAATGTTTCCGTTTTGGGGCTTGTTCCATTTGCCGCATCCGCTTTGGTTAATGCTTCCGTTTTGGGAGGATCGGGCTGATCGCTCTGCGCTGTTTTTTCAGGATGGGTATCGCCGTTCCCAATACCCGCGTCTTCCGGCAAACGCTTCGTAGCTGCGGTTACACGCGCGGACGAGTCGGTATATGTCTGATCTCTTTTGGGTACAAAATATTGATACCCGTCCCTGTCAATAATCGTAACAGCATAAAAATATGCCCCTGTTTCCATATCGTAATCGACATATCTGTGATCGGCATTATTGAGTTCGGCTATCCACTCAGCTCTGGTCAGGGCCTCTTCGCTGTTTATTCTTTCAGCCGCGCGGTATATCGCGTATTTCCATCCCGGCCTGCTATCCCATCTCCAGCTTACCTCAATATTCCCCGTGCCGGGCTGTGCCTCAATGGAGTCTACCCAATACCAATCTGCTTTCGGAATGTGGTTCGGATCCATGTACCGCTGTAATGCGCCCGTATCGGCGGCAGCGAGCAGGAGTCCAAAGGGCAGGATGAAAAACACAGGAGAGAACAGTATTTGAAGTGTAGTTGGTCGCTCGTGTTTCATAAGCCGCCCTGGTATATTCTCATGTTGGACTGACTCTGCTGAGCAGCCAAACCAGAAGAATTGCCCCTATCAGAGCGGCAATGATATTCACGCCCAGCGGCCCATTGGTACCCAGCACATTGGGAAGGAAATCATCAAGAGCGCCGCGCAAAAGATTATGGCTGATATACGCGCCGATAATTCCCGTGATGACCGCACCCCAAAGATGCCCGAAGGTATGCATCTTCAGCACCTTAAACATAAACCACCCTGTCGCGCCCCCCAAAATGGACATCTTCAGAAGGTTCAGTAGGTTTTCCATAGGTTCTCCGTCGCTCTATTGTCGGCAAACTGGCTTCAAAATCTTAATTCACATCACTGTGACTGGTTTAATCTCTCCGAGGCGGCTGTCCGTGCCGGAATACCCATCGTAGGCGGAAACGGTTATATACCACACGCTGCCTGAGGCAAGCGGTGCGGCGGAGGGACCGTCTCTGAGAGTGTACTTAACAAGGTCAACATCACTGAAGCGAGCATTCCGCATCGATGGAAAACCGCCCAGATAATTGGTCAGGCAGTTGGCTGCCAGGCGATTACTGACTTCACTCTCGGACTGCGCCATATAGATGTTAAATCCCGCAAAGGCTTCTTCGTTATTGAAAGCCCAGAATTCCACATAAATTTCGCCCTGGTTGGACGAGATCAGAGTGAGCCCGAGCGGAGGATGGAGCGGCGTATTCGCGGGAAAGGTTCCGATATCGCACGCGAAGAACCCCGCAAGCAGCATCGCTGCGGCAAAAACCGGAATGCTCATGCCTTTTGCGCGATTTCTCACGGAGGTAACCTCATATCGACTAGCTGCGGATCAGTACACTTCGAGTTTTGCCTGTAGACTGCGTCATACGCAGATACGCCTATCCAGAACATTACATTCATACTCTGCAAAGGTTCGTAGCTCTGGTATTCCCTGGAAATGACAAGCGTTACCTCGGTGGGCCGCGCGAAATTTGTAAGCATCGCGAATGTGGGTACGCTATCAGTCCGGATATTGGGGATCACCTTGCTTTGGGATCTGACGTGCGATGAATCGGTTCCGATAAAAACATTAAAACCGGAAAAATTTTTTTCGTAGTTGTAGGAGAGGAATTCCAGCACAATCTCGCCATTTACCACGGTGGCTTTCAGCGCGAGCGGCGGGTTCAGATCCGCCAGATCCTCAAAGGACTGGATACCGCAGGACGTCCATAGGGAGAGCGCCGCTATAAGAAGCACACAAACCCGATACGACATCTTCGCCCCCTTATTAGTATAGCGCATCCCCGGTCTGACTATCAAATATAAGCAGGGAAGCTGCTTCGATGGAAAAGCAGATCGGCGCGTTTACCTTAAGCTGCGCGCTTTCGCGCAATGGATGCTGAAGCGTGATCGCAGCACCATTCTCAAGAGACACCGTAAGAAGAGCATTCGGTATCTGCTTGCGGATGGCAATTAACCTGCCCTCAAACCCCTCCCCGGCGGGTCGTATGCGCACATCCTCCGGCCGGAGGCAAAGCAGAACATTCTGCCCATGCAGCAGTTTCGTTTCCGGCACGGAAGAGAGAGGAAATTTGCACGAGGGAGAAAGCGCAAGCCATGCCCCGCTCGCTTCCAAATCAATGGTTGCCGGAAGAAGATCGGTGCTGTGCCAGGCGATATCCAGCGCTATACCGCTGTCGATTGGGCGAAGGTAGAGTTCTTCGGGCGTCCCTGTCTGAATAAGCCGCCCATCGCGCAGGACCGCGACGCGATCCGCTATCGCAAAGGCCTCCTGCGCCGCACTTGTCGCGAAAATTATCGTGAGCCGCAATTCCCGCCGCGCCATAGCCAGAAAGTGAAAAAAACTTTCTTTTTCCTCAGAATTCAATCTGTCCAGCCTCTGGATCAAAATGAGATCGGGGTCATCCATCAAAACGCGGGCGAGCGCGGCGAGCGCCTTTTCGAGCGAAGAGAGCGTATTGGGCTTGCGCTTGAGCAGGGTTTCGAGCGGCAAAAACGCAAGAAGATGCTCCAGGCGGCCTTTGACCACCTCCGGAGAAAGCCGACGGGACTCCAGCGCAAAAACCATATTTTCCCGTACAGTCATGTTCGGGTACAGCGCAAAATCCCGGAAAATCATCCCCATGCGGCGCCTGGCCGGCTGCAGATGATCGATTCGTTCGCCGTCCATAAATATTTCACCCTGAGAAATCGGCGCGAGACCCGCAATAACGTCAAGCGCGAGGGTGATTCCGGTTTTTTTCGCCTCAAATAACGCAAGGCACTCGCCGTCATGCACATCAAACGAGAGCGGAGAGAGCCCCGATCCGGCGGTCGTCGAAACCCGATTCAGGGAAAGATGCGGCATGGAACATCTTCTCCTATTGCGTGTGCAGATAGGCGAGCATTCGGGATATCTTTGCCTTCAGTTCGCTTCTCGGAACAATACAGTCCACAAAACCATGATCGCGCAAAAATTCCGCGCTCTGAAAACCCTCCGGGAGCTTTTGGCGAATCGTTTGCTCAATGACGCGCGGACCGGCGAATCCAATCAGCGCGCCCGGTTCCGCGATGATCAGGTCTCCGAGCGAGGCGAAACTTGCCGTCACGCCTCCGGTGGTGGGGTGCGTTACAAGCGAGATAAAGGGAAGCCTTGCGCTGTTGAGCTTCGCAAGCCAGGCGCTGGTTTTTGCCATTTGCATCAGGGAGATGATGCCCTCGTGCATCCGCGCGCCTCCCGAACAGGAACTGATGATGAGCGGACGACCGTGCTTCAGCGCACGATCAATCGCGCGGCATATCTTTTCGCCCGCGACCGAACCGAGGCTGCCCCCGAGAAAATCAAAATCCATGACGGCGATCTCGACCGCGCGGCCATCGATCCTCCCGCTTCCCGCAACCACACTCTCGCGAAACCCGGTCTTTTTGACTGTCGAGCGAAGTTTTTCAATGTATGTACCCTTGGCGTCGGCAAAACCCAGCGGGTCCATGGAGGACAAGCCCGCATCCTCTTCAACAAAGCTCCCCGGATCGAGGAGAAGCAGGATGCGATCCCGCGCCGATATGCGCTGGTGATAGCCGCATTTCGGGCAAACGCAGAGATTTTCTTCCCATTCCTTGTTGTAGATCGTCTCGCTGCAGCCTTCGCACTTCGTCCAGAGGCTTTTTTGTGCCTCCGGCTGCGGTTTTGTGGATGAAAGAACCGTGTATTTTGGCTTTGTAAACCAAGCCATGCCTGCCTCCAGGAACCGATGCGGCTGAAATTTACTTCCCCTGTCCTGCCCCGTCAAAATTTTCCCAAAAAGCCAGAGGGTTTATTCCGATCCAACCTCAATAGCGGGCAGCGGCGGCGTACCCGTATCCTCAACCGCAGATATACCCCCGATGGCCAGATGGACGCCCTCCCTGAAATAAGGCTCCGCGCCGGGCTCAATCAGGAGTTCCAAAAACGTCAGGGGATAGGTTCCTTTGGCGATGCGCGTATGCTGGATCACCCATTCCGGGACGTCCGCCGTGATTTTTTGCCAGCCGGTAAACTGAATTTCCCCGAAACGCACAAGAAAATGATCGCCATAGGAGTTTTTCACAACCAACGATACCTTCTCCCCGCGCCGCTCGCCGCGCAGGGTAAGGATGATCTTGCGGCAGACCTCGATGGACGCGGGCGGCGTAAAACGCAGCACAATGCGGTGCAGATCCTGCGCGGAATAATCGGCGTCGAGAACGAGGACATTTTCAACGGGCGTGGCGGCATCCTTAAGTCCCGCAGAATCGGCGGAGACGGGATTCGCGCGAAAATTGGTATACCCAAACGCGCGCATCTGGATATTGGGGAGCGTATCCTGATTAAATACATAGACCGGGGTGTGTACCCAGAATTCCTGCTGATTTTCCATGGTGCGCCGGATGCGGCTTATCGCGAGATTGGTGAGATGAATCAGGGAACGCCTCGTGGCATTCGCATAATCATCCAGAATGACAAGTTCCACCAGGCGCAGCGCGCGGTAACGCTCCGCAAAACTCAGGCGCTCCATGGCGCGCAGCGGGATCGCGGCGGCAAAGCGCTTCCAGCCATAATGATTTGTCATCCCAAAATCGAGGGTGAAATGCTGCCCCGCCTCGTCGCGGTACACAAGACGGTAGCCATGACGAATGCCGATCCCATGCCCCCAAAATTCAATGCTCTCCGCCCAGGTCGGAATAGGCGGCTCGTCCGTGAACACAAGACTGGCGGTATTGAGCCCGCGCCGCGTGAATGCGAGATCAAGCCGAACCACCTGCGGAACGTCGCGGAAGATCTGACTGACCGAGCCCCGGCTCTTAACCATGCGCACCCCGGATGCGTCAGATACAAAAAAGCTGCTGCCCTTCAGTACAAAATCGTTGCTGAAATACGAGAGTATCCGGTATTGCTCATCGGATTCCTGAATGGCGTCATAGGTATATGCAAAGGGCAGTATGCGCACCCGGGGCGTATCCGCATACAGGTTAAAATACTCAAGCCGCTCCGGCTGCTGCCAACCGGCGGATATACTCACAATCGCCGCAAGCAGAAGGTATTTTTTTTTCACCTATGGCGTATCCTTCGGACGAGGAGAGCGAGAAGCGGGAGCGCAAATACAGCGATAAGCACTATCCCGAGAATGATGAGCAGCGAATCGCTCTCCCCCGCCTTATTTTCAAAGGGATCCGCGGGTTCCGGAACGGAAGCAAGCCGGAGACTACAAAGAATATCATACCCTGCTTCCGGATTACGGGTACGCAGAGCCGATATCGACTGCATCTTTTTGATTTGGGCGGAGAAGGATTCAAGATTTTGCTTTGTGCCTTCGTCCAGACTGCCGGTAATACCGGAGTATAGTGCCGCAAGCGAGATACGCACTGAAAAATCGCTGGCGGAACTATCGATACGAAAAGCGCCCAATTCGCCGAAAAGCTGGACGAGATCCCCGCGCTTCTCCCCCTGACGGACGAGCGCGACAACGCTCTCCCTGTTGACTCCGATCAGAATTAAGCGTCCTGTACGCGCCGCATAGATAACCGGTATGCCGTATTTCCGCGCCGCCTTGAACGAGATCAGTTCCGCTCCAGTAGCCTCTTCCGCCTGGATCTCAAGTTCATTGCCCGTCGGCAATGCCGAAAGCCCCAGAAGATGCTGCATAAGCCCGCGCGCGTTATCCGTTCCTTTTGTTTCCAAAACAAGCGCGCCGTCGAGGTTTTGGAGCATACGTATATTCATGCGCGCCAATGGCGAAAAATCCTCCAGGCTTCGGAGTACAATTGCGGTACGTCCGGTTAGAGCTCCCAATACAGATCGTTCAATATCCAGCATACCCATGACCACCTCCGCCATGGGCTTGCCGCCGGAGAGGAGGCGCGTGAGCGGATTCGCGTCTATCCCCTTCGTGTTTTGCTCAATCTGGGCGTACAAACTCGCGCGGAGCCCGCGCTGCCAGATCGCATTAAAATCCACATTAAGAGTACAGGCCGCGATATCCTGGAGCGAGATGAAAGGATGCACCCCGGTACCCTCCAATGATCCGCCGGAGACAAGCGGGAATGGAAGGCTCCCTTCAAAAAGAGCGGAAATATTAAAGAGCGTGGAGGAACTTTGAATATCCACCGAGATCAAGTCGCGATCACTGGTTAGCCTGACGACCGAACGCCCGGGCTGCAACACACCTTTGGGGAACAGAGACGCAAAAGAGGAATTATCCAGCGCCGCATTCGCGATCAGTGAAGAAGTATCGAGTCCCTGGAGTAATGGTAATGCGGCGGGTTTCTCCTCCGCCTTCGCGGACGCCTCCGGTATCCCGACTCCCGAAAAAACATACAGCCTGTTTTCGCTTAAGATGGCCCGCAAATCATTCCCGCCCGCGATACGCACCTCGCCGGCATTGGTGAAATTCCCGACGTACCGCATCATAAATTTTTCAGCGAGAGGAGCGTCCAGAAGCGGCAGCGAAAGGTAATACCCGTTTTTATTGTCATTCGCGAAAACTATCGGCTGATTGGTCGCAAAGCCGCACTTCTTCAGCGCGGCGGGCGAGAGCAGATCCAGTCCGGTTTCGTTCTGGAGATTTTTGATGAGGGTGCGCTTGAGTTCCGTTATGGCCTCCTCGCCGAAAAAATAAACCGCCAGACTGAATATCTTGCGCATGACCCTTTCATGCTGAGGCAAAACAATAATGCTGGAACACGCGCCGGGCAGATATTCAAAGATCTCTCCGCTGGCAAGATCGGTTTTTTTACCGCCGGAGCAGGAGACAAGCATACACGAGAGCAAAAAGAGACCAGTCGCGCGGAAGAGTTTCATGTGCGCCTCACACTGTCGCTGATCTCGGTGCGGCTCGCGACCAAAGAAGGAAAGTATGTGGCGATGAGCGAGGTGACAACAGCGCCCGCGAACAACAGGAAAATAAGCTGGAACGAAATCGGGAAAATCGAATCCATGGTTTGCAGGAATCCGGGCAGAAATTTTTGCGCCATCGACCAGGCGGCGCGGACTAAAAAAACGCCCAGGATGATGCCGATGATTCCCGTGAAGCTCCCGACAACCCCCGCCTCGCACATAAACAGCCTACGTATCGTTCCGCGCGTGGCGCCGAAGGAGCGATAGAGCCCAATCTCCATACGGCGCTGCAGCACGATAACCGAAAAGGCGTTGAAAATGCTTATCGCCGCAACAACAATGATGACAAACGAGAACAGGCTGAGGATAAAGGTGATAAGGATGATGAGGTTGCTGAGCTTCTTTTCGGCATAGACCGTATATCCTGTTTTTTCGATTTCATCGGCGATATAGGCGACGCGGTCGGAACTCTCCGCGAGGATATACACGCTCGAGTATTTATTTTCGCGCCAGCCCTCCACAAACTGCTGGTTGAACTCCTGCACCCTCTTTAAGGGCATAACCAGACCGAGCATTTCCGCCTTTTCGGTAAATCCAACCACCCTGCAAGGGACTGTGCGCGTCCGCGCGCCGCGCCGCTGCATGAGCGTTGACTGCCCCAGGGTAAGATCGAACTGAAAACCGATCAGCGCCTTCTCGGAGAGCTTGGGCAGATTTTGCCCCGCCGCGAAACCGGAGTTATAAATATCCAGAATAGCCCGCGAAAGCAAAACCGGTATCGGCGATGCCGTATCGCTGAAACCCGCATTCGTAAGCGCTATATCCTCCAGAATCAGTTCCTCCGGCGCGCCCGACATGATCAGATCGGTCCGGTATCCCTGGCGGAAGGTCTGATCGGGCAAGATCGAGGAGAAGGAAAGCAATGCGGATATGGGAAACAAGACATTCATAACGGGATAGATTGCGCGCACTCCCTCGATGGAGCGGAAACTCTCAAGGGCATTCTCGGTGATCGTGGCGGAGCGCATGAAATCGGGCTGCCCAAAGCGAAAAACGCCCAGGGAGAGTTCCGTGGTGCGGATGCGCAGCATATTCATCGGGAGCTTTTGCATCTCCCGTCCGACGATGAATTCGTTGATGCCGCTTCCGATGGTCACAAAAAAGTAGAGCGAACCTATCCCGATGATGATGCCGATGCTCGAGAAGAAGCTGCGGATGAAATTGCGCCGGATATTGGTGGCCAGGACAGGAATGAAGCCGCTCATCGCTTGCCCCCCTTCTTTGCCGCAGCTTTTTTTCTTGCGGCCTCCGGAATTTTGGCGCGCGCGCTTGCCGGTTTTTTTATTCCTGAACGCTGGCTTGTTCTTTCGAGCTTCCCGAAACTCAGGAAGAGTGTGCGTTCCGCAGCCTCGTAGAAACGCTGATCATGACTGACCGTCAGGATCGTGGTTCCCTCGGCGTTCAGCTTTTTGAAGAGGTCGATTATCTCCTGCCCTGTTTTGGCGTCCAGATTGCCGGTTGGCTCGTCGGCGAGCAGCAATGCCGGAGACTTAATCAGGGCTCTGGCTATCGCGGCGCGCTGGATCTGCCCGCCCGAGAGGTGGTGCGGATACTCGTTTGCCTTTTCGGCGATTCCCACGAGTTCCAGCACCGAGTCGATGAGCGTTCTGGCATTGCCCGGCGGCCTCTTTCCGAAGTAAAGCGGGGCATGCACATTCTCCGCTATCGTGAGCCGGGGAACCAGATTAAAACTTTGGTAAACGAATCCGAGTTCCTCCCCGCGAAAACGCGAGAGCGCGCGATCAGACATCGTATGAATATTTTTGCCCTCAAAGAGAACCTCCCCCGAACTCGGCGAGAGGATGCCCGCGAGGATATTGAGCAGGGTGGTTTTTCCGGAACCCGAGCTGCCCGAAACGCATATAAAATCGCCGCGCTCTACCGAAAAGCTGACGGCGTCGAGCGCCATAAAGGGCTGCCCGGCTACGTAAAAGCGCTTGCTGATGGTGTTGACGTCAATCATTCGTGCTTCACTTTCTGATGTTTTTCATAGCTCTGCCCCTCGCAAAAACGTGCGGCGTCCATTTCCAGAAGAAGGAGTACGTACTTCTGGAACTGCTCGGGGTGCCGCAAGGAGCACAACTTTGGGAGTGGCGCTCCACTTCGTTCCGCGAAACCTCCGTGTTTCACAAATATACACCGGAAAATCATTGACTCGCAATATACCCGTGTATAGCTTACAATGAGATTTCGGGGCTGTAGCTCAGTTGGCGAGAGCGCTACGTTCGCATCGTAGAGGCCGTGGGTTCGACTCCCATCAGCTCCAAACCTCACTCCGCCTCCGGTGGTCGTATCGCGCTTGCCGCCTCCCGCATCTTCAGCAGCCAAGCCATATTCTTCCCCAGATTGCGAAAGATAGATATCCCCTCGGCGTCGCTCAGCACATCGCCAACGGCAAGACCGCGCGCGACATTCCAGTACTGCGCGGGCGCAATGACCATCTCGGAGATCAGAAAATAATGATTGATCTGATCAAAAGTGGACACCGCGCCTGCCCGCCGCGCGACAGCCACCGAGGCCGCGATCTTGTGCCGCAGCCTGCCCTTACTCGAAAAAAAAGCGCGATCCAAAAAAGACTTCAGGGTACCCGATATGGCGCTGTAGTACACCGGGCTGCCGATCAGGATACCGTCGGCTGCATACATCGCGTTCGTCCGGGCGCGAAAGTCGCCGTCGGCATGGGCGCAGCCCTGCCCGTTTGCGCAGGAAAAACAGGCCATACACCCTCGAATGGCTTCATGCCCGATGTGCATGATTTCGGTTTGTATTCCTTCCTTTTCGAGAACCTCGCATACCGTCCGCAGAGCGAGATGGGTATTTCCCTGCGCCCGAGGACTTCCGTTCAGAGCGAGTACCTGCATTGTTTGCCTCCAAATTTTATGGCCTTATTGTCGGATAAAGATGTACAATACTCATGCCCTTTCTTTTGGGCGCATCCTGCCCCCGGAGTCTCTCATGGATACGCGCGCGAGTTACGTATGCAGCAACAATGTTCCCATTCCGGCGCTGGGTTTCGGCACCTGGCAGCTTTCGCCCGGGAATGAAACGATCCGCGCGGTATCCATCGCCCTTGAGGCGGGATACAGGCATATCGATACGGCGGCCTGCTACGAGAATGAGCGCGAGGTGGGCGAAGCCGTGCGTACAAGCGGCATCCCGCGCGCAGAGATTTTTATCACCTCCAAGGTCTGGAATTCCCATCGCGGGTACGAAAACGCGCGGCGCGCCTTTGAGGCGAGCATGGCCAGGCTTGGTCTGGACTATCTCGACCTGTATCTAATCCACTGGCCGGCCACCGCAAGAACCGGCTCGGGCTGGCAAGCACTCAACAGTGAAACCTGGCGCGCCCTCGAGAGCGTCTATGCCGAAAAACGGGTGCGCGCGATAGGGGTCAGCAATTTTCTGACGCACCATCTCGAACCCCTCCTCGCCAATGCCTCGATCAAGCCTATGGTGAATCAGCTTGAATACCATCCCGGGCTTCTCCAAAAGGATACAAAGGCGCTCTGCCGCGCCTCGGGCATTGTGTTTGAGGCCTGGGCGCCGCTTGGCAAGGGCAAGGCGCTGACCCACCCCGATATTCGCGCTATCGCGGAGCGTCTCGGGAAAACCAGCGCCCAGGTTATAATCCGCTGGTGCATCCAGAATGAAGCCCTGCCGCTTCCAAAATCAGCGCATACGGAACGCATCCACGAAAATTACGCAGTCTTTGATTTTGAGCTGAGTCAGGCGGATATAGACGCGATCAGCGGCCTGCCCCCGTTCTGCGACTCCGGCCTGCATCCCGACAGGGTGACGTTTTAACACTACCAAATTTTTTGCAGCGGAAGGTCAGCGCGAGGGGACTGCGCCTGCTGCGCACCCGGAATGCGCGTCCGTCCCGTTCAGCCATGAAATTTTATGCCCTTGAGATGCTTGCATCTCAAGGGCATAAATGCGGGGCAGCTATTTTGCAATACTCTTTTTAAGAGCACGCACCCGCGCGGGGGGCAATTCGGTAAGGCGCGCCGTTTGCTCTATCGACATACCCTCGGCAAGAAGATTGCGTATCATTCTTTCTTTTTCTTCGGCGATGCCCTCGGCTCTGCTCTCTTCCTTGACCTGCCGTACACCCTTCCAGTTGGGAAAATCCGGAAATATTTTAGTAAACGCCTCTTCCAGCGTCGGATAATGTCTTGCCATATTTCTCGCCTCCATAAATGCTTTCCAATTCGATCTCAAAAGTATATCTAAATAGGCACCCAGATATTTTTTGCGCCGATTGCCATCGCTTTCCATCAGTATAGCTCTTGCGGAATCAACTCTCAAGCCGTTTCTGAGCGATTTGAGCCACAGGCTCTCGTTTTCCGGCAAGCGTTTGGATTCGACAATCTGAATCGGAAGGTAATCGCCATGAATCAGATAAATCCCAGATGTAGGCTGTGTAACCGTGTATTTGCGTTTTTCCGCCAAATATTGCAATAGAGTGCGCGAATATCTTGCGCCCACAAAAGTGATGCTCATGTCTTCATCGTCAACGCCCGGCGTGTTGGCGGCATAGTGATTCGTGTAGGCGCATACCTGCAAAAAATCCCGCGCGGAGAAATAATCGTCCGGGCTTTTGTATTCTACGATGTTATGCCCACGGAAAATACGGGCGATATTTTTGTCGATAATCAGGTCGTGCCGTTTTTTAATAACAAGCACATCTATCCGCTACGACATGGAGGGCGTGTCCCGAGCTGCGACATGGATGTCGCACGTTAGCGAGGGTCATTGGTTCGGAAATTAATTGATACTCGAACGTAAATTCAAGGTCATCGAGGTACTCAAACAGCTCCATTTGCATGGCTTGGTAAAACGCCAAATGCCAATTAAGTCTCTCTGATTTGCCGAAATCTTCTTTCTTTTTCCTCACAAAAGCTGCCTCCATTTGCTTTATACTGAGTAAAGCCGGAGGCGGGCGCGTGGTGCGATATTTTTTGCGAATTTTTGAAAAAAGGCTACCCGCATCGGACAGCCTTGTACGTTTTGGGGACGTGCGGTTCCGGCGTTTACTGCCCGGCTGCGCAGCACTTTGAAATAATTGGGGGTAGCGAAAGCCCGCTCGCAAAATGCAGCGCAGTGTTCTCTTACCTCATCGGGGTCAGTGTAACGCCGCCACCGCCGCATGCAGCACTTCCCCGATGCTCTCGCGTATAACCAGATTCGCGCGCGCGTCATAAGGGGTTGCGGATTTATTGATTAAGATAAGTTTATCCCCGGAGTAGTAGCGGACGAGCCCGGCGGCCGGATACACATTCAGGGACGTACCCCCGATGATCAGCGCGTCCGCCTCTTCGATGGCGCGCGCCGAATCCTGGAGTACCTCCGGATCCAACCCCTCCTCGTAGAGAACAACATCGGGTTTAATCACGCCCCCGCAGGCGCACACCGGAACCGCCTCCGCTTGCACGACAGTTTCCAGCGGATAGGCGGCATGGCAGCGCACACAATAATTCCGGTACACCGAACCATGCAGTTCCAGCACCCTCTTGCTACCCGCCAGGGTATGCAGCCCGTCGATGTTTTGCGTGATCACCGCCTTCAGCTTGCCCATCGCCTCAAGTTCCGCCAGCGCGCGATGCGCCGGATTGGGCTGCGCGCCGCTGTAGATCATTTTTTCGCGGTAAAAGCGGAAAAATTCTTCCGTATGCGCGACAAAAAAACTATGCGAAAGCATGACCTCGGGCGGATAGGCATAGCGCTCATTATACAAACCATCCGCGCTCCGAAAATCGGGGATACCGCTTTCGGTGGAAACCCCCGCGCCGCCAAAAAACACAATCGCACTCGCGGCCTGCAGCATACTCTTCAACTGTTCCATCGCGACAACGCCCCCGCAATTCAGTCGAAGGTTTTGGGGTTGGTATAGCCGGGCTGCACCAGAACATTATCCTTGCCCCGCACAAACTCCGAATGTACCTTCTCCCATTCGTCAAAGGAATATTCCTCAAAAGACACGGAGATATATTTTCTGGGCTTGCCCATAGTTTTTTCGACTATGCCCGCAATTTCGGCGGCGGCGTCCTGCATTTGCTTTTTCGACGGCCCGCGGATGGTTTTGATAACGATATGCGGCATACATAGCTCCTTGTGTATGGATTCGGTTTCGCTTTTTATTTTACTTCAAAAGCGGCGCTTTTACCAGCGCGGAATAAAACGCATGACATTGAATTCTGATCCTCGGAAGGCCAGCGCTTTGGGCTTCGCCCGCCTTGAAACATAAAGGGTACGGGCACCCCGTTCAGCCATACTGGCTTCGCCCGCATTTATAATATGCTGTATGCGTCCGCCCCGTTCAGCGGACTTGTACGACGCGCCTAATCTGTGCGCACCACACGGAAGCCGATACCGGTAGATCCAAGTCCGTTGGAGTTGGGGAACGGATCGGCGTAGTTCCGAAAGGCTGAGCGCATGTACTGCGCAGCCAAGCTCCAAGACCCGCCGCGCCGGACACGTTGAGTCCCCGTATTGGGACCTCTGGGATTATTCCCCGCTCCTGGCACTGTGGAGTACACATTGTACCAATCCCAGACCCACTCCCACACATTCCCGTGCATGTCATACAAATCCCAGTTGTTCGCAGCTTTCTGCCCCACCACTTGCGTACTACCGCAGCTATACCACCCCGTTGCACCGGTTACGCTATCCCCCGTATGATACGCTGTGGTCGTCCCCGCGCGGCAGGCATACTCCCACTCCGCTTCCGTCGGTAATCGATACCCATCCGCAACCCAATCCGCAGTTACGGCATCCCACGCAGTGTCGCGGCTTGTAGGTACGGGACCCCAATCTGAAGGATCTGTACTGTTGTTGATGGTATATACAGGAGCCAGCCCCTCCAACATACTCAATCTGTTGCAGAACACTATCGCGTCATACCAAGTGACCCTCTCCACAGGATGCTTCTCCTTACCGCCCGGAGAGGGACTTGGGTTGCTTCCCATCACCACTTGATACAATTCCTGCGTTACCGGATACTTGCCCATAAGAAAATTATAGCTGAATGTAACGGTATGCTGCGTTTCATTATCGCTACGACCCGCTTCATCTTGAGGGCTGCCCATGGTAAAAAATTTCCCATTAGCTTCGATAGCCTCTGTAACGTTAGATTCAGGGTTAACCCACGGACTGGAACTGCTGCCGCCGGATGCGCTGCTGCCACCGGATGCGCCGCTGCCGCCGGATGCGCTGCTGCCGCCGCCGGATGCGCCGCTGCTGCCGAATGCGCTGCTGCTGCCGAATGTGCTGCTGCCGCCGCCGGATGCGCTGCTGCCACCGGATGCGCTGCTGCCGCCGGATGCGCTGCTGCCACCGGCGGCGGGGCTGCCGCCGGCGGCGGCGGAGCCGCGGGGGGCGGCGGAACGGCCGG
>JAITCI010000041.1 GCA_031283155.1 Spirochaetota bacterium | reverse complement strand
ATCTTATGGGCGGTGATACCGCGCCCGCAATGGACAGCAGTTTTGATGATCTTATGGGCGGCGATACCGCGCCCGCAATGGGCGGTAGTTTCGATGATCTTTTAGGCGGTGATACCGCGCCCGCAATGGGCAGCAGTTTTGATGATCTTATGGGCGGTGATACCGCGCCCGCAATGAGCAGCAGTTTTGATGATCTTATGGGCGGTGATACCGCGCCCGCAATGGACAGCAGTTTTGATGATCTTATGGGCGGCGATACCGCGCCCGCAATGGACAGCAGTTTTGATGATCTTTTGGGAGACGCTGCGCCCGCAATGGACAGCAGTTTTGATGATCTTTTGGGCGGCGATACCGCGCCCGCAATGGGCAGCAGTTTTGATGATCTTATGGGTGGCGATACCGCGCCCGCAATGGGCGGCGGTTTTGATGATCTTTTGGGAGACGCTGCGGGTGCAGCGTCTGAACTGGAAAATCAATTTGACGATATTTTAAGCAATACCGCCGCCCCCGTATTGGATGACAGTTTTGATGATCTTCTGAAAGACGACACCGCGCCTGTTTCTGAAGTCAGTCTGGATAGTCTTTCAGGCGAATCAGCAATGAGCGGCGGTTTTGATGATCTTATGGGCGGTGATACCGCTCCCGTAGTGGGCGGCGGGTTTGATGATCTTTTGGGAGACGCTGCGGGCGCAGCGTCTGAACTGGAAAATCAATTTGACAATATTTTAAGCAATACCGCCGCTCCCGCATTGGATGACAGTTTTGATGATCTTCTGGAAGACGGCTCCGCGCCTGTTTCTGAAGTCAGTTTGGATAATCTTTTAGGGGAATCGGCCGCTCCCGCATTGGAGAGTGGTTTTGATGATCTTTTGGGCGGCGATACCGCTTCCGCGATGGACGGCGGCATTTCGGATGGGCTTGATCTCTCGGGTGATTCCGCCTCTCTTGTGCCTGCGGAGGATGACGCGCCGGAGGAATTTCCGCCCTTCAGCGATAAGGGGCAGGTGGGTTCCTATGCATACCTGCTCTCCGTTAAAAGCGCCAACCAGCTGTATTTCGGTATCAAGGGGAAACCGCAAAAATCTCCGATTAGTTTCACCATTGAACTTGATTTTGCGGACGGCGAAACCGGCGAAGAGATGATTACACTCAATGGTCTTGATCAGAAGGGCATGGGATATACGCGGGTCGATCTTTCGCGCTACCTTGGTCCCGGGCGCTCTTCGATAATCAGCGCCGCCGTATCCCTTGGTGCCTAGAACAGGACGTTCTGTCCCGAGCGCGTACAAGGATGTACGCTCCTGCGAGGGGCTGGAACAGGATGTACTGTCCAACGCGGGGCACTCCCATCCAGGTCGTATAGGTGAGGGGCTAGCTACTACCCTGAACTAAACTCTTGTTGCCCGCTTCCAACCTTCAGTATACTTTTTTCATTTGGACACAGAGGAGAAAAGCATTAGATACTTTTTTCATCTGAAGGCGCGAAAGCGAAGGGTCAATGGAGAAAAGGAATGGATAAGGATACGCTGGACGCCATTATGGCCGCTCTGGATGAAACCTCAATAGCCGAGTGCGAAATAGTCGCGAATGACCGGGCAGTCAGAATAGTCCGCGCTCCGCACCCGGCGCAAACACAGCATATATCGGCAGCCGCTGCGCCCGCTTACGATGCAGGTGAAAGTGAATCCGACACTGTCGATGTCACAGCAGCGCACGTCGGCTATTTTTATCGGGGAGCGGGCAAGGGCGCCAAGCCCTGCGCTAAAATTCGCGATATGGTAAGGGAAGGGCAGCAGATTGGGAGTATCAATATTATGAATGTTTTTCAAAATGTAACGAGTCCTGTTTCCGGAAAATTGCTTGAGTTTCTTGTTGAGGACGGGCAGCCGGTCGAATATGGGCAGTCCCTCGCGCGGCTTTTGCCCGAAGAACAGGATCGCCCATGATAAAAAAGGTACTCATCGCGAACCGCGGGGAGATCGCGCTGCGCGTGATCCGCGCCTGCCGCGAGATGGGGATTGCGAGCGTGGCGGTGTATTCCACCGCCGATGAGGAATGTCTGCACGTCCGTTTCGCCGACGAACAGGTCTGCATCGGTCCGCCTCCGGGGAACGAGTCGTATTTGCACATTCCGTCGATCATCAGCGCCGCTGAGATAACCGGCGTGGACGCGATTCACCCTGGCTATGGGTTTTTGTCCGAGAATCCGCAATTCGCCGAGATCTGTGCCGAGCATGGCATTCAGTTTATCGGGCCAAAACCGGAGTCCATCAAAAAAATGGGGGATAAGGCGACCGCGCGCGCTACGGTTGCCAAAGTTGGGGTACCGATCACCCCGGGAAGCGGTATTCTCGAGAATGCCGGGAAGGGGATCCTTGAGGCAAAGAAAATCGGGTATCCCATAATTATAAAAGCGAGTTCCGGCGGCGGCGGCAAGGGTATGCGGATCGTGCTTGCCGAGGAAGAATTTACGCGCAATTTTGAGATCGCGGGCAGCGAGGCGGAAAAGAATTTCGGGAACCCCGCGCTCTACATCGAAAAATATTTTACGAAGCCCCGCCATGTGGAAATACAGGTACTTGCGGATACTCAAGGCAATATAGTGCATTTGGGGGAGCGCGATTGCTCCATTCAAAGGCGGCATCAGAAGCTCATTGAAGAGAGTCCTTCCCCGTTTGTAACGCCGGGTTTGCGCAAGGCCATGGGTGAAGCGGCAATCGAGTGCGCCCGCGCAGCCGGGTATATCGGCGCCGGGACGGTGGAATTTCTGGTGGATGAATCCAGAAACTTTTTCTTCATGGAAATGAATACCCGCATTCAGGTTGAGCATCCGGTAACCGAGATGGTTACCGGCATCGATCTTGTGCGGGAGCAGATACGGGTTGCGCAGGGCGAAAAATTGTCATTTTCGCAGAAAGACGTGGAGTTCCGGGGACACGCAATCGAGTGCCGCATCAATGCAGAAAATCCCTATAAGGATTTTATTCCGTCTCCGGGTAAAATCACCGGCCTGCATATCCCGGGCGGATACGGGGTGCGCGTTGATTCGCACATCTATGAGGATTACGAGATCCCCCCGTACTATGATTCACTTATCGCAAAGCTCATCGTGTATGGCGCGAACCGAAAGGAAGCCATAGCGCGGATGCTGCGCTGTCTCGACGAATTTATCGTGGAGGGTGTGCGCACCACCATTCCAATCCATAAGCAGATCCTGCTGCATGAGCGCTTTGCCTCCGGCGATTTTACGACTAAATTTCTTGAGGAAGTGCGTTTCAAAAATCCAGAATGAGGAAAGCGCATCATGAACTTTTTTGACTGGCTCAAAAATCATTTTCAGGACTCGCCCAGACAAGTCACAGGTGCCATTATCGGGTTTGTATGCGCGCTTATCTTCATTGTCATTGGTTTTTGGAATTTCATTCTGATTATTTTTATCACGCTGCTCGGTCTGGCGGTTGGGCGTCTCGCGGAAAACAACTGGGATATTTCTTCTTTATTCAGGGGCGCATCCGCGCGCAGAGACAGAGATGATGGCTGAGGCGTCCAAGCCCGATCCACGCGCCCAGTGTGCGCTTCGAGCAGCGGAAGGCGAGAGATTGCTTTCGATCCGGCGGTTCGCCGACGCCTTTGACGTCCTGGATCAGGCGCTTTCGGAGGACAGGCGCAACCCGCGTATCATTGTGCTGATGGGGATCGCCTGCCTCTATCAGAATTTCCATGAGGACGCAGAACACTTCTTCCGCAAGGCTATCGATCTGGATTATGATAACACCGATGCGCGCAGTGGTCTTGCATACGTGCTGATGAAGTCCGATCGCGCGGCGGAGGCCGCCGAGGAACTCTGCGATATCCTTCGCGTTGCGCCGCATCATCGTTTCGCGCGCAAGCGTTTTCAGGAACTCAAAAGTGCCCCGTCGATTGAGGCGTATGCGGCGGGTTTGCACCCATCCCGGTTTGTGGCGCTGCCCGCAAAAAAGCGGTTTGAATTCCTGAGTACCCTGCATATTCCGCCATATATCCGCAAAATTGCGATTGGCGTCATTGTGCTCTGCGTTCTTTTGCTCATCTATATTATCTCGTCTCAAAACAGTTACAGTGGAATTTTTGGCGGCCCGGGAAAGGAGGGCGCGCCAGATCCGAATTTCCCATCAGGTACGGTCCTCGATACCGATATAGGCAAGAGTCTCGCGCGCGCGATGAAGGCGGCGGAAAATCCGCCGGAACTCTTTCTCTCGGATCCCGAGGTCTCCTCCCTGCTTGCCCGCGCGATGGATTCATTGAAGTTCGGCAATTATAACGAGGCGCGCTATATCCTGAACCGCATTCTGGCCTCCAACGCGGATCATATATCGCTCTCTACCGCGCGGCAGCTGGAAAATTTTCTGAAAAATCCTCCCCCCGACAAGATGGACTTCAATCCCGATCTCACCTCCATTGATCAGGAAGGACCGCTCTACCGGGGGGTGTATGTGCAGTGGCTTACCCAGGTGGTGCGCGCAACAAACGGGAATTTTTTGCAGGTCGCGCCCGCGCGCTATCATGGCAATGAGGACGACTCCATCCAGGTGATTGTTGTTGACGATAATGCGCATAATTACGCGCGCGGAACCATGATCGAGGTTTTCGGTGACGTACTCGGCGTGGACAAGATTTCCGATACACAGAATGTGGTCTATCTCGCGGGCAAGAGGCTTGTTCGCATACAAAGGAATCCTTAAAGCCATGCGCGCGGTCGTGGAGCGTGTAACCAAAGCGAGCGTACGCACAGGGGGCGAGCCGGCCGCCTCCATGGGCGCGGGTCTGCTTGTACTCCTCGGCGTAGGCAAGAATGACGCCGAAGCCGACGCCGTATATTTGGTCGAGAAGATTCTCAACCTCCGGCTCTTCCCCGGCGCGGGTGGCGATATGGACGCCTCCTGCCTTGAGGGCGGCGATTTCGGGGTTATGGTGGTTTCCGAATTTACCCTCTACGGCGATTGCCGCAAAGGCCGCCGCCCCTCGTTCAGCAATGCCGCAGACCCCTTGCGCGCCGAAGAATTGTATGACTATTTTATTTCACTTGTACGGAACAGGATCGGGAGGGTGTGCGCGGGGCGGTTCCGCACCATGATGGAGGTTGAGTCCATAAATTCCGGCCCCGTCACCATCCTTCTCGACAGTAAAAAGGAGTTTTGATGGAACTTCGCTGTTTTGCGGTCGGCCCGATGGAGGCCAACGCCTGGGTACTCTGCGATTCCGGGGAATGTCTGGTGTTTGATCCCGGTTGGGAGGATCCGGCTCTCCTCGCCGCGAGTTTTGCATACGAAAAAACAGGCGTTTTTATAACCCATGGGCACGTCGATCACATCGCGGGGCTTGCCCCCTATATAGAGCGCGGAGTTCCGGTACACATCGGCGAGGCGGATGCGCCCGCGCTCTTTGATGCGCGGATCAATCTCTCGGCGTACTTCGGTATGCCCGTCGCGTTTCCGGAATGTACACCGCGCCCGGTTGGGAACGGCGACGAACTCCGCGTAGGGGCACAGAGTTTTCAGGCGCTCGTCTGTCCCGGGCATAGCCCCGGCAGCCTTTGCCTGTACGGCGCGGGATGTCTTTTCTCCGGCGACGTACTCTTCGCGTCAGGAATCGGCCGGACTGATTTTCCCGGAGGCGACGCGCGTCTGCTCGAAAAGAGTATCCGCGAGATCCTGTTCGCCCTGCCGGACGATACCCTGGTGCATCCCGGGCATGGGGCGGATACCACGATTGGCGAAGAGAAGCGCAATTTTCATATATTTTTTTGATGGATTTGCAATAAAGGAATTCCAATGACAGCCATTCAGAAAATCAAGGGAACCAACGATATTTTGCCCGATGGCTTTGGCGAAGAAATTTTCCGGTCTTCGCTCTGGCGTTTCGCCGAACAAACAATGACGGATCTGGCTCTGCGCTATGGCTATGCCGAGATCCGCACCCCGATCTTCGAATCGGCGGAACTCTTTATCCACAGCGTCGGCGAAGAGACGGACATAGTCCGAAAGGAGATGTTCCGCTTTACAGATCGCGGCGAGCGCGATCTTGTGCTGCGCCCCGAGGGTACCGCCGGTGTGGTGCGCGCCTGGATCGAAAACAAACTGGGCGCGCATGATCCGGTATCGCGGCTTTTCTACCATGGCCAGATGTTCCGCGCGGAACGGCCGCAAAAGGGACGCTACCGCCAGTTCCATCAATTTGGGGTGGAGTGCATCGGCGGGGCGGACGCGCGCCATGACGTTGAGGTGATCATGCTTTTCTGGGATTTGCTGCAAACCCTGGGGGTTAAGCGTATCCGGCTTGAGATCAACAGCGTTGGCTGCGCGCATTGCCGTCCGCAGTACCGCGAAGCCCTGAAGGCGCATTTTGCGTCTTCGCTGGACGGCTTATGCGCCGACTGCCGCGAGCGCTACGACAAAAATATTCTGCGTATGCTCGACTGCAAAAATCCCGCCTGTCAGGAAATTCTCTGCACCGCGCCCGCAATGACCGCATCGCTCTGCGCGGTATGCGCTGCTGCCTGGCAGGAATTGCAGGCGCGGCTTACGGCACTCCATCTCCCCTGGACGGCAAATCCCCGTCTTGTGCGCGGGCTTGATTATTATACGCGCACCGCCTTTGAGATTGTGCATGATTCCATCGGCGCGCAAGCGACAATCGCGGGCGGCGGGCGCTATGACGGTCTTATAGGCGCAAGCGGCGGGGCGGACACCCCGGCTGTGGGCGGCGCTCTCGGGATTGAGCGGCTCCTGCTCGCGATGCAGAGCGAGAGCCGCACACCGCCGGCCGCTCCGGTACCGGAGTATTGCTTCATTCTGCTCGATGAAAATTGCGAATCGCAATTGGAAGAAGCTCTCTATGCCCTGCGCGCGCGGGGTGTATTTGCGATGCACGCCGAGGGGTCAAAGCAGATCGCCAAACAGATGCGCGCCGCGTCCAGGCTGGGCGCGCGGTATGCGGTTTTTATCGGCGGGGATGAATGGCAGGCAGGAGACGTCCTCATCAAGGATATGCAAAGCGGCGCGCAAAAGGCGTACCCGGTTCCGCCCTGCGGACTCGCCGCCTTTCTCTTGGAGCATTTTTTCGGCGAGACGATGCGGCGTATCGAGCGGGGGCTATGAACCGGCGATCCGCAGGGCGCGTTTTTTGTGCGGCTCTGCTCCTCGGTTTGCTTGCCGCGTTTTTTATTGCGTTTGGAAGCGAGTATGTCCGTTGCCGGGGCGAAAAGATCATGGCAAGCGAAACCGATTTCACGCAGCCCGTCACGATCATCGTTTTGGGCGCTGCGGTTTGGCCGGGCGGCGCGCCCTCGCATATGCTTGAGGATCGTGTGCTGACTGCGGTGCAGCTTTACCATGATGGCAAGGCGGATACGCTCCTGATGTCGGGCAACAGGGACGGCGGCTATAACGAGCCGGACGTCATGGCGCGCCTTGCGCAGAGCAAGGGCGTTCCGCTCGCCGCGATCCGCTGCGATTACGAGGGCTATACCACGCGGCACACCATGCAAAACGCTTATCGTCATTTTGGAGCGCGTGCCGCGATTGTTGTTACGCAGGAATACCATCTCCCGCGCGCTCTCTATCTCGGCGAGCAAGCCGGGATGCGCGTTATGGGCAGCAAGGCCGATCTGCGTTTGTATACAGACGCCCGCTGGAATGCCTTTCGGGAATTTTTCGCGCGCGCGAAAGCGTGGCTGCAGGAGTTGTGATTATTTTTTGGGGAACATACACGCTTGCCGAATTATATCGAAAATGCCGGTAAGCGCAGAATGGCGCTCTGCCGTTCACCGCAATAACCGAAGCGCCTTTCCTGCAAATAACCGCCCCGCTGCGAAGCGAAAAAAGCATTTTGGCCACGAAAAAGACCGAATAAAAACACGAATAAAAGATTAACAAATTTTTGGTAAAAAACAAAACCAAAAACCCCTTTTTGAAGTTTTTGCTTTATTCGATCTTTTTTTCGTGTGATCCGTGGCTCAATGCCTTGTAGTTTTTGTGGCTCAAACCCTCGACAATTTTAATCTCTTCTTCCGTCAAGCCGTAGAGGGCGTAGACCGCCGCGTTGATTTTATTGTCTATGGCTCTGATATCATCCGTAATTCGCTGGCAGAGAACCGTATTCTTCTCAGTGGCTTCTTCTTTCTTGCGCTCCAGCATTCGCTCAACAAGGGAAACGAGGTGATCGTGTCTGGCTTTATCGTTTTTATTGGAGAGATCAAGTTTGGGAACAGGGATTTGTTTGATGTATTCCGGGTTAATATCAATATTTTTTGCTCCGCGTATTTGATCCAACAGGAAAATACAAATCCTTGAATTTATAATGCCCAATAAAAACAGTTCCCCGTAATTTTCTGAATATTCTTCCAAAACATCCCGGGACTTAACCAAAAATTTGTCAATGCTGTTGTTGCTGACATTTTTCAAACGCCGCCAGAGAACTGCAACCCGCAGGGTTTGATCACAATATATATACGAATTATCATAGACTGCTTTTATGGAACCGAGTTTGTTTATGAGTATCTTTGGGTTTTCATAAAGCTCCGCAAACGTAGGCCTGCTTATCCGGGCAGGAACCCTTTTCGTATTCCATTCGAGATAAAGAATATTATGGATGCCATACCTGTCCATATATTTTGCTTCAGTATATCTTCTGGAATGTATCGCTGTTTTTTTTTCGCTGATCAAATCTTTTTTGATGAATTTCCCTTTTGCATACTTTTCGTCAGCATTAAGAACCATCCCTTTGCTGATAAAACAAATATCGCCGAGCATGAGGCAGTTTTTATCTGTAAAATCAATTCTTTTTTCACAATCAATGGCCCAATTGGATGCATTGCTTTCAAATTTGCTTATTGTGTATGCGTTGAAAATTTCATTTTTTGTATCGTTAATTTTTACAATTTGTATATCTTTTGTGGCATTATCCTTTTGCAGGGTTAATACAATGTTTGTAACAACAGCGTCTTTGAATACTTTTCTGTTGCTTAAATCCAGAATGGAAATGAGCCTGTGCTTTTCAATAATATTTCTTCGCAATAGTGCGCCATAATTTTGGTTCAGAAACGGATAGGGGATAATCATCGAAAAGAGACCGCCGCTGGCAAGTAAACGAATGGATTTTTCCATAAAGGCGGTATACAAATCCCATTTTTGGCAGAGACATATATAGTGCTTTGACGCAGATAAATAGTTTCTTTCATTTTCAAAAAGCTCAACAAGAGTTTTTGCGTTCACATACGGCGGGTTTCCAATAACCACATCAAAGCCAGCCGCCCCATTATTGAATATGTCTGGAAACTTCGCCTCCCAGTCGAAACAATTCAGCTTCATCTTATCGTCCCGAGAAAGTTGTAACTCAGGCTGATCGTAAAAATCCGTTCCAACAAAACTATTCCCACACCTAATATTCTCATCGAGCGAGGGCAGGAGCGCCATAGAGGAGTGTGTAAATCGGTTCTGCTCTTCGGCCTCTTGCGTTTCGCCCTCCAGCAGTTTCAAATACAAAGAGAGCTTGCTGACTTCAACCGCTTGTTGGTCTATGTCTACGCCAAAGATTGAATTTGTCAGGATACGCTGCTTTTCCGCTATCGTCAGTTTGTATACGGGCGGTTTGCCGGATGCCGCATATATCCTCTTATTACTCAGCGCGGCGCGCAGATTTTTTACCTGCGTATAATACGCAAGGTGATAATCCAGCAAATACTGATACGCGCCAATCAAAAAGGAACCCGAACCACAGGCAGGGTCGCAAATTTTAATCTCTGCAATCTCTTCCGGGGTTTTGCCCTTGGTCTTTTCTCCCACCGTATTCTGTACGATGTAATCCACGATGTACTGCGGGGTATAGTACACGCCGCCCGCTTTTTTGACTTCGGGCTTTTCTTCAACCCGTACTTGCTCGGCGGTTAAGCGTATTGTTTTCCCCAAAAAACGCTCGTAAATACTCCCGAGAATCTCAACCGGCAAGACGTCAAAGAGGTAAGGAGAATTTGGATAATAGAGATTTGTTATAATTTCTTTGAGTTCTTTATTTTCAATATAAACGTCATCGATAAAATTATCTTTTTCAAACATACCGGCGTTATATTTTGTAATGGCTTGTTTGAAAATTTTTTTGAGTTCCACATAGACGTTTGCGCTTTTGGTCACAGTTTCCAGCAACAAATTTTCTTTTTCAATGCCTCTGTCTTCGGCAATGCGCAAAAATATCAGGCGGTCGATTATTTTTTGCACTATGGTATTGAGATCAAAAACGGAATAGTTTTTATTATGCTTGTATATGTTTTTTGCGAGTTTTAACCGCCATTCCTCAATCTGCCGCAGAAGGTCGTCGTCTACCTCGTCCGTCCCTTTTGTTTTCCCGGTATATGCGGCAAGACTGCCGCCCGCCACGGCGTCGCGCGAACAGAGGGCGTATATCTCATCAAATTTCTCTTCGTATTCCCGGAATGTGTAATACCTGTCGCGCGCTATAGCCGCAGACTCTTTTTTTGTTCTGCCTGATTTAGGCTTAATGCGGGTATTGTATACCGAAAATTCCTCAAAGTCGGTCAGGATCGAGATAGGCAGCTTTTTATTCCACCCGTAGAGCCGTATCTGCTCCGCCGGATCGGCGCCGCCCTTGATATCGACGGCAGGCTTTTTGGCTTCCAGAAAAAATTTGAGGCTCTTGCCGATATAAAATCCATAGTCGGGCTTTTTCGTCCTGCCAGAGATTTTTACGTCATCCTGCCGTATAACTTCGCCCGTGCCGGTATCGTTGCCCATATCCCAACCGAGGAGTCTGAAAAATTTGTCGATAAACTCGCTGCGCACCCGATCTTCGTTGTGGTTTTCGCCAAATTTGGAGACGAGCGCGCGCAGTTCCCTGCGGTCGGCGTCCGAAGGCGCGAGGGATGGTCTTTCATTTTCCATAAGCACAGTATGCAGCATGGCGGCTGATTTGGAAACACCATCCCGTTCAATTCGCGGCACATAGCGCGTCAAAATTTTTTGCCAAACATTTTTCGTTGGTATATACTTGGCTCTGTGTCTGTTTATGCTGAAGAGGAGAGCTTGCCATGAAGAAGGCGCTTATTATATTGTTTTTAGCCTTTGCGGCTTTGCTTGGTGTGCAATGCGGGGGCGATGGCGAAAATTCTCTCAGCAGCAGCGATTCCAGCAGCAGATCGGGTAGCAGCGATTCCGGCAGCAGTTTCAGCAGCGGAATCGGTATTGCATCCCATGTTATGGTGCTTATTCCGGCAGGTACTTTCCTTATGGGCAGCCCAGTGGCTGAGGCGAATCATGGCAGTGATGAAACGCCGCACCCGGTTACGCTCACAAAAGATTTTTATATGGCCAAATATCAGGTCACGCAGGAATTGTACCAAACGGTCATGGGGGTCAATCCAGGCTATTTTTCAACGATCAATAATCGCGAACCTGCGGAGGGAGAGGCTGCGGCCAGGCGTCCGGTGGAGACTGTGCGCTGGTATGACGCTCTTGTGTTCTGCAATAAACTGAGCGGGCTGGAAGGGCTGACGCCTGTATACACAATAAACGGGAGTACTGATCCCTCAGCCTGGGGAACAGTTCCCGCGAGCAGCAGTACCGCATGGAACGCAGTGACTATGAATATCAGCGCAAATGGCTATAGACTGCCTACCGAAGCGGAATGGGAATTTGCCTGTCGCGCGGGAACAACGACTGCGTACAATCTCGGGGATGTCTGGAGCGGCGACTGGGGCTGGTACAGCGGCAACAGCAATGATCAAACGCATGAGACAGGGAAGAAGACGCCCAATGCCTGGGGCATATACGATATGCACGGGAATGTATGGGAGTGGTGCTGGGACAGGTATGGGAGCGGCTATTACACGGATGCCGCCGCAGGAACGGATCCCGCAGGTCCGGGCACAGGTATAATAGTTCGTGTTCTGCGCGGAGGCGGTTTTAGCTTTCCTGCGCAGGGTTCGCGTTCAGCTTTTCGGTTCAGCGAAAACCCTTCGTTCAGGAGCGATTCCGTGGGTTTTCGCGTTGCGCGTACGGTACTCTGAACATACGCTTATGGATGAAGGATTTATAAGGCTGTGAAACCTACCCATCGTTGATTTACAGGCGGCATTGTTTTTCCCCAATAGCGGAACATTTATTTCATAGTATCGGTGTTTGGCACATCCGATACCCCGCGCCGGTCGCAACATCCTGTTGCGCGCGGGGTGCAAACCTCGTGTTTGCGGCGGCAGAACACGGCCAAATAATACCGGCATTTTCCATATAATCCGGCAAGCGGTATATGTTCCCCCAAAAAAATTCTGTCTCCATCCGCCCTTCTTATGGTGTATGCTTACCTATACGGGATGTATGAAACTGGAGCGCTTATGTCCGCTGAACACGATTCCTGGCGCTTAACTTATGGCGTACTCGCGTCGCTCGCGCTGGCGGGGCTTGCCTTCACCGACGTGTACCGCCTGCCGCAGGAAATGTCCCAGGCGTCGGCCGCGCCGAGGCAACAGGCCGTGTATCTTGACCAGCCGGAGACCATGTACTCGCTGCATAAATACATCGTGCCGCTCCATTCGCTTGATGATCACAGCGCGCCGCTTGACCGCGATACGCCCTTTATCGCTACCCATGAAAATCCCTTCTCCGGCAAGACGACCGAGGGCGCGACAGAATCCTGGTCGCTCGCCGCCCCGAACACGGGCGCAAATACGGCGCAGAATGACAAGCCGCAGGGGCGCGAGCAGGAAGCCGAAAAAACAGCCGAGGACGCGCTCTTTCCGGTGGATCGCCGGAGCCTTGGCCGCGCGAGTCCGCAGATGATTTTTGAGACAGGCGAGGCGCTCCGCCCCTTTCAGGAGCTGCCGCAAAAGCTGCGCCCCGACAGCGAACTCCTGATTAACTTCGATTCGCGCGGGCGGATCAGCCTCGGTACTGCGGCGGAAAAGAACGCCGAATATTTTTACCGCATGGTGGCGCGCATCTCCGAACAATGGAATATCTATTTTCCCAGATTTCAGCACTACTTTGGTTTTCTGGAGCAGGGGGAGGTTTTGCTCACCTTTGCGCTCGACCTCGACGGCAAGGTGGGCGAGATTCGCCTGGTGCAGCCCCATAACCAAAGTTCGGTCAACGAGTCCTGCATACTCGCGATCAAGGCGGCGCATGACTTCGGCCCCATCCCGTCGGAGTACCGCGATCAGGGGGGTATGGTCGTTCCGTTCGCTTTCATTTATCACCGCCCCGACCGCCCGATGAAGATGTTCCACTGATAATAAGCGAGAGCCAGGCGCAAATTTATGCCTTGACTTAGGCGGTCTTGTGGTGTATCTATAATACAGGTATACAGTGCTATTTTGCGTTTGCGAAAGGGCATCCCGTTTTGGGGGCTCTTTTTTTATGGAATATTTTTTATAAATCTGGAGGGCACGCGATGGCTTCAAATTTT
Organism: Spirochaetota bacterium; assembly: GCA_031283155.1. GTDB lineage: Bacteria > Spirochaetota > JAGLSM01 > JAGLSM01 > JAKPMW01 > JAKPMW01. The sequence continues at coordinate 10,042 of JAITCI010000041.1, read as the reverse complement.
GCGGATGCTGTTCGGCAGCTTATACACGAAAAAGGGATTCCGAGCGATCTTGTCCAGAACGCCGTCGAAAAAGGGCTCATAGCGGCCTATAAGCGCAAATATCAAACCGATGAGAATGTGGTCGTCAGTTTTGACGAGGATTCGGGCGAGATACTGATGTACGCGCGCAAGGAGATACTGGAAGAAGTCGATAACCCTGTATTTGATATTGATCTTGCTTCGGCCTCGGCGATGAATCCCGAAGCCGAGCTGGGCGACGAGATTCTGGTTCAGCTGCCGGTCGATGATTTCAGCCGGATTGCGGCGCAATCGGCAAGGCAGATCATCTCGCAGGAACTGCGCCGTATCGAGCGCAACATTATTTATAACGAGTTCATCCACCGCCAGGGCGAAATGATCACGGGGTACGTGCAGCGCGAAAAGAACGGTATGCTCTTCATCAATCTCGGCAAAACCGAGGGCATCATGCCGCGCAGCCACCAATCCCCCAGGGAAAAATTCCAGATTGGCGAGCGTCTCAAGGCCTATCTCTACAGCGTCGAAGAGGATGAAAAGGGAACCAAGATCGTGCTTTCGCGCGGCTGCCCCGAATTTGTGCGCTATCTTTTTGAGATAGAGGTTCCCGAGGTATACGACGGTATCGTGCAGATCAAGGGCATAGTCCGCGAGGCGGGCTACCGCACAAAGGCCGCCGTGTACTCCACGCGCGATGAGATTGATCCCATCGGAACCTGCGTCGGGATGAAGGGGGTGCGGATTCAAACCATCATTCGCGAGATCGGCGGCGAAAAAATAGACATCCTCAAATACTCGAGCGACATACGCGAGTTTATCCGTAACGCCATGAGTCCCGCCAAGGTTTCGCGTATCCATCTTGTCAGCGAGGAACGGCGCGAGGCGCTGGTGGTGGTATCCGACCGTGAGGACGATACCCAATACTCGCTCGCCATCGGGAAAAACGGACTCAATGTAAAACTCGCCTCCAAATTGACCGGCTGGAATATCGACGTCCGCAAGGAGAGCGAGCTTGAGGGCATGGATATAGTCGAGGAATCCAGGCAGCGCGCGCAGGATCTCTTCCGGAGCGATGCGGAAGAAGCTGAGTACGAGGAAGAAGAGGTATACGAAGAGGAGGAGAGCGAGGGGACGCCTCTGGACGAGATCGACGATTTTGATAACGACGTTATCGGGCTTTTGGAACAAAACGGTGTGCGCACGGTGGAGCAATTGGTGGAGTTGGACGAAGCCGATCTCGCCCTGCTTCCGGGGATTGATGAAACGCTTGCCGCGCATATCGTCAAGGTGATTCGCGACAGCGTGACTGTTCTTGACGAGGAGAATGACGACACAGATACAGAAGAAGAGGAGTAAGAATACCCGGTTTGAAAAGTTTAGCTTTTCGTCTGAAAATGCGTATATTCCGCTGGATCAGGGGAGAGATGCGGGCAAGAGGGGATAGTTGATGACAGTTTTGGAGCTTTCAAAAAAATATAACGTTAAAACTACCGAGATCATGGTCTATATTGATCGCGCCGGTTTGCCCAATCTTGCGGTGACCGATTCCATTCCTGCCGATGTTCTGGCGCGCGTTGAAAAAATGCTGGGCGATGCGGGTATAAAGCCTGTACCCAAGGTAGCCACGCTCATCAAAAAGAAAATAAAGCCGGAGGAGGATGCTTCTCCCGCAAAAAAAAAGCTGGTCATCAAAAAGCCCGCTCCGGCTAAGCCCGCTCCCGCCGCGCGTGCGCCCGGGGGCGCAGGTTCAGAGACCGAATCCGCAGCAGCTCTCCCCAGGAAACCGAGCGTTCCCCGCAGTTTTGCGCCGTCAGATCGCGCACCGCGCGACAGAGGGGAACGCCCCCGCGCTCCCGGTGCAGGTCCCGCGAAGCCGATGGGGAGCTTTCCTCGCGGTCAGGGGGATCGCCCGCGCGGCGATAGGCGCGATGCCCATTCGGGTGCAGGCCTCCATTCGGGTGCAGGTTCCCAGGCGCGAGGCGCGGGTACCCGCGCGGGCGTAGGCGCTCATGCGGGCGCAGGTTTCCGTTCGGGGGCGGGCGGTATGCGTCCGGCATCCGGTATGGGTATGCCGCTCTCGCAGGGCGGCGACCGAAGAGGGCAGCATAAGGGCGCGGTTCGAAATAAAGAGCGCGAACGGCGGGATCGTCTGCCGGACAAACGATGGAACGAAAATTCCGAAATTCTGCGCAGCAAGCCCAGTTTCAAGAAAAAGACCAAGCGCGAAACGCAGCTCGCCTCGGTACCCGATAAAATCGAGATTATGGAAACCATCACAGTCAGCGAATTGGCTCGAAAGATGAATCTTCCGGCAAAGGAGATCATCGCCAAACTGATGACAATGGGCATGATGACCACGATCAACCAGCCTATCGACGCCGATACCGCGGTGATTGTGGCCTCGGAGTATGGCTGTACCGTGCGGCAGGTTTCGTTGTACGACGAGACGGTCATTGAAGAGGCTGCGGACGTTTCCGCCCGCATGGCAGTACGCCCCCCGATAGTCACCGTTATGGGGCATGTTGATCACGGAAAGACCAAGCTCCTGGACGCCATCCGCGAATCTAACGTGGTTGATACGGAGTCGGGCGGCATTACCCAGCACATCGGCGCGTATCAGGTGCGCACAAAACATGGGAGCATCACCTTTATCGACACGCCCGGACACGAGGCCTTTGCGAGTATGCGCGAGCGCGGCGCGAAGGTAACGGATATTGTCGTGCTTGTGGTTGCGGCGGACGATGGTGTTATGCCGCAAACCCTGGAGGCGGCGCGCCACGCGATCCAGGCGAAGGTGCCGATAGTGGTTGCGATAAATAAAATGGATAAGGCCGACGCCAATATAGATCGCGTCAAGCAGCAGCTCGCGGATCGCCTCGATCTTCTGGCGGAGGACTGGGGCGGGAAAACGATGTGTGTACCCATCTCGGCTCTTCAGAAAAAAGGTATCCCGGAACTCCTCGACGCCATTCTGCTACAGGCGGAGATGCTTGAACTCAGGGCCGATCCGGGAAAACTGGGTACGGGTTCCGTGATCGAGGCGCGTATCGGCGGCAAAGGTACAACCATAACCGTGCTTTGTCAGGCGGGATCCATGTCTGTGGGCGATAATTTTGTCGCCGGTGTGCATTACGGCAGGATCCGCGCGATGTATGATGATCGCGGAGAGCGCATCGACAAGATCGGTCCCTCAATGTGCGTGGAGATACTGGGATCCTCCGGATTGCCGCAGGCCGGGGATCCGCTCCATATCGTCGAGAGCGAGAAGCGCGCACGCACGATCTCCGCGAAGCGTCTGGAACTCAGGCGCTTTGAGGACGCCAAGAACGTACAGAAAATTACCGCGGATAATATTTTTGATAAGCTGAAGCTCGGCGAAACCAAAGAACTCAAGGTTATCATCAAGGCCGACGTGCAGGGTTCGGCGGAAGCGCTCAAAACTTCGCTTGAGAATATTAAAAATGCCGAGGTGCGGCTTACCTGTATCCGCTATTCCGCCGGTGCCATCAACGAGGACGACGTCATGCTTGCCGCGACAAGCAAGGCGATCATCATAGGATTTAACGTGCGCCCGAATACCCGCGCGCGCGAGACCGCCGAGCGCGAGCACGTCGAGATTCGCCCCTATACCATTATCTATGACGCAATCAACGATATCGAGGCCGCGCTTCGCGGCATGATGACTCCGGAACTCCAGGAGCGCGTCAGCGGCAGCGCCGAGGTACGCGCGGTGTACAAGGTTCCGAAGGCCGGAGTCATCGCGGGCTGCTATGTCATCAGCGGTACCATCCTGCGCAACAACAAGGTGCGTGTGATCCGCGAGGGCGAGGTCATATTTGAAGGCAAGGTTTCTTCGTTAAAGAGATTCAAGGACGACGCCCGCGAGGTCGCGAAGGGCTATGAATGCGGCATCGGGGTCGAGGGCTATGACGATATACGCATAGGGGACGTTCTCGAAAATTATCATATGCAGGAAGTCATGCCCGGCAAGGCAAAAGCGGAGTAAGGCATGGGCGTCTCGTACAGAACCGAGCGGGCGGCGGAGCGTATTTTGCAGGAACTCTCCCGCCTTGTGCGCGAGGAGATGCGCGATCCGCGGCTTCAGGACAGTGTGCTTACCCTGCACGAGGTGCGCCTTTCGCGCGATCTGGGCTATGCGGATGTATTCGTCTCCGCCCTGGATAGCGGGAAGGAAAAGGAAATTCTTGCTGCTCTCCATAAGGGCAGGAGCTTTCTGCGTTCACGGCTTGCCGAGGCGCTTGATTTCCGGAAAGTACCCGAGCTTCGTTTTCATCTTGACAGCTCCATCGAAGAGGGTTACCGAATTGAGCGGATCATTCAGGAAGCCAACAAAACAGGATGAGCCTGCTCCCGCGTCAGTGCAAGGGCTTCCGTTCTCTGCGGGTGTTCTTCCGGTAGATAAGCCGGCCGGGATCGGTTCTTACGATGTTATCCGCGAACTCACGCCTTTTTTCCCCGGGCTGCGTCTCGGGCATACCGGAACATTGGATCCCGCCGCTTCCGGCTTGCTGCTTGTGTGCGTCGGCACGGCGACGCGGCTTGTCTCTTATTTCCATGAAATGCCGAAAACCTATATGGCGGAGATCCTCCTGGGAACCGTTACCGAAACAGAAGATCTCTATGGGAAGGTTGTGGAGACCCACCCTGTGCCGGATATCACCAGTGATAATTTAGAAGCGATCTATGCGCGTTTTACGGGCGAGATTATGCAGCGTCCTCCTGCCTATTCCGCCCTGAAGGTCGGCGGGGTGCGCGCCTATACCCTGGCGCGAAAAGGGGAGGTTCCTGAACTTGCCGAGCGGCGGGTGCATATTTACGCGATCACCCCAAGAAGGCTTTACCAGGGCGGAGACCGGCTCTACCTGGATATTCGCTGTTCGTCGGGAACCTACATCCGCTCGCTTGCCCGCGATATTGGCGAAGCGCTGGGCTGCGGGGCCTGCCTCAGCGGTTTGCGCAGGATCAGCATCGGCGATTATATGGTTGAGGACGCCTATTTTTATTCCAATCGCAATCCGCAGGAGATGCGCGAAAGGTATCTCGACATCGCGGCCTGCCTCGGGCAGGAGCGTCTTGTTACGGTTGCGGGCGAGGAAGCGCGGCTGCTCTCGCATGGAATTATTCCGCGCGCCATCGCCGCGCGCCTCGAAAACTGCTCCACGAATTATGTGGGTTTTATGGACGCCGCGAGGCATATTCCGGCGGTACTCAGGCGCGAAAATGGCGTATGGCGCTTTGTGTGTACGCAAAGCCTGCCTGTAGAAAGCGCGTAACCATGTCCTCTGTTTCGCACAGCGTTATGCGGTATGCGAGTCTGTCCGCCTGGCGCGCAAGCGGCGCGGAACGGGCGATCTATACCATCGGTAATTTTGACGGCGTTCATCGCGGACACCAGGCGCTGATTGCGGAGCTTGTTGCGCGCGCGCGCGAAAATGACGCGCTTGCGGTCGCGGTCAGTTTTTGCGGGCATACCCGGGATCATTTTGGACATGAACAAAGGAAGGCACCGCTTTCAACCCGCGAGGATCGCGCGCGTTTACTGGAGGCGCTGGGCGTTGATGCGCTGATTGAACTCGAATTTGACGCCGCGCTCGCGGCTCTTCATGGGCAGGATTTTTTACGCGCGCTCGCCGGGCAAGGCTGGTGCGGCTTTGTGCTGGGCGAGGACTTCCGTTTTGGCGCGGGGCGCGCTTCGGATGCGCGGGATATCGCGCACTTTCTCGATGAGCGCGGGGGGAAACTCGTTACGCTCCCGCCCTTATGCGACAATGGTGAGCGTGTGAGTTCGTCGCGCATCCGGGCTCTGCTGCTTGCGGGCGGCGTTGAGGGCGCGCGGGTTCTGCTGGGCAGGGAATATGTATTGCGCGGCGTGCGCGTTTCGGGCGACGGCATTGCCTCGCGCCTCGGATATCCCACCGTGAATCTCGGTGAAATCGCTGCGCTGATTCCGGGCAATGGCGTGTATGCTGCGTATCTGCGGTATGCGGGGCGGCTCTATCCTGCCTTGAGCTATATCGGGACGCGACCGACCCATACCTCCGGAAGCTGTATCCGGGTCGAGGCGCATACGCTGGATTCTTCGCCGGAAGTTGCGCCGGGCGAGGATGCTGAGCTTATTTTCGCGCACCGCATTCGGGAGGAACGCTGCTTTCCCGATGAGACCGCCTTACTGGAGCAGCTTGCGCTCGACGCAGCGGCGGCGCGCGGTTTGATATTGAGCTGAAGCGTATTAGCCAAGTGCTAGAGAACATTCCGGTTGCGCACCCGCGCGCGCTCAGTGATCCTCGAGTATGGGGACGCTGCTGACTCTTCCCTGTTCGTCCCTGCGCAAGCGCACCTGCACACCATACAGGGTGTGGATCAATTCGGGCGTAAGAACCTCGGCGGGAGGGCCTATCGCCGCGAGCGCATGGTTGTGAAGCGCCAGCACCCTGCGCGCGAACAGAAAAGCGTGATCGGGGTTGTGGGTGGAGAGGAGGATGCTGTAGCCCTGCCTGCTTAGGCCGCTTATGGTCATCAGGAGGCGGAGCTGGTTGCCGTAATCCAGATTGGCGGTGGGTTCGTCCATGATCAGTATCCGCGTCCCCTGCGCAAGCGCGCGGGCTATGAGTACCATCTGCTGCTCGCCGCCGCTGAGTTCGCGGAAATTCCGGCTATGAAATTCCTGGAAGTTGATCTTTGCGAGCGCCTCCAGGGCGGCGGCTTTCTGGCGGGATCCCGGCACAGCCCACGCCCTTTCCCCCGATGAGGTACCCATAAGAACCATATCCATCACCGTATAATTAAACGAGGGATGATGCGCCTGGGGGACGTATGCCGCAAGGCGCGCCATAGCCGCCGGAGTTTTGCGCCGTATATTTTCGCCCTCCAGAAATACGTCGCCTCCATACCTGTGATCGAGCCCCAGGATGCAGCGGAACAGGGTGGTCTTTCCCGAGCCATTCGGCCCGAGGAGTCCCAGCAGCTCGCCGCGTTCCAGCGAAAAACTGAGGTTACTGAAAATGGGGCGCTCGCTGTAGGAGAAGCTAAGGTTCCGCGCTTCGAGAGGATTCACCAGAGGTCTCCTCTCCGCGTGATGAGCCAGAGGAAAAAGGGTACCCCCATGAGGGCGGTGAATATCCCCAGGGGGACTTCGGTGGCAAAGAGGTTGCGCGAGATATTGTCGATCACCAGCAGGAAGAGGGCGCCGAAGAGCATCGAGACAGGCATCAGATCGCGGTAGTTGTTCCCCGTAAAGCGCCTTGTAATATGGGGAACGATCAGCCCCGCCCAGCCGATAACGCCGCTGACCGAAACCGCCGCAGCGGTGATCAGGGTGGCGCAGCAAATGATCAGCCAGCGGGTACGGCGGACATTTACCCCCATGGACTGGGCTTCCTCGTCGTGTAAGGTCAGCAGGTTTATCCGCCAGCGGAAGATATAGAGCGGCAGGAGTCCAATCAGCATGGGGCCGAGGACGAAAAGTACGTCCAAAGGCCGCGCCTTGTTCAGGGAACCCATGAGCCAGTAGACGATCTCGGGCAGTACGTTATTGGGATCCGCGAGGAGCTTCATCCAGGAGGAGGCCGCGCTGTGGAGGGACGAGATCATCAGACCGGCAAGGATAATGCCCACGATGCGTTTCGCGCGCGCGCGTTCCCCGATGAGCATCACCAGCGCGATGGTGCCGAGGCTCATGCAGAAAGCAAAGAGCATCACGAGGGGCTGGGGAAGACGGAGCAATATGGCCAGTGTGGCGCCGGTCGCGGCGCCGCTGGAAGCGCCCAGGATGTCGGGGGTGGCCAGGGGATTCTGGAAAACGCCCTGATAACTTGCCCCCGCCGCCGCCAGGGCGGTGCCCACCAGACACGCCAGCAGGATCCTCGGGAGGCGCACATTAAAAAAAATCGCCTCCATCCCGGGGGACTCAAAGCTGCCCTGAAAGACGCGATCCAACAGCGCCTGTACCGGGATGGGGTAACGCCCCAGGGAGAGGGAGATTACGATAGCCGCCGCCAGGAGGAAGAGGAATACCAGAGACACGGCGGTGCCCCCCCGTTTTTCCGCGCGCGGACCCATAGCCTACCTCATTCCGGAATCGCGCGGGCGGTGAGGCGATCAAAGCGTTCCCGCGAAAGATCGTAACCGTAAAAGAGCCGGTAGTATTCCCGCGTTTCCGCATACAGATCATAGTCCGCGTATTGGGGGTAGAGCACCTGCCCCATCCAGAGGATACCGAGATACCGGTTGATGGACGGCGGGCTTCCCATCCAGTTGTAGGGACCCTGGGGAACCTCGTAGTACGCGCCGCTCTTAACCGCGCGGAATTCCCGCCACACGGGATCCTCTGCAACCGAGTCGTAAACGCTGCCGGGGCCGAAGAAAATGACCTCGGGATTCCAGAGGAATAACTGCTCCATATTGCTTTCATTTCCGCCGCCCCTGGAAGAGGGATTGTCCACCAGCGCCAGGTTATCGGTCATCCAGTCAATGATCTCCGAGTGGTAGGAATTCCGCGCCAGAACATTCAGCCCCTTGTTCCCCATACAGTAAAGGACGGATTTTTTACCGGTTCCCACCCGCCGCATAATGCCTTCCGCGCGGGAGAGAATCTTTTCGCAAAAGAGCGCGAGTTCCTCGCCCTTCTTGGCTCTGCCGAGGAGCTTGCCCAGGGTGCGGAATGACTCGGGGGCGCTTTGCAGATCGGCGCTGATATGGATCACCGGGAGCCCGGTTTTTTCCGAAATATCATCCATATCATTCGCTATATTCTTCTTTGTTTCGCCTACGTCGATGATAACGTCGGGGTTGATTTTGGCGACCTCTTCGGCGTTAAAGGTGGCCTGCCCGTAAAACTGCCCTATGTCCGGCAAAGAGGCAAGCGCTGCGGGAAGAAATTCCGTCTCCCCGCTCCGGTAGGGCGAGGTGATGGCGCAGAAGAGATCCGGCGCGAGCGGAATGAGATACTTCTGCGCCATGCTGCCGTAGGGGGCTATGCGCTCTATCGGCATGGGCAGAACAATTTCCCTGCCCGCCGAATCGGTAAACGTAAATTTCGCGCGCTCTCCGCTTTTGCCCGTCGGCGCGTCCATTCTGCAGGTAAAAATTATTCCCAGCGCGGCAAGCAATACACAGGCACAGCCGTAAAACAGCATACGTTTTTTCATCATCTTCTCCTTGTGCTTGTGGGGGAGCATATAGATTCAGGCGCAGCAATTTTACTTATCAGCCGGAAAATCGAAGGCATATGCTCCCCTAACTGCCACGGATGGCAGTACCCCGCGCAGCCACGGATGGCGATCAGCGCGGGGCACGCTTCAGCCATCGCCTGCGGCTCTGGCTTCCGCTACCCCCTTTTATAATAAAACCTCGCGCGCGGCTAAGCAATAAAGCGCCGAAGCCGTGAAGGCACCGCGAATACGACGAATATATTTTTTCTTTGGGAACATATACCGCAGGGAGATTTCCTGTCGCAGATAAAAATATGTGCCGTGTGTTGCCACGGCACATTGCCATTTCCGCGTGTCCGGTTCGCCTTATTGCTTTATAAATATCATCTCCGGTGAATCCTCATCGTCATTGGCAGGCTGTTTCATTTTTGTCCCATTCTGGTTTATCTGGGCGCCATCCAGATCGGATAAAGTTACAGATTCTGAAGGAATTGACTCAGTCTGTGTTACAGAATGCGCCGTATTATTGGGAGTCCAACCTTCTGATGCGGGATATTGTTCCAGCAGATAAGGCCAATAGGTATTTATATTATCGCCGGAAAACGTCATTGTCGTTTTCATGGTTCCCGACATTGTTCCCGCAGTGGCGCTGCTTGCGGTAATGACCAGGGTCACTTCCGCATCCACTTTTATGGTAATGCCCTGTACGGTTTCTGTTTGGGTGTATGTGGTTTTCCATGTCCCCACTATTTGCTGCAGGCTTGTGACATTTTTCCAGGTATCCGCTCCGTCGTCGTCATCGCTGCCGCATGCCGCAAAAGCGAATGTTAATACAAGTACGGCAAAAAGACACGTTA